>DASQHF010000147.1:0-15337 GCA_035632215.1 Micropepsaceae bacterium | reverse complement strand
GTGAGGGGGTGGGAGACTGATGACCAAAGAAACAGCACGCAGCGACTGGACCGCGACGAGCGTCGGTGCGCTCGCGCGCGCTCTCACGGCGCCGATCGCACTCGACCGCGCAGCCGTTGCCCGAGCGAAACTGCTGCTCCTGGATTCGCTCGGCTGCGCCTTCGCGGCGCTGGATGATCCTGTCGCCCGCTCAGTGCTGCATGTCGTGCGGTCGGACGGCGACTGCCCGATCATCGGCATGGACGTGAAGACCGACATCTTCGGCGCGGTGCTCATGAACGGCACGCTCATCCGTGTGCTCGATCTCAACGACTACTTGATCTCCGATTTCAACGGCGAGCCGGAGACGGGAGGCCATCCGAGCGACAACATCGCGGCCGCGCTAGCCGTAGCAACCGCGCGAAAGAAATCGGGCGCGGACGTTCTCGCCGCGATCGTCGCCGGTTACGACGTCTATGCGCGTCTCCAAAGTCTCATGGATCGCGCCCGCGGCTGGGACACGGTGACCGTTTCAGGATTCGCCGCGCCCGCGATCGCCGGACGGCTGATGGGATTAGATGCGGAAAAGCTTGCGCATGCCATCGCGCTCGGCGCCGCGCGCGCGGCAACACCCAACATCGTGCGCGGCGGCGACATTTCCGCCTCCAAATCGATCGCGAACGCGCTCGTCGCGCAATCGGGCATGCAGGCCGCACTCCTTGCCGAGCAAGGCGTCACCGGACCGCTCACGATCCTCGATGATGAGCGCGGGCTCAAACACCTATTCGCCGGCGCTTCGCCTAAAGCGCTAGGCGCGCCCATCGACGGCAGCGCCATCCTGCGCGCGCATGTGAAAATGTATCCTTGCGTCAACACCGCCCAGAGCGCGGTCGCCGCGGCGATCCAGCTGCATAAGGCGGTGAAAAACCATATCGGCCGCATCGCGCGCGTCGAGGCTACGATGCCCGACTATCGCGTCATCCGCCGCCATCAGGACGACGAAGGACGCAAAGATCCGAAATCGCGCGAAGCCGCCGATCACAGCTTTCCGTTCCTGATCGCCGTCGCGCTGAAAGATGGCCGCCTCGGGACCGCGCAGTTCGAGAACGAGCGCTGGCTCAATCCGGCAATCCGGTCGCTGATGGCGAAGATCGCGCTCAAGCGCGACGCCAACTTGAACCGTCGCGCTGAACACGGTTATCCGTGCGCGATGCGGATCGTGCTTAACGATGGGCGCGAGCACACAGCCGATGTCCCCTCCCCGCCTCCCCCGCGAAAGCGGGGGACCCAGGTTTCCGCCGCTGGGCTCGACGAGTCCGCCGTAATTGACAAATTCCGCGCCCTCACCGAAAGCGTGCCCCAATTGAATCCAGACCGGATCATCGATGCGGTGATGAGCTTGGACAAAAGTTCCTCGACCGCGGCGCTCGATGCAGCGATCACAAAAAGGAAAAAGAAATGAGCGACATTCTCGACCACTGCGACGGCAACCTCCTCACCATCACGCTGAACCGGCCCGATGAGGGCAACGGTCTCAACGACACCGGCATCGGCGAGCTTGCCGCGCTGCTTCAAGGCGCGGCCGCGCGTGCGCGTCTCGTGGTCTTGAAAGGCGCAGGCAAGGACTTCTGCGTCGGCCGCATCGCACCGCGCGGCGCCGCGGCGCCCAAGCTCGAGGCCCTCCAAGTGCGGCGCGGGCGCGACGTCGTGTTCAACTGCTACGGCGCCTTCCGCGATTGTCCGATTCCGGTCATCGCGAGTGTCCAGGGCCGCGCGCTCGGTTTCGGTTGCGCGATTGCCGCCTGCGCCGACATCACCATTGCCTCCGATGCCGCCCAATTCCAGATGCCGGAATTTTCCGAGAACATCATGCCGACCATCGCCATGTCGGCGCTCTTGGGCAAAGTCACCGCGAAGCGGCTGATGTACATCGCCTACTCGACGGCGACGATGACGGCCGAACGGGCCGAACGCATGGGCTTCGTCAGCGATGTCGTGCCGGCTGCGAATCTTGATTCGGCGGTTCAGAAAATCTGCGCCCAGATCTTGAAAGCGCCGCAGCCGGCGGTGCTCGCGATCAAGGAATATGCCCGCGTCGCTGCCTCGATGGAGATCAGGGGCGCCGTCGACTATGCCCGCAGCCTCCATGCCGTGATCAATTCATCGAGCGAGATGCGGCCGGAAAAGTCTACTTAGTTTGTCGGGATTGTCGCGGTTTGTCGCCGGGAACTCGGCCGGACACAGTCTCGAAACATTTTACAATTGCTGCGCGAGATTGAATTCTCTAGCGTGCATATTTGACAATAGTCATAGGGCCTTACGGCCACCTTTCATTGGGAAAATTTAACAACAGCGTGCTGGTTTTGACAACACTTTCCTCTATAAGCGCGGCCCGCAACTTTCAAGGAACAAAGGCCCAATGAGCACTCTTTTGCGCAACACCATAGCGACATTCGCGCTTGCCGGATTGGCAGGCGCAGCGCTTGCCCAAGGCGCTCCCGCCGGCGACGGCCCTCCGGTTCTCGCCAAGCAGATCGCCCAGGCCCGCAGCGGCACGCGTCTTCTCGTTTCCTCCGGCGCCTTCACCGGCGGTGCGCCGCTTCCCGACAAGTACACGCAGAACGGCGACAACGTATCTCCGCCGATCGACTGGGTCCGCGGCCCGACAGGGACCTTGTCCTTCGTCGTTCTCGCCGAAGACTCGGGCGTCAACCGCCATGACCCGATCGTCCACTGGGTCGTGTACGACATCCCTTCCACGGTCACGAACCTGCCCTCGAGCATGCCGACCGAAGACAAGCTCGACAATGGCGGCATGCAGGGCAAGAACATCGCGGGCAAGATCGGCTATATCGGTCCCAAGCCGCCCGCAGGCCAGACGCATCCCTACCACTTCGAGGTCTTCGCGCTGAACGCGCACTTGAATCTCCAGCCTGGCGCGGATCGCAACACGGTCGTGAATGCGATGAAAGGCCATGTGCTGGCGGTCGGCGATCTGATCGGCAACTACACCGGCAAGTAAGTTTCTCTTCCGGCCATTGATAATGGCGCGGGTCTCATCCCGCGCCATTTTTTTACCCAGCACGCCCGTCTAAAAAAAATAATGTCATTCCCGGCCGAGCGCGAACCGCTTTGCGGTTCGTGCGAGGGGAAGGGAACCCAGACGCGTCTCCATGTCCGTTGTTCAGTGGGGATGCACGACGATAATCCCCACGCTCCCCCTCTCCCTAGCCCTCTCCCCCTCACGGGGGCGAGGGGATTCGAGCTCAGACTCCCCTCTCCCCCATCGGGGGAGAGGACGCGAGCGATGGAGCAAAGCGACATCGCGAGCGGGAGAGCGGGCAACCGTCCGTCTAAGGACGAACCCCCCGCCGCAAATCCCTCAAAATCTCCCGCGCCGCATTGTGCCCGGGCGCGCCGGTGACGCCGCCGCCCGGATGCGTCCCTGCCCCGCACATGTAAAGGCCCCGGATGGGACTCCGATAATTCCCATGCCCCAGCACCGGCCGCGCGCTGAACATCTGATCCAAGTCGAGCCGTCCATGCATGATGTCGCCGCCGACAAGGCCGAACATCCGCTCGAGATCCAAAGGCGAGAGCGCCTGCACCCCGATGACGGAGTTCTTGAATCCCGGAGCGAAGCGATCGACGGTGCTGAGCATCACCATCGCCACCTCGTCGCGATGATCGTCCCACGAGCGGCCGTCGGACAATTCGGGCGCGACATGCTGGCAGAAAAGGCTCGCGACCTGCCTCCCCTTGGGCGCGAGCGTCTCATCGACCACGCTCGGGATCAGCATTTCGATGATCGGTGACTTTGACCAGCCGAATTCCCGCGCCTCGCGATAGGCGCGATCCATGTAATCGAGGCTCGGCGCCATGATGATGCCCGACGCAAGATGCAGCCCCGGCTCGGGACGGCAGGAAAAGCGCGGCAGCTCGGACAAGGCCACATTCATGCGGAACGTACCCGAGGCGCAACGATAGCGCTCGATCCGCGCGCGGAAATCGTCAGGCAGCGCTTGCCGATCCACGAGCTGCGTGAACAGGAGCCGCGGATTTAAGTTCGAAACCACGATCCCTGCGCGAAACGTTTCGCCTTCTTTCGTGCGCACACCCACCGCGCGATTGTTCTCGACCAAGACTTCGGCAACCGCGCGGTCCGTCACCAGCTCCGCGCCCTTCTCGCGGGCCGCTTTGGCCATCGCTTGCGTGATCGCGCCCATGCCGCCGACCGCGTGGCCCCATGCGCCTCTAGCGCCGTTCGTCTCGCCGAACGCATGATGCAGAAGCACATAGGCCGAACCGGCGGCATACGGGCTCGCATAATTCCCGACGATCGCGTCGAAGCCGAACAGCGCCTTGATGGGATCGGACTCGAACCAGCCGTCGAGAAAATCGCCGCCCGATTGCGCGAACAACGCCAAGAGATCGCGCTTTCCTTGAAGCGAGAGCTTGCCGAGCCGGCGGCCAAGTCCAAAGCCCTTGACCAGTTCGGGAAGCGCCTCGCGCCAACCGCTTGTCGTCACGTTCGGCGGCGTCTCGAGAATGAGCGTGCGCAGCACATCCGCGATTCTCTGCAACCGCTCGGTATAAGGCCCGACCGCGTCCGCATCCTTGGCCGAAAACTTCGCGATCTCGGCGCGCGACGGCCCCGCCAGATACTCGCGTTCGTTCACGGGCAGGAAGTTCGATAGCGGCCGGTCGATGATCTTCAAGCCATGGCGCGCGAGCTCGAGATCCGCGATCACCTTCGGATTCAAGAGCGAGACCGTGTAGCTCGCGATCGAGTTCTTGAAGCCCGGGAAGAACTCCTCGGTGACTGCCGCTCCGCCCAATACCGGACGCCGCTCGAGCACGGTCACCTTCACGCCCGCGCGCGCGAGATAGAAGGCGCAAACGAGCCCGTTATGCCCACCCCCGACGACAATGGCGCTGCTCATCGATCCCAGCCCTTGGCCCCCCTCTCCCTAGCCCTCTCCCCCCTACGGGGGCGAGGGGATTTGAGCTGAGTTTCCCCTCTCCCCCAATGGGGGAGAGGTCGCAAGGGATGAGCGGAGCGAAATCCCGAGCGGGTGAGGGGGTGATGCACGGCGCGTGACATAAAATTTTAGCATGGCCTAATATCGCATCCCACAGGATCGGAGCTTGTATGTCCCGTATTGAACACGACGCCCCCGAACCCGTCGCCATCAAGCTCGCCCGCGTTGCGCTCGGCGCGCTTGCTATCGGCGCCCTTGCCGTTGGCGCGCTAGCGATTGGCTATGTCGCCATCGGCGGGCTCACCATCGGCCGAGCGCGGATCAAGCGGCTGGAGGTGGACGAGCTCGTCGTGCGGAATCTTATCCGTCCGACATCCGACGCGCAGACGGAAAACGAATTCGGTTAGCGAGGGGCTACCCCTTCATCACCCTCGACGACGCGCACAGAATGCCCGCGGCCGAGCCCGCTAAGAGACCCATCCAAAACGGCGCCTGCGTGAAGGTCTGGTACAACGTGTTCAGGATGATCTGTTGCAACATGGGTCGAGCGTCCTCCGCCGCTGCTAGAGCCCACCCAATCCCGACCACCCGTCCGAACGAACGCGCGACGAAGACGCCGGTTCCTTCCGCTCTCTCAACGAAGACGGACGGACTTACCACGCAGCCCGTTTCCCGGCGCTTTTCCGGCGCAACCGGGCACGCTTGCGATGAGGCGTCCTGATCCGGAGCCGCAAGCTCCGCGCCCGCTTCTTGAACGGCGTCGCCTTGGAAATGAGCTCGCCCAAGGCTGCGACGCTCGTGATCGCCTCGGCATAAGCGTTCCGCCCGCCCTTGATCACGGACTTCGCCCCCCGGCGCACTTTTGGAACCAGAAGAGGCGCGAGCAAAAGCGCCGCAACCCCGACGGCGATGCTCGCCGTCATCTCGTTGTTCTTCGCCCGGCGTTCGAACATGCTTCACCCTCCGCTAGTGGTTTGCGAGGAGGAAACTCCCGTGAGGCGCCGAAGTTCGCGGCAACGGACAAGACTCCGTTCGGCGGAACCGGGACAGAACCGCCCCATTTCCCGGCCAAAGCCACGGCAAAGGGCCCTATTCCTCCCCAACGACGCGGTGTTATTCTCCGCGCCGTTGCTGGAACCACAGGCCTCAGGCAGCGCGCCATGGCATCCAAGACATTCGTGGAATTTTCCCGTTATGCCATGTTGCCCTTCCTCCTGATCGTTTTCGGGGCGCTGACATGGTTCGTGAAGGACACCGCTTTCGCGCGGGCCTTCCCCTACTACCATCAGTTCTTCCTCTATTTTGCCGTGATCACGATCGAACGCGTCTACACCTACTCTCACGCGGTCTCTCAACGGCACTTGATCTGGAGAGATCTGACGTCGACGGCCGTCCAGACCTTCCTCGCCGGCGCCGTGATGGCTGCGATCGTCGTGCCGGTCTTGCGCTACTTTCCGAACGCGTTCTTGGGCCGCAGGTTTCTCTTCGGGCTTTCCAATCAGCTGGGCCCGATGTGGGTGCAAGTCGTGGCGGTCTTTCTCCTATCCAGCTTTTGGCAATATTGGATGCACCGCTTCCAGCACTACAACGAGTTCCTTTGGAAGCTGCACGGCTATCATCACAGCGTGACCCATATCCAGATCTCGAACGTGCTCCTTTCCAACCCGGTCGATTTCGTGCTCCGCAATATCCTCGGCGGGCTCGTGCTCGGCATCGTCGGCTTCAATCCGATCGCCATCGTCATCGCGCGCACCTTCGGCATCTACGGAGACTTTTCTCATTGCGGCGGCGACATGAAGGGCGGCTGGTTGAACTATTTCTTCAACACGCCCGAAGTGCATCGCTGGCATCACTCCGCCGAGTTTCCCGACGACGAGAAGCTTCGATACGGCTGCAACTTCGGTGTGGGCGTCAGCTTCTGGGATGTTCTTTTCGGAACGCTCTATCTGCCCAAAGACGAGAAGGGAGCCGTGATCCCGCCCCCGCGTCTCGGGCACCCCGGCGGCTACCCCGACGAGCCCAATTACTTGAAGATCTTGCTCGCCGCGAGAGCCTTCCCTTCGGTCGAGCGCTTCTTCGAGAAGAAGGCCGATCTATCGCCCGTGCCCGCCGAGTGATCGGCGGATACGACGACCCGAGGGTCTCTTCATGTTGAACAATTTGGTTTCGTTTCTCCGCCAGAGATATCCGTACATCTTGGGCTTTTGCGTTATCGAAACCGGCATTTATTACTTCGACGGCCCGACCGGTAATTTCACCACTGGCTTCCTCGGCCTCTTCACCATCTGGATCTACTACAGCTGGATGAGCAAGAAATAACCCGCGGCCGTAGCCGTTCCCATTTGCGAGTCCGCGAAGCTCCCGCTCACCCGCTCGGGATGTCGCTTAAGCTCCATCCCTCGCGACCTCTCCCCCGATGGGGGAGAGGGAGGTTTGAGCTCGCGGGTGCGGGGTAGTCGGCGAATTCCTGAAAATGCCGACAAGAAAACATCGTTCGACCGGAATGCCGCGATAGAACCACTCCATTCCCTCTTCCCCAGTGGGAGAGGACTCGGGTGAGGGCGCACACCGTGGTAGCCGCCGCGACAGTCAGAGTCCGAAAATCGCGAGAGCTACAGCGCTCGAACACGCAACGCATGCGTCATCGGCAGACAGACGCGGAGAAGAAATTCTGGTGGATGGTCCGCGACCGCCGACTCGGCGGATTCAAATTCAGGCGGCAGTACCCGATTGGCCAGTACATTGCTGATTTCGTTTGTCTCGAGCGACATCTGATCGTCGAGCTCGATGGCGAACAGCCCGATGAGCAACAAGACTATGATGCGGCCCGCACCGCATTTCTCGAATCGAAAGGATTTCGTGTCCTGCGATTCTCCAACTATTCCGTGCTGACGAATATGGAGGGTGTGGTCGAGGGTGTTTGGCTCGCTCTTAAGGCTGGGGCAAACTTCCCTCTCCCCCTTTTGGGGGAGAGGTCGCGAGGGAGCGAGCAAAGCGAGTTCCCTCGCGGGTGAGGGGGACATCTGCCGCCCCGGCTCCGCTTTCCTGCGGTCGGGGATCGAACCCTTGTGCGGTGCAGTCCGCCTTCAAAGGACCCGCTCTACGCAAGCAGCCCGGGTTCAGCCTTTCCCTTTGGGCTGCGGCCGATGTGCTTCTCCGATCCAGAATGCGGTCTTTTCCGTTAATGCCGCGGTGAGGACATCTGGCTCCTTCCACTGTGCGCCGCGTCTCGCGGCGCTACCGTGTGGGCCGTTGTTTCGCGGGAGCTGGACCATGCGAAAATTTATTTCAGGTTTTATCGAAGATGACTTGGGCGCAACGGCGATCGAATACGGTCTGATCGCGGCGCTCATTGCGGTTGCGATCATTGCCGCGGTGACGAGCGTCGGCACGTCTCTGAGCACGACCTTCACGAGTGTCGCGGGCGCGCTCTAAGCCGTAGCTCACTCCATAGGAGCGCCGGGCA
This sequence comes from Micropepsaceae bacterium, assembly GCA_035632215.1. GTDB lineage: Bacteria > Pseudomonadota > Alphaproteobacteria > Micropepsales > Micropepsaceae > CAIYRG01. The sequence goes on along the minus strand of DASQHF010000147.1, from coordinate 6,910 downwards.
ACCAGAGACTTGCTCGCGCCCGATTTACTGCCGGGAGGGTTAGGACCCTGGCCCCTTCGGCGTAAGCGGAGCCCCGCACCCACTTCCCCCCGCGGGGCTCTTGCTTTGGCCAATCGATCTATCGCGGTTCAGGCTTGCTCGAGGAATTTTAGCCTACGTAGACGCGTCTTCCATTTGGGGCACAGGGAGCCGGTGCACCTTGTCGGATTTCTCCTATCTGCCGCCGCTTGCCCGCGCCAAACGCTATCGCGCTTTGGCCCAAGACGCGCGCAACGAAGCCGCGAAGTTCAAAGGCGCGATCCAGGAATCCTATCTCTTGAGCGCCGAGAAGTGGGACAAGATGGCGGCTGAGCTCGAGCGCGACCTCAAATGGACTGACGGCGATCGTTAGGATCACAGCTCGAGCTCATCGCCGTCTCAGAATTGTCTCAACCGGAGTAACGTCTCATTAACCACCCTTAATCGATGCTCTAACGGGGGGCGGCTTCCGAAACGGAGGTGCCTATGACTCGTTGGCTCGAATTCGGTCTTGCGCCCACAAAGGCCGACACCTGGACCTCCGTGCCTTCGGAGGTTCGCGAGCCGGCGCAAGAAATACGCAGACTCCGCGCGCGCGCAAACCGCTCCAGAGCTCTTGCCGCGTCGCTGTTCGATCCACGCGTCATCGGCGCCGTGAAGTCCTGTGCGCGCGAACTCGAAAAGAAAGCCAACCGGATCGAAGCGAGGGCGGCTCGTCAGGCTCGACGGAATCGCCGTCGTGGTTACGGTCTCGAGTCAGAGGCGGTTGCGTCCGCAGCGCCGGCGTAGGCAACAGGCTCGGTCGTCGCCGCCATCATCCCCGCCGGCGTCTCATGCTACGTATTTCTCCTCCCCGCACTGCGTTTCTTCCCCACGCCGCGATAAATTTTCCTCCCCCGTATTTACGGGGGAGGTGCTGAGCGCGTTTTCGCGCGAAGCGGAGGGGGATCTCTGCCCGCTGCTTTTCGCGGATCGCCGAAAATGATATTTTCAAATCGGCGTCTTAAAGGGGGCATAAGAATGAAAAAGCGCGTGTTCCTTGCCGCGTTTCTTTGTGCGGCGCTCGCCGGCTGCGCGACGGAATACCAGTCTCGGAATTTCAGCGGGGGATACAGCGAACAACAATCCGGCCCCGACACATGGTTCATCGGATTCTCCGGCAACGGATACACGACGCGGGAAACGGTGCAAACCTTCTGGCTCTACCGCGCGGCGGAACTGACGCTTCAGAAGGGGTATGACGGATTCCAGATCATGTCCCCCGTTGGCTTGATCTCCCTTCCCGAAGGGATGAACGCCCAAGGGAACGCGGCGCTCTACGAGATCTCGGCCGCACCCGGCGCGATGCTCCAATACGTCCAATTCAAGCCGAGCATCGGCGGGAATATCCGCATGCTGATGAAGCCGCTCCGAGCCAACCCGCCGCGAATCTTCGATGCGCGGGCGCTGAAAGACGAGCTGGAGCCGATCGTGAAGGGCATGCTCTGCGACAACGGCAATGTCTGCCCCCACGTTCACGGCTATCTGCGTGCACCGCTATGAACCGGATCGCCAGGAGCAAAAGCATGAGGCCTCTTAAGAGCCGCCGATATTTGTTGTCCGCCACGGCCGCCTTGGCGCTCGCGGCAATCGCCGCGCCGGTCGCGATCGCGGCCTCCGCGTCGCCCACCCAATACCAGGGCTGCGACGGTTACGCCGAAGCGGCCGAATATGGCGATGGCATGACCGCCACGGGCGAAAGCTTTTGGGAGAAGCTTGGCCGGCAAGCCCTCGTCAAGGCGCGTACGCCGGTTGAACGCGCCACGCCGGCCAAGGCCTCCAACGGAATAGCCAATTGCGACGCCGCGCTCGACGCTCTGCCCGAGAAACATTGGATGCGCAAGGTCAGCCTGTTGCGCGCCCGCGCCCTCCACCGGATCGAGGCTCACGATGCGCCAGGGGCCCTTGCCGATCTCGACCTTGCCGATGCCGCCGCTTCCGCATCGACCGAGACCTATTACGCGCGCAGTCTCGGGGTGGGCGTCGATTTCGTTCGCGCCTACGCGCTTTCCCTTTCCGGCGACAAGCAGAAGGGCGAGGCACTGGCGCTCGATGCGCTATTGCGGCGGCCCTATAACCGAGAGACGGCGGGCGCTGCGCTTTACGCGCTTGGATCCAATCCGAGCGCGACCGGCCTCATGACCGCGATGCAGGCTTCCGCCCGGCTCGTTCCGGCCAATGTCGACGTCCTCTTCCTAAGAGCGTTCAACACCCGGAATTACACCGAGGCCGCCGATCTCTATTCGCAGATTTCTCCGGTCCATGAGCAGGGAAACTTGAACATTTCGGGCGGCGAGGCCGCCGAGCGCCAGTGGCGGGACTATGAAGTCGCGCAAGTCTTTTGGGCGGCGCGCGGGTGCCAATACGCCTATGCGCTTGCCGCGATGGGGAAGCCCGCCGAGGCGCGCGCCGCGGTCGAAAATGCGCGGGCGAAGCTCGCCAACGACACGCAGCCGCCCCCGCCGCTCGAGGCCTCGAAGTCGAAGGACCGCACGGCCGTGGCCCTCCATAAAGGCCTCACCGACATTCACGCGCGGGCCGCTATCGAAGGCAACAAGGCCATCGATCTTTGGGCGCCGATCGTCGAGCTCCGCATCCTGGTCGCGGACGGCAAAGCCGACGAGGCGCTGAAGTCGGTCAGCTCGCTCCCGCGCAATTCGGCGACCGCCGAGCTTGTCGACGCCATCTATGCGCAATTCCCCGAGACCCAAAGGCCGGCACCGCCGCCGATCGTCGGCCTGCCCGTCGTGGTCGGCCCCCCCGACGACATCCCGGCCAAAATGGCTGCTGTGCTGCCGGAGGCGGAAGACGCCGACAAGGTGCCGGATTTCGAACGGCAGGACACCTATTGGTTCACCAACAATCCCAATCCGAGATTCGACGGATATTTCGTCGGCAAGCCGAACGCCGAAGGCGTCACCACGTTCAGCTTCCGCGGCAATGCGGCGACGCAAGCCATGGTCGAGGAGCTGGCGCTTCTCGGCGCGGCAGGCGTCGCGCGCAAGTCGGGCCAGAAGGGAATGATCGTCGTCGACCGGCGCGATACCACCTACCGCAACGTGACCACCTATTACGGAAACCCTATCCGCAATCAGGCTGCCGGTTACGGGAGCGAACTCGACATCGTCTTTGTCGATCCCGCGGCGTTGCCGGAGAAATACAAGACCGCCGGCTGGCGCATCATCGATCCCGAAGCCGTCTATTCCGCGCTCGCGCCGATCTATCTCAAACCAAGCGCCAAGTGAGGCAACAGACGACCACAAGCTCGGGTCGGATACCTTTTCGTCCCGGCTTGTCTGAACAAAATGGTCAGCAAAAGGTGTCTGACCCTATTTTTTAATGCCAAGGCACACGGGCTCAACGTCCCAACGTCGATCCGCGCCTGGGCGGAACAGGTCGTCGCGGTTGAAGGGGCGGCTCTCGCCACCCACGAGGTCGGGCCATCGAGCGACGTGTCCGCGAACTTAAAACAATCCGCAACCGGTGGCGCTGACGCGGCCCGTGCGCCGGGTACAACGCTACATTGAAACCGTCCGCTATGCGGCGCATACCTGCCGGTTCAGGGTAGAGCTTGAGACGGCAAGGTTTTCGCGAGAACCGGTCATCTCCGAAATGGCTTAGTTACACTCGAAATCGTCGCCGGTAGTGGGCTGGCAGAGATCGGGCCAACCCTTCTTGCGCCAGTAATCCAAGTATCCAGCCTCCCGCATAAGGCGCTTCCAGCGCTCGGTTTTCCGGACGTTCGCATAAGGTGCCGTCCAATAATAGTAAACTGCCGACCACTTACCGACCTTATGACTGCCTTCTCGATAATCGAGCACATGGTCAGACGCACCTACGAACTCGTAGACGAACCCGAGCATGCCGAGCCGGGGAACGGGATTTGGCAAGACCGATGATGGCGCTTCACGGATCAACCGCGCCGCCAAATCCGAGATTTCCGCCCTGTAGATGCCATCCGGAATAAGTCCGAGAGCTTCAGAAGCTTCGTGGTATCGGCCCTGCGCTGCGTAGATTCGTGCAAGGTTCGCCGTGGGGTTGCCCAAACCGGAACCTGACGTTGCAAGGGGTTTCAAAATCGAGATGGCGACATCGGTCTGGCCATTCATCGCAAGTACCCACGCTGCGATAGCGTTATATGCGGGAACGAACGGTTCCAGTGTGCGCAAGCGTTGGGCTAAACCAAGCGCTTCCTTTATGTAGCCCCCATCGGCAAGGATGATCATACTAATTACAAGCACGTCGGGGTTGTCTGGATCTAGTGCGAGTGCACGCCCGTTCATCTCCTGCCCAGTGACGTAATCTTCCTTTGTCCCGGAGACGAGTCCTAGAGCGAGATATGCTTCTGGGTTCTTTGGATCGAGTTGAACCGCACGATTGGCCGCAGCTTCCGCCTTAGCCAGATTAGCTTCAACGATTGGACGCCACTGTTCGAAGTCTCCGCTCATATACCGGACGTCGTAAAAGGGGGCATACCCGTAAGCGAGCGCTAGCTGGCTCCACGCCGGCGCAAAATCGGGATCGCGAGCTACCACTCGCTCAAGCAGGTTTCCGGCTTCGATGAGTCTGTCATAGCCACGCGCCCGAATGAGAGATCTTGCGCGGAGATAGTCCTCGTAAGTCGCATCGTCTCTCGCGCGGTTTTTCGTCAACCTTTCACCCTCTCGCAATCCCAAGGGAACACTGAGAGAGCCGGCAATTGCCTGAGCGATATCTTCCTGAATGGCAAAGACGTCAGTGAGCTGTCGGTCGTAGTTCTCTGACCAAACCTGTAGCCCCGTATCTGCTCGGACAAGCTCGGCGGTAATACGAATCCGGTCGCCTGACTTACGCACCGATCCCTCGATTACATGACTTGCTCCTAATGCCTGCCCGACCGCGCGCAAATCGCGGCTCTGATTCTTGAATTGGAATGCGGAGCTTCGCCCGACAATGTGCAATTTTGGCACCTTGGCAAGCGACGTCATGATCTCGTCTGTCATCCCGTCAGAGAAGAATTCTTGGTTCTGGTCGCCCGAGAGATTGGCGAACGGAAGCACGGCAATCGAAATCTCGTTCTGCGAGGCAGACCGAACCAACGCGGACGCTTGCACCGTGCGCGTCTGCGAGGCCGGTAGAAGCTGCTGATATGAGACGAGCGCTATGACAGTGATAAGCGCGCCGGCAACGATCCAATCGACTCTTGTCGAAGTCGTTGCCGGGGCCGTAGGCTTATTGCCCTTCTTGTTCGCATTCGATGGTGCAGCCTCGACCACCCAGGCAAGCAGCACAGCAATCGGAAAGCCGCCCAACAGTAAGACCAGGACCAGCGGTCCGACCCAGTCCGGGAGCTTTAGGATGGGTTCAAGATTGTTAAAAAGCTGCAGGAGTACCCACGCAACGACGACATAAGCCGCCGCAACGCGGTAGATGTGCCGCCGCTTCAATTCCCCAAAGAAGCTTCCCATGCCCCCGCGCGCCCCGAACGCAGCCGGGACGATAACATTGATAGCTAGACGGCGGTAAGGCCGTCGGTTGGAGGCATCACTCGGAAACAGCAGGTTTCCCCGATAACTGCTCTTCCCAGCATCCGCTCAATCGTCGATCTTCGCGGAGATGGGTCCGTCACCGGCGTCCAAGTCATGGTAACCCCACGGTCATCAAGCGCCTGGAATACCCCGTGCCCAGGCAGTAATGTTCCGAGGGCCAGGGGGAAGACGAGCGTTACGACCGTTGCGAAGGCCGAGGCCCTTCGCGATTCCAACCTATAAAATCGCGTGCCTCGTTGCGGCAGCCTCACCTGCCGACAGTGCGTGTCAGCGTCTCGCTTAGCTGCATTTCCAAGCATCTGACCAACCACACCGTAAGCCACCAGCACAAGCTGATGAGGGGATTCCCTCTGACATTCAGCCACGCAAACGGAAAACGCTAACCGCAGGAGGAAGTCGATGTCGAAAGGGATAGAACAGGTTCCGGAGAACGCCAGGTGGGAGCTTGCAACGAAGAGCCTCACAGGCGCTTACATCGCGATCTCGAATGCCTTTAGGCAAGCCCTCGGGCAGAAGAAGCTCGAGGAGTTCAACGCCTCGCTCTGGCATGAAGCGGCTAAAGAAGCGAAAGCATTTGCCCAAAATTTTGAGCTGCCCACCAAGACCGCAGCAGATGTTGAGGCAATCACGCATCTCTACGCAAAGGCATCGATGGGACCGGAGTTTGTCTTTGAAGTCGTCGAAGCGACCCAGGATAGATGTGTCGGGCGAACCACCCAGTGCCCATGGCACAAGAGATGGAAGGAACAGGGCCTTGACTTCGACATTTGCAGCGCTGGTCATCAAAGATGGGGTGATGGCGTTGCCGAAAGTTTGAACCCGAACTTCACGTTCAAGCTCACCAAGAACATGGTCCGTGGCGATGCGCATTGCGAATGGGTGGTCGAGCGCAAGAAGTAACGGAGGATGACTCTAGGGGCGGGATAACGTTCATGGGTGTCCAATGAGCGAACACCAGATCTTCGCTAAGTGCGCTTGGCGGCTTATCCCGTTCATCATGCTTCTCTATCTCGTCAGCTACATCGATCGCGTGAACGTTGCTTTTGCGGCGCTCACCATGAACGCCGATCTGGCCTTGTCGCCGGCCGCTTTTGGGTTCGCTGCCGGAGTGTTTGCCCTCAGCTATTGCGGCTTTCATTTGCCGGCCAACGTCATTCTTCATCGGATCGGCGTTAAAAAGGCGGTGTTCTGTATTCTCGCGGCCTGGGGCACCTTTTCCGCGGCTTGCGCATTCGCCCGGGGCCCTGTCAGCCTTTCTGTCATGCGATTTTTCCTCGGCATTGCCGAGGCAGGATTCGTACCTGGAATGCTGCTTTACCTGACTT
>DASQHF010000146.1:0-2552 GCA_035632215.1 Micropepsaceae bacterium | reverse complement strand
GCGACCTCTCCCCCTACGGGGGCGAGGGGATTTGGCTCTGTGTCCCCTCTCCCCCGCAGGGGGAGATGGCTAGGGAGAGGGGGGTCTTCGCGCGTCGTCGGTGTTCGCGAACCATATCCGAGGTACCGGCGCTCAAAAGTGATTGCTCGCGAGCGACAACGCTAATGTCCTACCGCGATCTCCGCGATTATTTGGATACGCTGGCGCGCCAAAAGCTCCTGCACATCGTGGATGAGCCGGTGTGCAAGGACACCGAGCTCGTCCCCCTCGTCCGCCTCCAGTTCCGAGGCTTGAAAGAAGAAGACCGCAAAGCCTTCTGGTTCCGCAACGTGACCGACGCACGCGGCCGGACATTCGATTCCTCCGTCGTGCTCGGCGCTTTGGGAAGCTCGCGCGCCATCTATGCCGCGGCACTTTCCGTCGAACCGGAGCAGATCGCGTCGCATTGGGCCAAAGCACACGGCAATCACATAAAGCCGCGCGAGGTCCGCGACGCGCCGGTGAAAGAGATCGTGCTGAAAGCCCCGGATTTGAAAGGCGGCGTCGACCGTTTTCCCCATCTGATCTCGACGCCGGGCTTTGACCCTTCGCCCTTCATCACCGCGGGCGTCTGGGTGACGCGCGATCCCGAGACCGGTTCGTACAATCTCGGCATCTATCGCGGCATGATCAAGGGAGAAGATCGCATCGGCTGCGCCACCGACGTCCCGACCCAGCATCTCGCGATCCAATGGGAGAAGGCGCGGCGCATGGGAAAGCCGCTCGAGGCCGCAGTCTTCATCGGCGGACCGCCGGCGCTGCTTTTAGCCGCCGCGAGCAAGGTGCCTTACGGCGTCGATGAATATGGGCTCGCCGGTGCGCTCAATGGCGCGGCCATCGAGGTCGTGCGCGCGGAGACCTTCGATGCGCTCGTTCCGGCACACGCCGAGATCGTGATCGAGGGCCGCATCCGAACCGATCTGCTCGAGCCCGAAGCGCCCTTCGGCGAAGCGAGCGGCTATTTGGGCCCGCGCAAGATGGAGAAGATCTTCGAGGTCACCGCCATCACGCAGCGCGCGCGGCCCGTATATCAGGGCATCATCAGCGAATTCCCGCCGAGCGAAAGCACGGTCATCCGCAAGGCCGCCTTCGACGCGATCTATCTCAACCACTTGCAGCGCGCCTGCAATATTCCGTCGGTGAAGAAGGTCGCGTCCTACGAGATGGCGAGCTGCAACATGATGTTCGTGATCCAGCTCGAGAACCCGGCGATCGGTCAGCCCTGGCAGGCACTGCGCGCGGCCGCCGCCTTCGATCCGTCCTTGGGGAAAATCTTCATCGCGGTCGATGCGGATGTCGATCCCGATTCTTTTGACGCGGTTCTATGGGCGCTTTCCTATTCCATGCAACCGCACCGCGACGTCGAGATCATCCGCGGCAAGGTCCCGCGGCTCGATCCCTCCGTGACGCCGGGCCCGGACGAGAATTACCCCGACGGCAAAGGCGCGTCCGCGATGCTCATCAACGCTTGCCGCGAGCATCCGTACTTACCCGTGTCGCTGCCGCGGAAGGATTTCATGGAGCGTGCGCTCGCGCGCTGGCAAGCGCTCTCTTTGCCCTCGCTCGACTTGAAGACGCCCTGGCACGGTTATCCTTTGAGCGCGTGGACGGAAGAAAACGCCTCCGAAGCCGAGCTCGCCGTCACTGGCCGCTCTTTCGAAACCGGCGCGAAACTCGCGCAGCGGCGAAAACCGACATGATGGCGATGCCGTGCACTGAACTCTTCGCCACCCCCTCACCCTGCCCTCTCCCCCTGCGGGGGAGAGGGGGATTATTCCGCGCTGCTTTCATTTCCCCTCTCCCCCTCAGGGGGAGAGGACGCGAGAGATGGAGCGCAGCGACATCTCTCGCGGGTGAGGGGGAAGCACAGTGCGCGGACATTATCCGTACACGGAGCGCCCCATGTCCGTGAACGCGATCGGGACGCGCAGCACACCATGGTACGCGGGGCTCACCGCCAAGCATTGGCGCGTGCTCTGGGGCAGCTATCTCGGCTGGATCTTCGACGGCTACGAAGCCTTCGGGCTCATCGTCGCGCTCCCCGCGGCACTCCACACGCTGCTTCGCGCCGATCAAGCCCCGAACGCCGCCATCTATGGCGGCGTCGCCATCGGCATCACGCTCTTGGGCTGGGGCATCGGCGGTTTAGCCGGCGGCGTGCTCGCGGATTATTTCGGCCGCAAGCGCATGATGATGCTCTCCGTCTTCTTCTATGCGCTGCTCACGGGCCTCACCGCGTTTTCCACCAGCCTCGCCATGCTGATCGCCTTCCGCTTTGTGACCGGCCTTGCGCTGGGCGCCGAATGGAGCACCGGCATCGCGCTCGTCGCCGAATCCTGGCCCGACCGCGCGCGCCCCAAGGGGCTCGGGCTCCTGCAATCGGGCTTCGGCGCGGGCTCGTTCTTGGCCGCCGCGGTGTGGTTCATGTTGAGCCTCACCCAGCCTTTGGGCGATGAAACCTGGCGGCTCATCTTCGTTGTCGGCGCGCTTCCGGGACTCTGCGTCTTCTATCT
>DASQHF010000145.1:0-3256 GCA_035632215.1 Micropepsaceae bacterium | reverse complement strand
GTTCTCGCTCAGCGCCGATTATCAGTTCATTGCAAATCCGGCCTACAACCACGATCGCGGACCGGTTTCCGTGTTCGGCCTCCGCGCGCATGTCGGTTGGTGATCAGAATAAATTCCGCGTAACGCGGGCAGCCGTTCATCTGCGGTCTAAGTTGGGGCGCTAGGTGCTCGGCGGCGGGATCTTGCCGGCGATCAGGTTCGTGTGACGGAAGCCAATCTGTTCCAGGATCGCGATTATCCGGTGCTGAACGAATACCGTTCGATCATCGGCGGCCTTCTGTCGCCGATTTACGGGCTCGAAGGCGACAGGCTTCAAACCGTTTTCGCGAACACGACACCGAAAGATATTCGGCTCGTCTGAACGGCGAGGCTCACCAGGAAAGTGTGACGCGCAAGCCGCCGAGGGGGGATTCGCCCAAGGTGATCATTCCGCCTGTGGCCTCGACGAGCTCGCGCGCAATCGCAAGCCCGAGACCGTGGCCGCCACCGGCCTGATCGAGGCGCACCCCGCGGACCATCACGTCGGCCATCTCGCTCATCTTGATGCCGGGCCCGTCGTCCTCGACCGACAAGAGATTCTTCCCGTCTTTCGATTGCGAAGCCACGCGTACATTGCGTCGGGCAAATCGCACGGCGTTTTCCAGAAGCGGTCCCAAGATCTCCGTCAAGTCTTCTTCGCTGATGGCCAATCGCAAGGTCTCTGGGATATCGAGCCGATAATCCACGCGCATGCCTTTTTCGGTCCGTTCGAGAACCGAGATCAGCCCTTGCGCGATCTTCAAAGGTGCGGCCTTTTCGTCCTGATGATTGAGCCGGCTGGCGGCGGCGCGGGCTCGCGCGAGCTCCCCTTCCACCGCGGCCGCCGCCGCGGCGATAGCACGGTCAAGCCCCTCGGAGGCGGTGCGGGAATTCTCCATGGCGCCCTCGCGAATGAGACGGCTCTGCGCGGCAAGCGCGGCCAAGGGCGTCTTCATGCCGTGCGCGAGATCGGCGGCGCGCTGACGGGCGCGCTTGACGTCGGCTTCCCGTGCGCTCGCCAGATCGTTGATCGCGCGCGTCAAAGGCTCCACTTCGCTCGGGTAAGCGGCGCTCAAACGTTCGGCGGGATTGAGGCGGAGCGCGGCGATTTCGCGTTTCAAGCTGGCAAGCGGTTTCAAGCCGAGCTCCACCTGGATCCACGCGGCACAGGAAAGCGCCGCCCAAATGAGAACCAGAAACAGCGCGAGCGTCTGCGCAAACTGGTTGCCCGCGGCCCGCAGCTCGCCCTCATCGAGCGCGAGCTGGACGAGGACGGCATCCTTGCTGCCCTCGGGCTGGACGATCCTATGCAGAAGGAAGAGGCGGTGCCCGAACGGCCCTTCGACGAATTGCGTGCGCCAGTCGAGCGCATCGGCCGGGGTCTTGGGCAGCACCTGGTCCCACAGCGAGCGCGAGCGCTGTGCCCCGTTCGGGCCGCTCACCTGCCAATATAGGCCGCTCGCGGGCTTCTCGAAGCGCGGATCGTCCGGGCCTTCGAGCATGGGAATGGCGCCGTTGGGGTCGGCCTTCAAATCGGCCACGAGCTCGAGCGCGTCCCGCCGCAATTCCTGCTCGGCCTGACGTTCGAGCTGGCGCTCGAACAACCAGGTCATCACGAGCCAAGCGACCGCGAGCGCCGCAAAGATCGCGATGGTCGCGCCCAGAAGCAGCCGCAAGCGTAAGGAATAGGTCCTCATCTGTCGGCGTCGGCCAGCATGTAGCCGAAGCCGCGCTTGGTCTCGATCCGCTCCGCGCCGATCTTCCGGCGGAGACGCACGATGAGCTGCTCGATGGCGTTGGTGTCGTCGGGGTCCTCCGCGCCGTAAAGATGTTCCGCGAGCTCGCCCGCCGGCACAGCGCGTCCCTTCTGGTGTGCGAGGTAGTTCAAGAGGCGGAATTCCAGCTGCGAGAGCGTCAGCGGCTTTCCATCCAGGCTCGCGGCCATGCGCCTGGTGTCGATGCTTAAGGTTCCGATCGAAAGAACGGGAGCGGCATGGCCGGAATAGCGGCGAACAAGTGCTCTTACGCGCGTGATGAGCTCCGCCATCTGGAACGGCTTGGCGAGGTAATCGTCGGCGCCAGACTCGATGCCTTCGACCTTCTCCGACCAGTCGCCGCGTGCGGAAAGGATAAGGACCGGAAATGAGCGATCGTTCGCGCGCCATTTCTTGATCACCGAGAGGCCGTCGAGACGCGGGAGCCCGAGATCGACCACGGCAACATCGTAGTCCTCCACGTCTCCCTTGAACCAGGCGTCCTCTCCGTTTCGCACGAGCTCGGCCTTATAGCCCGCACCTTCCAATCCTCGGACGATATCGGGGCCGACGTCGGGATCGTCTTCGACCACGAGGGCTCTCATGCGCTAATCCTCGATCCCGATATAATCGCCCGTGCGCGCATCGAGCAGCAATTCGCGGATTTTTCCCGACGGCGTGAGCACCCTGATCTCGTAGCGAAGCTCGCCGTCCCGCCGCGGCTCCAGCCTCACCTCGACAACATCGCCCGGAAGATATTGCGCCGTGATCGAGAGCAGACGGTTTATGGGAAGCACCTCGCCGCGCTGCAATGCGCCTCTGGCAAACTCGTGATCGTGCCGGTGATGCTCGCGCGCGCCGGCGCTTCCCACAACAGCGGCTGAGAGCGCGATCGCAAGTCCGATGGCGAGCTTTCTGTTCATGCCCTAATCCGGTTCGCTGCCCCATCATAAGCAAGTTCGGGGCGGCCGTCTTATCGGAGTAAACCTGGAATGAGCTGACATCCCGCTGACGAGGCCCGTCGGATCGGCGTCAGCGGAGCTTTGCTAGGGCTGGCGGCAGCTGATGCCAATGGAGGCCAGCTTGTGCCTACAGGAGATTGATCGTGAAAACCAAAAGCCTCGCATCCATGACCTCGAGAATTTTCCTCCCCTTGACGCTGTTGTCAGCGGCGATGATCACGCCCGTCTACGCCAACTCGTTCCATACATTCTCCATGGCTCAACGCCTTCACGTCGGCAGCGCCGCAAGCCCCGGCGCCGATGATGTGAGAGGCAACCGCTATTATCCCGTGGACTCTCTCTTGCAGAACGAGCAGGGCAAAGTCGGGATCAAGGTGTTCCTGGACGCGGACGGTGACGCGAAGGACGCCGTCGTCGAAACGACGAGCGGATTCCCGAAGCTGGACGCAGCGGCCGTTCGCTACGTGAAGGAGAATTACGATTACGATCCCGCGCCGGGCGCGAAGGTGCCAGAATTCGTAC
>DASQHF010000144.1:0-22104 GCA_035632215.1 Micropepsaceae bacterium | reverse complement strand
CCCTCTTCCATTAGCACGGTCTCGAGATCGCCCAAGATCAGAGCGTCGTAAATCCCGCGGGCGCGCGCCGCCTCGATCATCTTGGGCGCGACATCGAGCCCATCGAGCCGCCCGCCTGCCGCATAGTCCTTGAACACGGTGCCCACGAGTCCGGTGCCGCAGCCGAGATCGAGAATGCGCCACCCGCTTCGCCGCGGCAGAATCTCGTCTGCCAACTCGCGCACGTTCAAGTGACCGCGATAGTGAAGCTGGGTCAGCATGAGCTCGTCGTATTTGGCGGCCGCCAGGTCGAACAGGCTTGTGAGCGCATGGTCGGCGATTCTTTTCACGCGCTTCAACTGCAACAGCACCAGGAACCGGTTGTCGCGCGCGGTGGTGAGCTTGGGCTCAATCGCGAGCGCGCGGTCGTAGCAGACCACCGCCTCCTCGTAACGCTTGAGCGCGATCAGCGCATTGCCCCGATTGTTCCAGCCGATGGCATTCCCTGGATCGAGCGCTACTACGCGATCGAATCCGGTAAGCGCCTCTTCGATGCGTCCGAGTTCCAAGAGCGCGGTGGCGCGATTGAGATGGCCTTCGACGAGATCGGGTTTCACGGCAAGCGTGCGGGCGAAGCAGTCGAGCGCGGCTTGGGTTTGCTTGAGCTGCATCAGCGCGACGCCGCGGACAAGCAGACCCTCGAGCGAATTCGGCTCCAGCCGCAGCGCCTCGCCCAAGAGATACTGCGCCCGCTCGAACTGCCTAATGCGGTAGGCGATCATGCCGAGCGAATGGAGCGCCTCGAATTGGCTCGGATTGGCCCGAAGCAGCTCGCCAAAGAGCAGTGCCGCCTCTTCGAACCGCCCCGCGCGATACAGCGCTCGCGCCTGTTCCAACGACGACTCAGTTCCGTCCATGCGCGCCAATCTGTCTCAAGTTCCTTTGTGTTCTCAACCCAAAGCGGAGATCCCATCCGCGTGGGCGCGCCGACTCGGCACCTTCGACAAAACAGACCCCATCATCATGGTTAACAACTTTGAATTTAGTGGTGGTGTTGCACGAGCGTCGCAGGGCCGAAGCGGACTTAGGTGCTAGGCTTTTCATCGGGGGAAACGTGAGCTTCGCATATGGGCTGGGGCCGGTGCGTCGCATCATCGTCCAATGAAACCGTTGTGTCGTTGACGCACGATCTGCGCGACCGTGCGTTCTCGGTGTGCATGGGGGGAGATCGGAATGGCACATGTGACGGAGAGTCACCCAAGCCGGACGCGGCGGAAATACCGCTTCTTCTTCATCGGCTATCTGGCCGCTTGGTTCTTCGCCGGCATCGCGATCGAGCTTATTCGGCCCTGGCGGATCAGCCCGGCGGCGTTCGGACTGAGGCTCAAACCACCGACAAATCCAGTAGAATCAAGGCCGGCTTAGCCGAACCATCACTTTCCCGGACTTGAGCCCCGCGACGGTGCGCTTGGGCGTGCCCGGTGCTATGCTCCCCCCGATCTGAAGGTCATGAAAGCCGACGGATGGGGTGCGTCGCGATGGCCACGATCCGTGTCCATTCCTTTGAGTCAAGTTTGCGAATTCTAACACCGCTGCCGCGCATTCCGCGCGGATTAAGCGGCATTTCCCGCTTCCACAAGGAGGAGACAGCATGAGAAACGTGAAAGTACTGCTAGGCGCGTTGTGCATCCTGCCGGCCTTGAGCCTGCCGGCATGGGCGCAGAACGCCAGGGCCCTGCTGCAGGCCGCCGACCAGGCGATCGGCGCAAGCAAGGTGAACTCGATGCAGTTCACCGGCACGGGCAGATACAGCTATCTCGGCCAGAACTTCACGGTCAATGACGACTGGAATCGCACCGACCTGAAGACCATGAGCGGTGGGCCGGGCTACGTCCTGACCATCGACTATCCGAGCAAGTCCTACAAAGAAGAGATGGTCCGCACCCAGGGCAACAACCCGAAGATCGGCGGCGGCGCCGGATTCCCGATCGTCGGCGAACAAAAGGCCAATGCCATGGCCAGCGGCAACTATGCCTGGACCACGAACGCGCAAGGCCAGCCGCAAGCCCAAAACGGCGAGGCCGCGACCCGTCAGCTCTTCGTTGCGGTGAGCCCCTTTGGCTTCATCAAGACGGCCCTGGCCGACCCCAACGCGACCGTTTCCGACCGCGAATTCGTCACTACAGGCCGCACGCTGAAAGTCGTGACCTTCACCATGAACGGCAAATGGCGCGCGACCGGCGAGTTCAACAACCAGAACATGCTCGAGCGTGTCGTGACCTGGATCCCGAACGACATGATGGGCGACATGCAGGTCGAGATCCGCTACAGCGACTGGCGCGACGTCGGCAACGGCATCAAGGCGCCCTATCACATCCACATGCACCAGGGCGACCATCCGCTCCTGCGCGGCATGAACCAGCTCGACGTCCAGGCGAACGACGTGAAGGTCAATGTGCAGAACGCGTCGCTTCAGGTTCCGGACATGGTTCGCAATGCGCAGCCGCCGAAGGTCAACGTTGCAACAACGAAGCTCGGCGACGGCGTGTGGCTGCTCGCCGGCGGGTCGCATAACAGCATCGCCGTCGAGATGAAGGACTTCGCAGTCCTCATCGAAGCGCCGCTGAACGATGAGCGCACGCTTGCGGTGATCGCCGAGACGAAGCGGCTGATTCCTGGCAAGCAGATCAAATATGTCGTCAATACGCACCATCATTGGGACCATTCCGGCGGCTTGCGGGCGGCTTATGCCGAAGGCGCCACAATCGTCACCAATGAGCAGAACCGGAACTTCTTCGAGCGCGTCATCCTCGTCCCGCAGTCGCGGACCTTGAGCCCCGACCGTCTGTCGATGACTCCGTTCGCGACCACAGGACCTGGACCCGGCAAGCTCGAGACCTATCGGGATACCTACACGATTAGCGACGGCAACCAGTCGGTCACCAGCTACCATATGGCGGGCTTCAATCACGCCCAGGATATGGCGCTCGTCTATCTGCCCAAGCAGAAGATCCTGATCAACGCGGACATGGGACCGCCGCCGGCGGGAGCACCCGCGAACCAGATCAATGCCAACTCGATCGCGCTCTACAACAACATCAAGCGCTTGAAGCTCGATGTCGTGCAGCATGTGCCAATCCACGGCAATCCGAGCTCGCAGGCCGACTTCGAGCGGACCGTCGGACCCGTCGCGGCGCAGGCGCGCCCGGCTGGCCAAGGCGACGGCGGCTAGTCGCGTCTACGCTTGTTGGAATACTGGCGGGCGGAGTGTTTTTCCCACTCCGCCCGTTTTCTTTTGCCGGTGCGGGGACCACGAACCTATTGCACGAGATGCACTTCGCGCTGCGGCGAGGGAATCGTAAGCCCTTCGAGATCGAGCCTCTGCTTGATCAGCTTGTGCAAGTCGAAATAGAGGCTCCAATAATCGTCCCTCCGTGCCCAGCAGCGCAAAAGGATGTTGACCGCGCTGTCGGCAAGCTCGGTCACCATCACCTGCGGCGCGGGTGAGGGCAGCACGCGTGAGTCACCCTTCATCACGGAGAGCGCCGCCGCAAGCGCCCTCTCGATATTGTCGCGATAGGAGATGCCGACCGTCACATCGACGCGGCGCGTGGGAAGCCGCGAATAATTCTTGATCGATCGGGCGACGAGGAGGCCGTTCGGCACCATAACATAGATGCCCTCGGCGGTATTCAGCTCGGTTGCGAAGAGACCGATCTCCTTCACGGTGCCGCCAATGCCGTCGGCATCGATGCAATCGCCCACCCCGAACGGCCTTAAGAAAAGGATGATGACGCCGGATGCAAGATGCGACAGCGTCCCTTGTAGAGCAAGTCCGATCGCAAGACCCGCCGCGCCGATGACCGCGATGATGCTCGCCGTCTGTACGCCGAACTGTGCCAGCACCACGATGATCACGAGAGCAAGAATCCCGTAGCGCACGAAATTGGCGAGGATGGGTTTCAGCGTGTCGTCGAGACTGTGGATCTTGTCGAGGCCTTTCAACGTCGAACGGCGCATCCAGGTCGCGAACAACCACCCGGCGATCAGGATCACGATCGCGGAGAGCACATTGACGCTATAGGCGAGAAGAAGCGCGTAAACGCTTTCGAGCCCTCTCACGCTCAGGAAATTCATGCCGTCCTCCGCGTTCTCAAAAAGGCCGCTACATCCGCCTTTATCGCCTCGGATCGGGCAAAATCGTGGCAGCTGCGCGATTGGGAACTCGCGAGCGCCCGCGCGGTTTCAAATTTCAAGTGTCATCCCCCGCGACAGCGGAGGACCCAGCCGCGGCGCGTCTGCGCCGCGAAGAAAATCAAGGGACTAACTTGTATCGCATAGTCTTTCGTGCGCATGGACATGCGCGCACTGGGTCCCCCGCTGTCGCGGGGGATGACACACTATGGATTGAGTTGCGTTACAAGAATCGAAAACGGGGATCGCGTCTCGATCTGCTTAGGGGATGTGAAGCCGGTCTCCTGAAGGAGCTCAGCATATTCCCTCGCGGTGCGCTCCCGGGCCCCTTCGCACAACACCATCATCTCCATGTCGGAGAGAAAGTTCATCGGATTGGTTTTGGACCCTCCGCTCAGGATGCGTTCGATGACGAGGAGCTTCGCGGACGGGTGCATCGCCGCGCGGCAGTTCTTCAAGATCGCTCGGCAGCGCTCGTCGCTCCAGTCGTGCAGGATTTGGGAGAGTGTATAGATGTCGCCGCCTTCCGGCACGTGCTCGAAGAAGTCGCCGGCCTCGATACGGGATCGGCTGGTATGCGCGGCAAGCGTCTTCACTGCGCCCGCAAGCACCTCCTCGCGATCGAAAACGAGACCACGCGTTTCCAAGGTCGCGGCAAGAACGGAAGCGATCAGCGCGCCATTGCCGCCGCCGACATCGACGACAAGCTTGGCGCTTGAGAAATCGTAAGCCTCGACGACAGCCAAATGCCGATCGTCGGGGCTGTGCTGCATGAAGGCGTCGAACAGCCGCGCCTCTTGCCAGTGCTCGCGCAAGTACTCGAAGACCGGTACTCCAAAGATGCTTTCGAAACCGGGTTTGCCCGTCCGCACGGTCTCCAGAAGACCCTCCCAGGCGGCCCAATTCCCTTTCGTCGTCCAGAAGCGCGCGGCGTGATGAAGCGTCGGCTTCGCATCCTGCTTCAAAAACTGCGAGCGCGCCGTGTGGCTCAAGGTCCCGTTCGCGTCGACGGCGAAGATTCCGAACGCCGCAAGGGCCCGGCAGAGCCGCATCAGCATCGCGGAATCGGCGCCCAAGTCGCGCGCGAGCTCGGCAACCGGCTTTGGTCCTTTGGCGATTCGGTCGGCCAGCCCAAGCTCCGCCGCGACTTGGATCATCTTCGAGAGCTTGAAGCCGCGAACGAACAGCGTCATCGCGAAGAGATCGTCATCTTTTGTCGATTTTTCCGGCATCTGCGGCCCTGCGAAGGCGGAAACGTTGATCCAAATCAAAGCAGCCTATGAGGCCCAGAATACGCTCCCCTCGAAGAAACGAACAATCGAGGGCCAGCTATGAGCAACGCAGTGAACACCAACAAGACCACGACCCCGGAGACGGAAAGCTCGAGCGGTTCCTACGTCGTGGTCGCGATCATCGTCTTGGGCGTGATCGCGGTTGCCGCCTATCAGTTCTTCAGTTGCGCCAGCTGTTACTGAAGCAAACGATTCGGCAGGCTGGTGACGGCGCGGGGCTCATCTTCGAACCCCGCGCCGATGCCTGTTGAGGAGCAGCGAAAAAAGGCGCGAGATTGACGCCGTCGAATGGGAAAAGACGGCTCATGGAGCGCCACTATCTTCACCGTTCCTGGGTCCGCGCCGATCTCAAGTCGGGGAAGTCCGCCATCAGCGGCACGGGGGTGTTCGCGCAAGCGCCGATCGGACAAGGCGAGAAGCTGATGGAATTCGGCGGCAAGCTCATCTCGCGCGAAGAGATGCTCACTGAGAATTATCGCATCCGCTCGATCTGGCCGGTCGGGCAAGGGCGCTACATCGCCCAACCCCTAACAGATGACCTCGTGACGCTGGACGAATATCTGAACCACTCCTGCGACGCGAACGCTTGGCTCGAGGACGAAGTCACGCTCACCGCCAGGCGCGACATCGCCGCGGGCGAAGAGATCACGCTCGATCAAGGCACCTGGAACATCGAGGATGCCTATATCGAGGACCGAGTTCCCTGTTCCTGCGGCGCGACCGATTGCCGGGGCATGCTCACCGAAGAAGACTGGAAGCGCACGGACGTCCAGACCCGCTACGCCGGCCACTTCCATCCGCTTATTCCAATCGGTAAGGCGCGCAAGACTTGCCAGACTTGATGTATGTCATCGGGTGGTATAAAGTGACATATATGGAAAAGACACAGATATACTTGCGCAAGGAAGAGCTCGCCGCGTTACGCGAAACTGCCGCTCGATCCGGGCGCAGCATCGCGGATCTCGTTCGCGAGGCGATCCGCAAATTTGTGCTCAAGCCTGAAACGAAAGGGCCGGTCGCAATCTGGGATGGCGAACCTAAACGGCGATCCACGGAACACGACAGCATCTATGATGAGCCCTGATGCGTCAGGGCGAAGCGGTCTTTGTCGATAGCGGGGCATGGATCGCACTCGCGCTCTCCCGAGATCAGTTGCACGTTCAAGCGCGCGAGCGTTGGGAGGGCCTGCAGGGACTGGGGGCGAAACTGCATACGTCAGTCCCTGTCGTGATCGAGACTTTCACATTTCTGGACCGCAACTCACAGCGTGACGTAGCTCTCCTGTGGAAAGACTCCATTTATCAGCGGGGTACAGCAAAGATTCTTTCCTGCGACCTGAACGATCTCCATGAGGCATGGGAATACTTTCGGCGAGCCGATTTGCACAAGCTTTCCGCGGTGGACGCTACCAGCTTCGCGATCATGAAGCGCGCAGGTATCCGGCGGGCGTTCACCTTCGACCATCATTTCGCGGTAGTCGGCTTCAACATGGTGTAGCGAAGCGTCCTCCGGCGAGTCACGCCGGCAGTGTCGCGCGCCGGCCGGTCAATTTTAGTCCAATCAGCCCGGCGATTCCGATTGCGAGCCAGGCAAGCCCCGCGATCTTCGCCGGCGCCGCCATGTTCAAGAGCACATAGGCGACGATCGTGAAGCCCACGAGCGGCGCAACCAGATGCCTGAGCCACACCCTGCTCCTCTGCCGCCATACGAAATGCACGATCACGGACGCATGTAGCATCAGGAATCCGGTGAGCGCGCCGAAATTGACCATCGAGGTCAAAAGCTCGAGCTGGTTGGCGAGCGCGAAGCCCAAGAGGAGCGTCACGATCGCGACGAAGATAATCGCGCGATCGGGTACCTTTCGCCTCGGATGCACATGGGAAAGAAAACGCGGCAGTTTCCTATCGCGGGCCATGCCGAAGAGAAGCCGCGCGGTCGCGACTTGAGCGGCAAGGGCAACGGCCGCGCCCGCGAACAGCACCTTCGAGAGCGCGGCGATGAACTTGAACGCCGGCCCGCCGACGGCCCCGGCGACGTTATAGAACGCGGCATCCGTCGCTTCTCCCGGCGGGAAGCGCGCCACTCCCACGAAGAGAGAGGCGATATAGGTCTGAAGGATGAAAAGCGCGCCTGCCGCGAACAGGGCTATGAGCGTTGCGCGCCCGATAAGCGCATCGCCTCGCGCCTCCTCGGCGAGCGTCGAGATGCCGTCGAAGCCCAGGAAGCTCAAGACCGCGATCGAGAGCGAGCCGAAGATCAACCCCGGGGTGATGAGCCCGGGCTGAAAGAAAGGCGCGGCGGAGAGATGTGCGACACCATGCGCGATCGCGATGCCGGCGAGCACGACGAAGAGCGTGAGGAACGCGAGCTGGAGGAACAAGAACAGCCGGTTCATCCGTGCGGCGGGCTCGATCCCGGAAAGCGCGACCGCGGTGTTGAAGCTCAAGATGAGCACGATCCAGACGAAGCGCGGCACACTCGGGATCACCGTCTGGATGGCGATCGCGCAGACGACGTAAACAAGCGTCGGGATCAGGATATAATCCAAGAGAATGGCCCAGCCGGCGATAAAACCCGCGACCTCGCCGATCCCGCGCCCGGCATAGGAATAGACCGAGCCCGCCATGGGAAAAGCCCGCGACATGGTCGCGTAGCTCATAGCGGTGAACGCCATCGCCATGATCCCGACCACGTAGATGAACGGCACCATGCCGTGGCTCGCATTGAACACGAGCCCGAAGATCGAGAACGGCGAGATCACGTCGATTGAGACGAGCCCGTAGACGACGAGGTCGAACAGGCTAAGCGAGCGCTTCAGCTCTTGGGCGTAGCCGAACTGTGCGAGGGAGGTTGGCTCGCTCTTCGCCATGCCGCGTCGGCTACCTCTGATGTCCGCACCAGACTAGATCAACATCCCCGGCGACCTCGCCTCCGTTCACTACGGTTGCAAGCGACGGGCGCAACCCTAAGTTACTGATCCGCCTCGCAGAACTTGCGATCAGACGCTCGGGCCGACCCGCCCTGTTTCCCCTTTCAGGCCGCCCCCGATCCTTGTATCATTAACGAGTCTGCTATTCCTTTGGCTTCAGAAGAGGGCCGCCATGAAGCTCACCAAGATTTCCGCCATCGCATTCTCCATTGCCGCGTTCGGTTTCCTGTCCACCGCGGACGCGCAGATTCGCACCACGCCGCCCGGCAAGCTGTTCTTCGAGGGCGACATCGTGCGCCACGCGCTGATGGGCCAGCAGGGTCCGTTCTGTGTACTGAACAATCGGTACCTGCGCGGCGAAGCGGTCGCCTTCCGGATCCGCATCCAGAAGCCCGACGGCACGGTCGCGGACAACATGTACTTGAAGAGCGTCGAGGTCGAGCTCGGCAATGGCCAGAAGCTCCCCTCGCATTTCGGCGGGCACGGCATGCCGGCGACGGATTTCTTTTGGTCGCTGTTCTGGACGATCCCGAACGATTTCCCGACGGGCTCCTTGGGCTACAAGGTCAATGCCACGATGCAGGACGGCACCGTGGTGACCTGGCAGCCGTTCACGCGCGACACGACCCAGCTGATGATCGTCGCGGGAACGCTTCCGAGGCCGGCCATACCTTAAGGTTCGACGTTCTCAAATTTGGGAGTGTCCCATGATGATGCGCAGCGGACCGCTTTGCGGTCTGGCGGTTGCGCTTTTCGCGCTCGCCCTTTCGTCTCCCTCCATCGCCGCCGCGCCAGCGTCGGCGCTCGGGCCTGAGGTCAAGGTCGGCGAAGGCAAGGGCGCCTATGTCGGTGTGCTCGACGTCGTGCCTGCGCACGGCAAGGTCGGCGCGCCCTTCACGCTAAAGGGCGAGAAATTCCCGCCCAATACCGAAGTCCAAGTCGTTTGGAAGACGATGAACGGCCGTTGGAAAACGACCGAGACGCAGTATCAGGGCCGCGAATACACGCCCGTCGCGTATCAGATGGGCAAGGTGAAGACGGACGCGATGGGACGCATCAACGCGACCTTCACCACGCCCGACGATTACGGCTTCACCCACGACATCGTGGTGCAGCAGGGCGATCGCCTGCTCACGCAAGTGGGCTACTCGGTCGACATGACGATCGACATCTCGCCCAAGAGCGGCCCGGTGGGCACGCCGATCACGGTGAGCGTCAAAGGCGACGGCTGGCGCAATCTCGAGAGCTCGTGGAATCTCATCTACGACAACAATTTCACCGGCTGGTTCTCGGCCGTGACCACGCGCGGCTCGGCGACGTTCACGATCCCCGCGACAGGCAACGTGGGCGATCACATCATCGAAGTGCTGCACGGTGAGCTCACCTTCCCCTATCGCAACATGCAGCAGAATCCCGAGCCCGATCGTCCGCGCTGGGCGATCCCGTTCACGGTGACAGCCGGACCGCCGGTGCTTCCGCCCGCGCCGCCCGCGCAAACGCAGAAGACCGTGCGCTTGAGACCCAATACCGGCGATCTGGTCTCGACGCCTCGCTTCTCGGCCGTCGGCGAGACGGTCAAGGTCAGCTCGTCGGGCTTAAAGGCCGGCCAAACCTATAAGCTCAACTGGACCAAGGTCGTCGGTAACCGCATGAGCGGCCAGGGCTGGGAGGAAATCTCCAATCCCGTCGCCGAAGCGAAAGCGGACGCCTCGGGCAAGATCGAGTTCAGCTTCAAGACGCCCGATGATCTCGGCGGCTATCATGGCCTCTGGATCGACGCCGGCGGCTCGAAGAAAATCGGCACGCAGTTCATCAAGCCGACCGCGTTGCCTCTTGACGTGACCCGAGGGCCTGTCGGTACCAAGTTCACGATCCACCTGAAGGGCTGGGGCTGGACCGAGACCTCCAACATCACCCACATGGTCTACGACAACGCCTATACGGGCTATGCCTGCGCCTTCAACAGCCAGGGCGACATCGAGATCTATGTGCAGGCGACGGGCGCGCCGGGCTGGCACTTCATCGACCTCTATCCCGGCATCTACAAGGGTACCGAGAACGATCCCAACAATTTCCGCATCCCGCAGCTCACCTATGCCGCGGATCACCCGAACGAGGACTTGCCCGCCTTCCACTTCGCCTTCGAAGTGACAGCCAACAAAATCGTCGGCCAGGCGAAATAACGCCCCCTCCGTCTCGCCACTAGCGCGGCTCGACACCTCCCCCGCACGCGGGGGAGGAAAATCGAACACGCGATCGAATGTTTTCCTCCCCCGTTTACGGGGGGAGTGCCGAGCGCGATTTCGCGCGAGGCGGAGGGGGGATCACAACGCTACGCTTATGCGCGGTGTAAAGATCAGTACCAACTCGGTTCGTTGAACTCGACGTCCATGTTCAAGGACAGTGTCCGCCGCTCTTCTTCGCCGAAATACGGCTCGACGCGATGGAGCAGCCAGTTCGGGAAGATCAGGAGCTTCCCGGCTTCCGGCTTCACATATTGCTGCGTGGCGGGCCGCAGCAGGCTGAAATCCTTCATCCCCGTCGCGCCCCAGATGAACTGGGTGAAGCCGTCGCAATTGCCGGACGCGTTGCTCAATCGCGGCGCCGTGCCATGCGGGCAGTCCGGCGCGGCCGCGATCTCTTTGGGCACCTTCAAGTAAAGGATCGACGATAAGCCCAAGGGCGTGCGCGCGCCGTGGTCATGCAGCGGATTGTAGTCGCCGGCATAGCTGTGCACGCTCCACATGTCGTTGGCGCTGACCTTGGCCTCGAAGCCCTGCTGGCGAATGTATTCTTCGGCGATCTGCACGATGGTGCGGGCAAGAGACGCGATGACGGGCTGCTTCAAGTCGAGCGTCAATTGCGCCGACTCATGATGGCGGCGGATCTGTCCCACGAGCCGCGGCGCATGGTCGCCCAAACTCTGCCGGGTCGCGTCGATATAGGCGTTGACCTTCTCGACGAGGCTCGCGGGAAGGGAGGCTTCCATGAGGAAGAGCGCCGGCTTCATGACCAGGCGGCACCTGATCTCCTCCGATTCCTTCTTCCCCTGGAGCGGCTCGTTCATGGCTGGCCCTTTGGCTCGGGCGCAATTCTCGCGTGCGGGGCGAAAAAAGAAAAGAGCGCGCCTGGGGCGCAAACCCCAAGCGCGCTCCATCACTGCCGACTTCAGAGCTTCGAGTCGGTCTTGGTTTCGGACGGAGCGGTCTTCATCGCCGCCTTGCCCTTGTGCGCGACCGCCTTGTGAGCGGCGGGTTTCACGTCCTTCGCATCGGCCGCAACCGGCTTCACGTCGGACTTCACTTCACTCGACTTGCCGGCGGCGGGCTTCACGTCCGTCTTCGCTCCGCCGGTCTTGGCGTCGGTCTTCACCGTGTCGGACTTGACCGCGCCGGTCTTGCCCGCGTCGGTCTTCACCGCATCGGTATGAACCGTCGTGTCGGCTTTCGCCGCCGGAGCCGGCTTTTCGTCGGTCCCGGCAGCGTCAGCCGCGAAGGCAAAAGCGGGGGCCATTGCCAGCACGGCGGAAAGAACAAGTTTACGCATTCGATGATCATCCTTTTCAATTGACGCATGGGCCTCCATGCGCTTCCAGAACGGGCGCGAAATTATTGTCCGTCTACTGAACTTGGCCTGAACCGAGTGCGGCCGAATTGCGCCTAACGCGCGCGTAATTTCGAAGCTTTCCGCGCGCTTTTTGGCTGTTCGCGGCATTTCTGTGGCAAAGACAACCGCTCAGTATTCCTGGAAGGGTGGTCGCGCGCCCCGATCGCTGATGCGATCCTTGATTCTACCTCCCCCTTGTGGGGAGGTCGGCCTTCTGAGCGCGCACGCGCGAAGAAGGCCGGAGGGGGCGAGGTCTATCCAATTGCTCACTCGAATAGATTTTAGACTGCATTGCGACCGCTCCCTCCACCCGGCTCGCCTTTGCGCTGTCGCGCAAGAGGCTCGCCGACCTCCCCACAAGGGGGAGGTGGATTCGAGTCTCGCGCTCCTGATTAGTGTTCGCGAGCCATGTGTGATTGCCGTGCGTCAAAGGGGAGGTCGCATCGCTTCTCGCCGTGCCGCGCGCATGCGATAGTCGCGGCCCATGAAGAAGCGGCCCGACATGTTCGATTATATCGGCGGCGCGCTGATCGCGCTCGTCGTCGCCCTTTGGGTGGCGCATTTCGTGCTCCCCACGCCGCCGCCCGAGCCCGAGCCTTTTCCGCCGGCGCCGCCGCCCGCCTTCCCGCGTTAGACGCTCCGCGCTCCGGCCGCTACGCCGTCGCGGGGCGATGCGCCTTCAAGAACGAATAGATTTGCCGCACCGCGATCGGAATCCGGTCCTTGGGTTCTTTCCAGGGATACATGCTGACCTCGGCATTCGGCGCCAGCATCGCCGCTTCCATCGCCACCTTGTAAGGATGGGCCGGAATGTCATCGGGCAGGATCAGGATCGGCGTCTGGCACTGGCGGACGAAATCGCGCGTGACGGTGAACACGAAGTCCGGGTTCTTCTTGTACATGTTGGTGAGATAGCGCTGCACCATGTCCATGGTGATCTCGGGGCGGCGCTTTACCAGCTCCGGACCCCAACCCATCATGTTGCCGTCATAGGTCAGCGTCGGCATTTCGGGCCGGAAGCCGCTCGGCTGCGCGAGCACGGCGGCAACGACGCGATCGGGCGCCCGCTTCAGGAGATTCCAAATCAGCGGACCGCCGATGCAAAAGCCGATCACCATGAACTTGTTGATGCCCAGATGATCCATCAGATCGAGCTGGTCGTCGGTATGCGTATCCCATGGCCGGTCGATGTCGAGTGGGCCGCTCGACTGACCGGCATTAGCGTTGCGCAAGTCCTGCGAGATGCAACGGAAGTCGGCTTTGAATTCCTTGAACGGATCGAACGGCCCGTTGTGCAGGCTTGCGAGCACCGAATTCAGTCCTCCGCCCGGAACGCATAAGAGCGGGTAGCCGTTTCCGCCCTGGTCTTCGTAATGCGTGCGGACCTGGCCCTTCATAAAGAAGGCAGTCCCGGGTGCTGCTTGCGGAGCCGGCGCAGCAAGCACGCCCGTCGTCGCGGCCACCGCGGTCGCCGCCGCTGCCGTCGCTATCACTTCGCGTCTGATCGGATCCATAGCCTCCTCCTTAGCGTGCTGCTGTCCTCGGTTGATGGGCTTTCAAGAAATTGCGTGCCCGGTTGAACGTGCGAGCCTTCAGTTCCGGCGGCTTGGCCCAAGGATAGACCGTCACCTCCGCATTGGGCGCGAGCGACGCAATGTCAACGGACGTCTGATAGGCGTGCGCGTCGGAATCGTCAGGGAGCACCAGCATCGGGGTCTGGCAGGAGCGCACGAAATCGCGCGACACGCTGTACGCGAAGTCGGCCCGCACGCGGTAAAGGTTGTGCAGATACTTCTCGATGGTTTCCATCGACACATTGGGCTGCAGCTTGCGGAACTCGGGCGCCCACACGTCCTTTCCGGAATCGTACATCACGTCCGGCTTCTCCGGCCTGTGCCCGATCGGCTGGCTGAGGATTGCGCCGGCGACGCGGTCCGGCGCCCGCTCCATGAGCTTCAGCGCGAACGAACCGCCGATGCAATTGCCGAAGAAAAAGAACTGGCGGATGCCAAGATGATCCATCAGCCCCAACTGGTCGTCGGCGAAAGCGTCCCACGGATTGTCGACCGGGACCGGCCCTGTGGATTCACCGCCGGTGGCATTGCGCTGATCCATGGTGATGCAGCGGATGTCGTTCTTGAACACCTCGGGCGCATTGAAGACCGCGGTCGGCCAGCCGCCCATCCGCGAGTTCAAGCCGCCGCCTGGGACGCAGAGCAGCGGAAAGCCCGAGCCCGCCTCCCGGTAGGCGATGCGGACGTTCCCTTTCACATAGAACGAGTTGGTTGATCCAGTTTGCGCCGCAAACACGCGCGGCGCCGCGGCCACTGCCGCTGCGGCGACGCCCGTTGTGAGGATATCGCGTCTGATCGGAGCCATGCGTCCCTCCCACTTGGCTTGAGGCGTGAGCCTATCATGTTGGGGCCCGGCTGTGGGTCGGAAAAGCTGGTCTGACCCATTTCCGGCGCTTTGCTTTTCGGCGTAAATTGGCGGGCCACAGCAGAACTGCGGAGAAATGCCCCATGTGCGATGAATTCATTCACCCTGGTCTGGTTGAGGATCAAAGACTTTCGCGACGCGGCTTCGGCGCGATGACGGTTGCGGCCGCGGCCGTTGCGACGACGGCCTACGCGCAATCGAACGTCGTGGAGAAGGACGTCGAGGTGAAGACGCCCGACGGCACGTGCGACGCGGTTCTTTTCTACCCCCAAGGTCAGGGGACGTCGTCCGCGGTCCTGATCTGGACCGACATTCTGGGCTTGCGCCCGGCGTTTCGCGACATGGGCCGGCGCCTCGCCGGACAGGGCCATGTCGTCTTGGTGCCGAACCCATTCTACCGTTCCGCGCATGGGACGGTCGTCGGGGCAACCTTCGACTTCAACAACCCTGAACAACGCAACAGGCTGTTCGGCTATCGCGCTGCCATGAGCGATGACGGCATCGACAAAGACGCGATCGCCTATCTCGCCTTTTTGGACGCGCAGCCGCAAACCAACAAGAACCGCAAAGCCGGCGTGCAAGGCTACTGCATGGGTGGGGCGCTATCGTTCCGCACGGCAGCCGCCGTGCCTAACCGCATCGCGGCGGTCGGCAGCTTCCATGGCGGCAACGGCCTGGTGACCAAAGACGCCAACAGTCCGCATCTCTTGATCCCCAAGACCAAAGCCACCTGGCTCGTCTGCCAGGCGCAGAACGACGACGCGATGCAGCCCAAGGTGAAGGACGATCTGAAGGCTGCCTTTGGCGCCGCCAAGGTTTCGGCGACGGTCGAGGTCTATCACGCCGATCACGGTTGGTGCGTGCCGGGCGGCCAAGTCTACAACATGGCCGAAGCCGAGCGCGCCTGGACGGCACTCGGCGGCTTGTACAAATCGACGCTGGCGTAGAGCGCGCCCCTCTGTGTCATGGCCCGGCTTGACCGGGCCACCCAGCGCGCGTGCGTCCGCACGCGCAAAAGACTCATTGGCCGCGCAAACGGGCGGCCGCTGGCTTAGAAATCCGGCTTGGTTGCCTGCGGCATCGGGATCAATCCTGCGGTATGGGTCTTCCCGTAATTGCCGTAATCGACATACGGGAATCCCGCGCTGTCGGCGCAGAGGCTCTCCTGCGAAAGCTGACCCGGATTGTCCTTCGCTCCCTCGAAGCGCGCGAACCGCTGCACGGCCTCCCACGGCGTATTGAACGCACCGGGATCTTCGACCCGAATCTTCACCTCCATACGCCGCCCCTCATCGATCAGACGGAACCGCTCCACCACATGAAGCTGCTCGCTGTGCGGCGTGCGGTAATTATCGACGAAGGTCTTCGCGTTCAGCCCGATGGTGTCGACGACGAGCGTATCGCCTTCATAGCGGCCGACGGATTCGCCATACCAGGACGGCTTTACAACTCGGGAGTGCGGCACATTCATATGGATGTGGCGCACCTGCTGGTCGACGCGCCAGATCATCAGCACTTCCTTTTCGCCCTGCACGAAATAAAGCATCGGTGCGCCGACGCGGCGGAAGATGACGAACTCCGGCACGCCGCCCGGATAACACCGCTCGCGCGCCATGAACGGGATCTTGCCCTTAAGCACTTCGTCATTGTCGCGCGTCATCTGCGCCACGACCCAAGGTTTCAGGATCGGATTGGAGAGATCGGCAATGCGATAAGTCGGATTGGTCGACGCGAAATCGCGCTCGCCATTGGGAACATAGGGATAACCGGGGCGCGACACGACGGGCCCGGGTCCGCTTTCGGGCGGAAGGAAGTTGTCGCCGTCGAGCCGGTCGGGCTGCCAGGAGGTGTGATCGTTCGGCGCGAAGTTGGGAATGGTGGGCGCGGCCTGCGGCGCTGCGGAGCTAACAGAAAGCGTAAGCAACGCGGCCAAGGCTGAACCAGCGCGCAAGGAAACGGGGTCAGACACGGCTCCTTCTTACTCTTGTCGTCAGAAATCTCGACGTTCCCAATACTTATCACCTTCCACCGCCGAGAGATGCGCAAGGAAGTCGCTAAACGAACTCGCTATGGAGGCCCATACCTCACGAGAATCCAGAGGAGTCGATACGATTATCTCAAAATCGTTGCGACCTTTGCAATGCGTCATGACAAGCAGATCGGAGTCGCCGTAAAATGTCCCGATCACTAGATCAGCTTCCGAAAAATCAAGTGGCCTTTCACGTATTTGCTTCTCTGTTTCCAGCTTCGCCTGTTCCGGAGACAGTATTTTCAAACCCCACTGTCCAAATTTTTCATCCTTAAATAAGTCGGCAGACCTCGCGACACTCCAGAATTCGCGTAGATCAGGGTCGATTTTCAACTCCTGAAATTCGTCTACCGAAGCCGGGCCGCCAAGCAGGGTTGAGGACAAGAGGAATGGACACGGTTTACCTCTATGGCTTGCTTGCCTGGGACGGGACCACCTGGCGATCTTTGTTAGCTCAATGCTAATTGAAGAATTCGGGTGGGCTGTCACCGGTGTTGTCCTTACTTGGCGACCGCCCGCCACATCTGGAGTTTTCCTCCGTAGGGAACTTCGCCGATGATGATGTCGCCTTTCGAGTTGACCGCGATCCAATGCGGGTCGGTCAAGTCGCCGCTTTGGTTGCCCGGCCGCCCGAATTTCCCCAGCACCTTTCCGCTGGCCTTGTCGAGGATATGGATCACGTTATCGGCGCCGTTCGCGACATACAGGAACGTCTGCGCCGGGTCGGGTGAAAAGCCGATCGAGCCCGCCGTGCCGACGGCATTCTCCGAATTCGTGCGATGCGCGGTCTTGCTTTCGATGCGGATGTTCCGCTTGAAGTTGCCCATCTTGTCGAAAACCTCGATGCGATCGCCCAAGCGGTCGCAGACATAGACGAGACCGTCGTTCCCGATCACCACGCAGTGCACGGGGCTCAAGAAAACGCCGCCGACGCCTTTGTCCGTTTCTTCCTGCGTGGCCTGACGCCCCCATTGCCGCAGGTAATGGCCTTCGCGATCGAAGACGACGACGCGCTTGTTGCCGTATCCGTCGGAGACGTAGATGTCGCCGTTGCCGGGGTCGACCGCGATTTGCGTCGGCTTGAAGAGCGAGGTGTGGCTCGCATTCAAGCCCTTGCCGGTGTCGGTGCCGTCCGCGCTGTCCATCACGCCCTTGGTGCCGATCTGGAGCAGCATCTTGCTGCCGTCATGGGTGTACTTCTGGACAATTCCGTCGTTGTTGCCTGCGGTCCAGAAGTTGCCGTCCTTGTCGATGAAGCAGCCGTGGCCGGTCTTCGCCATCACCGCCCGGTTTCCCCACGAATTGACCAGATTGCCGTCGGCGTCGAATTCGAGGATCGGCGGCGCGGGCGTCGCCAAGCCCCGCTCCTTGGGCGCGGGGGCGCCTCGCGTCACGACGAACACGTGGTCGCGCGCGTCCACGCAAACGCTGCCCACCGATCCCAACACCCATCCCTCCGGCAGGGGCTTGGGCCAATTGGGATCGTATTTGAACTGCGGCGCGTTCGTCTGCGCCGATGCTTCTGTGATGGAAACCGAACCGAAAGCGCTGACGGCGGCGAGAACGCCCACCGCTATCATCGAGCTCAACAACCGGCGCATGATGGTCTCCTTCCCTGAAACCAACCGTGCCGATGGTAGAGTTTTTCAATATGCGCCGAAAGCCTTGCGGGAAGGCTGGCAAAGAAAAGCCCACGCGCGAGGTGTCCCCACGCGTGGGCTCTTGAAGCGAGTGCGGCCGCGTCAGTTCGCGGGCGGCCAGCCGGCCGGCGGATCGGGAACGTGCAGCGTCATCAGCACGATCGGCGCGCCACCCGTCGGGATCACCTGGTGCGGCGTGTTCGCCGGCACGATCAGCATGTCGCCTTTGACGACTGCCTGCGACTTGCCGCCGTTGATCGAGGAGCCGCCGAGATTGTTGGCGTTGTTCCGCTTTTCCTCGACCAGCTTGCCGCCGGTGACGATGTTGCCCGTGCCCTGGAGCACGACCATCAGCTCCGCGTCCTTCTCGTGCACGGCCGCCGGCGAAGTGCCGGGCCGGTATTCGAGTTGCGCGCGATAGGGCGCCATCGACAGGATGGGCTCGGCGACGAGCGGAGCGTCCCCCTTGCGGTCGGCCTTGGCCTTGTCCACGAGACCCATGATCTCTTTGTCCGACATGAAGGTATTCCTGGCCGCTGCCGCGCCAAAAGCGGCGGTCGAACCGGCAACCGCTGCGACCAAAGTGAGAGCCACAAGAGCGCGCATATATCCTCCAATTTCCGTGCTGCTGCGAAGGGGGAGAATTAGCACGCCCAGCCGCTAAGGGACAGGCTCAGGCTTAGGCCCGCGGCTCAGGGGTGTCCGTTTCATCCAGCACGCGATAGGTGCCGTCGATGATTTCCCCCCTGCCCGCGCGCGGGCTTCCTTCCGCCCGAGCCTTCGGCCGGGGCAAGAGGTAATAGAGGACGCTCGCAATCGCTAAAGCCGGCAGCAGAAAGAGGAAAACGCCAAAAGCCAGGATCGCCAGGCCGATCGCGACGGCAGCGAAGACGCCGAGCGCGACGAAAATCGCGAGCCACCCTTTGAGCTGAATGCTGCGAACCTGAACCTGCATCGATCCCGCGTCCCGCTAAAGCAGAAGCCTTGACGTAGTGATCTAAACGCGTCCGCGCAAGACCCCAACGCACCCTTCACCCGGCGCGCGAATGGCGCGCTTTGCGCGCCGCGCGGGCGCAAGCCCGCGCCCTTGGCGCGTCGGGTGAGGGGTGAGTTACTTCGCTGCGCTCTTCATCGCCGACGGTGCGAAGCTGATCCGGCCGACTTCGCGGATCGCGGCGGGGCTCGCCCTGCCCTCGACGAGCTCGTAGCCAAGCAGCGCGAATACGCGTTTGTCGATGAAGATCGGCCGCCCTTCTTCCACGGAAGGGCGGCGGCGGACTTCACGACTGGTTTGGGGAAGACGTAGCCCTCAAGCCCCCGCCGCCCGTGCTTCACTTGGGAAGCGAGACGGACGCGATCAAGCATTTTTCCGAAGCACGCGGCAAAAAATTTTCAATTCATCCGAATACGGACGATTGGTTGAGATGTCATCCACTCCAACGGTGTGTCATGGCCCGCGCCTTGCTGTGTCATCCCCCGCGAAAGCGGGGGACCCAGACGATCACAGACCGCAGTCTCTTCGACGCGCTCTGTCAAATAAAAATATCGTCGCGCCGACGCGCGGCGGCTGGGTCCCCCGCTGGAGTTTACGCTCGGGCCGCGCGAATGCGCGGACCCGGGCGCGGGCGATCACACAAGGGGGCGCGGGGGATGGCAGATATTTTAGAGCATCTCGATCAGCAGCGCCCGAAAATCGTTGACGTTCGTCCGCGTCGGTCCCGTGACGACGAGATCGCCGAGCGCCTCGAAGTACGAATAGGCGTCGTTGCGCGCGAGATACGCTTTCGCGTCTACGCCCGCGGCGCGGGCGCGTTGAAGCGTGTCCGGTGCCACGAGGGCGCCCGCATTCGTCTCCGTCCCGTCAATGCCGTCGGTGTCGCAGGCGATGCCGGAAATCCCTTCCGCGCCGTCGAGCGCAATCGCCACCGCGAGCAGGAATTCCGCGTTGCGCCCGCCTTTACCCTCGCCTTTGACGGTGACCGTGGTCTCGCCGCCGGAAATGAGCACGCAAGGGGGAGAGAGCGGCACGCCGCCTTCGCGGCAGGCCATGCTCAGAGCCGCGTGCACGACGCCGACATCGGACGCCTCGCCCTCGATCGCGTCGCCCAAGACCCGCGCCTTGTAGCCGGCCGCTTCCGCCGCCCGCGCGGCTTCCTCGAGCGCGTCCTTCGCTTTGGCAATGACGCGGATTTCGGCCCCCGCAAGCCTCGGGTCGCCTGGCTTCGGGGTCTCGGATTTGGGATCGTTTAGATACGCAGTGATGCTCGCCGGTATCTCGGTAACATATTGGTCCAGGATCGCGAGTGCTCCCTCGCGCGTGGTCGGATCGCCAATCGTGGGGCCGGAGGCAACGGTCGACGCATCGTCAGCGGGAATGTCGGAAATGATGAGAGTGACAACTCGCGCCGGGTAAGCCGCGAGCGCGAGCCGCCCGCCTTTGATGGCCGACAAGTGTTTGCGCACGCAATTGATGGCCGAAATCGGCGCACCGGATTTCAACAGCGCCCGCGTGACCGCCTGTTTGTCGGCGAGCGTGATGCCAGGCGCGGGCAGCGTGAGAAGCGCCGAGCCGCCGCCCGAGATCAGCACCAGCACGAGATCATCCGGCGAAAGGCCTTGCACGAGAGCAAGCATCCGCTGCGCGGCCTCGACGCCTGCTTGATCGGGGACCGGATGGCCGGCTTCAGCGACCTCGATCCGTCGGCAATTGGCCCCGTGGCCGTAGCGCGTGACAACCAAGCCGGAAAGCTCGCCTCGCCAATGCTTTTCGACCGCAGCCGCCATGGCCGCCGCGGCTTTTCCTGCGCCAACGACGACGGTGCGCCCCTTAGGCGGTGGCGGGAGATTCTGCGGCACGCATTTGTCGGGATGCACGGCCGCGACCGCCCGCCGGAACAGCTCGAGCAGTAGCGCGCGCGCATTCTGCTGCGAGGCGCTAATCCTTCACCTTGATCTCGTGATTGGCAAGGCGCTCGAGCACCTTGACCATCGCCGAATCATCGAGCCCCGCCTCGCCTTGCGCCTGGTTCGCGTTGAACAGCTCCTGGCAGAGCGAGGTGCCGGGAAGCGACACATTCAGCGCCCGTGCGCCGGAAAGCGCGATGTTCAAGTCCTTCGCATGGAGCTGGATCTTGAAGCCCGGCGCAAAGGTCCGCTTGAGCATGCGTTCGCCATGAACTTCCAAGATTCGCGACGCCGCGAAGCCGCCTAGAAGCGCCTGACGCACCTTGGCGGGATTGGCGCCCGCCTTCGATGCAAAAAGCAGCGCTTCCGAGACCGCCTCGATGTTCAACGCGACAATGATCTGATTGGCGACCTTCGCCGTCTGACCATCGCCATTGCCGCCGATGAGCGTGATGGTCTTGCCCATGAGCTGGAACAGCGGCTTGACGCGCTCGAAGATCTCCTCGCGGGCGCCAACCATGAAGGTCAAGGTCGCGGCCTTCGCCCCGACCTCGCCGCCGGAAACCGGCGCGTCAACATAGAAGCACCCGAGTTCCTCGATCTTCTGCGCAAAACCCTTGGTGGCGATCGGCGAGATCGAGCTCATGTCGACGACGATCTTGCCCTTCGATAACCCCTCCGCGACGCCGTTCCTCCCGAACAGCACCTGCTCGACGTCGGGCGTGTCGGACACCATGGTGAAGATGATCTCGGAGCGCTCCGCCACCTCTTTGGACGAGCGGCAGGCCTCGCCGCCCTTGTCGATTAGCTCCTGCGGGATCTTGCTCCGCGTGTGCAGGAACATCTTGTGGCCCGCGGCCTGTAAATGGCCGGCCATGGGCCGGCCCATGATTCCCAATCCGATGAAGCCGAGATTCATTGCTTTCCACCCGGCACGCCCGGGATCGCCGGGAGGTCCTGTCTCGTCAGTCCTTGCGGCAGCTCGAAGGCTGCGGTCGGAATCGCGCTGTGCTCGATCTTCTGCACCGTGTCCTGCTGGAAGGGCTTGCCGCCGCTATAGACGGTGGTCTCGAGCGGGATGCCCTGGAAGCC
>DASQHF010000143.1:0-6387 GCA_035632215.1 Micropepsaceae bacterium | reverse complement strand
GGGACAAGCGGACGGTCGAGTTTTTGGGTGAGTACGGGGGTTTTTGCGGCTTCAGCCGCAAATCGCGATGGTCGTAATGATGCCGCGCGCGAGGGTCATGGTCTTTCGCGTAGCAGTTTTGGGAGCGCCCGTCATCCCCCTACCGCGCGTCGCGGAAGGCGTTGGTGATCGGATAGCGCCGGTCGCGGCCGAAATTGCGCACCGAGAGCTTCACCCCCGGCGGGGCTTGGCGGCGCTTGTATTCGGCGACGTAGAGGAGCTGTTCGACGCGTTTGACCGTTGCGGGGTCGTAGCGTTTCGCCACCACCTCCTCGAAGCTCATCTCGCCCTCGATCAGACATTCGAGAATGCCGTCGAGCACCGCGTAGGGCGGAAGCGAGTCCTCGTGCTTCTGGTTTGCCCGCAATTCCGCCGTCGGTGGTTTGGTAATCACGCGCTCGGGCATGACACGGCCCGCCTGACCCAGCGCGTTCATCGGCAAGACCTGATTGCGCCAGCGCGAGAGCGCGAAGACCTGCGTCTTGTAGAGATCCTTGATGACGTTGTAGCCGCCATTCATGTCGCCATAGAGCGTGGCGTAGCCGACCGACATCTCGGACTTGTTCCCCGTGGTGAGCACCATCGGCCCGAACTTGTTCGAGATCGCCATCAGGATGAGCCCGCGCACCCGCGCCTGGATGTTCTCTTCCGTCGCGTCGGGCGCGCGCCCGGCGAAGACGGGCGCCAGCACGTCGCTGAAGGCCTTGACGGGCGGCTCGATCGGGATCGTCTCGAGCGAGATGCCCAACAGCTTTGCCACCTCGGCCGCGTCCTCGACGCTATCGTCCGCGGTGAAGCGTGAAGGCATCATCACCGCGCGCACGCGCTCCTTGCCGAGCGCATCCACCGCGACCGCGGCCGAAAGCGCGGAATCGATGCCGCCGGACAAGCCCAGCACGACGCCGGGAAAGCGGTTCTTGTTCACGTAGTCTTTCAAGCCCAGCATCATCGCCGAATAAAGCGAGGCGTTCATCTCTTCCGCGTCGGCGACGTCGCCCGGCTCGCAGATCCAACCTTGCGGCGTGCGACGCCACGCCGTTATCGCAATCCGCGTTTCCCAGCTCGGCAATTGCAGCGCCAAGCGGCGGTCGGCATTCAGCACAAACGACGCGCCGTCGAAGACAAGCTCGTCCTGGCCGCCGACCTGATTCAGGTACGCCAGCGGCAGTCCCGCCTCGACCACGCGCGCGACCGAAACGTTCAGGCGATGATCCCGTTTGGCGGAATCGAACGGCGAGCCGTTGGGCACGAGAAGGATCTCGGCGCCCGTCTCGCACAAGCACTCGACAGGATCTGGTCCCCAGATATCCTCGCAGATCGGCACGCCAATGCGCACGCCTTTGACGACCAGCGGTCCCGGCATCGGTCCCGGCGCAAACACGCGCTTCTCGTCGAAGACGCCGTAGTTCGGGAGATCGTGCTTGAACGACCGCCCGGCGATCTTGCCGCCGTCCAAAAGGACGCAAGCGTTATAGAGCTTGCCCTCCTCCTTCCACGGCGTGCCGATCATCACGGCGGGCCCGCCATCGGCCGTATCGCGAGCCAGGGCTTCCACCGCTTCGCGCGCATCCGCCTGCAACGCGGGCTTCAGCACGAGATCTTCGGGCGGATAACCGACCATGAAGAGCTCGCTGAAAAGGATGAGATCGGCTTTTGCCTTCGCGGCTTCCGCGCGGGCGGCCCGCGCAAGCTGCAAATTTCCGGCGATGTCGCCCATCACCGGATTGAGCTGGGCAAGCGCGATGGAAAAGCGATCGGGAGCCTGCTGCGACATGGGGATTGTTTAGCGTTTCTTGTGTGCACTTTGCGAGCTTGATATCCCCCTCTCCCGCTCGCGATGTCGCTTCGCTCCTCGCTCGCGACCTCTCCCCCTTACGGGGGCGAGGGAATTTGAGGTCGAATCCCCTTGCCCCCGTAAGGGGGAGAGGGCTAGGGAGAGGGGGAAAGGTGACGCGCTTACGCCCGCGCGCGGATGGGCGTGCGGACGACCGCAACCACGGCCGGCACGGTCGAGGCTTCGATCTCGAGCGCGGTCTCGAGCGCCCGGCGAGCCTCTTGCGGCCGCACCAGAGCCTCAGAGCCGAATTGCGCCGCGCTGACAAAAGCCGAAACGGCTTCGGCGAGCGGGTCGTGCAACTCTAAGGGCTTCAGCGTGTGCTGGGTCGTGTTCTTGACCGTGCGAGCGAGGAAATCGATCTCGATTTCGCCGTCCTTATAAACCGCGCGCATCGAGCGCTGCCGTGCCTCCGCCGCGCGGCTCGCCTGCAAGCGCACGCGCGTTCCGTTCTGGAAAACGAGATCGGCGGTGACGTCGTCCATCAGCCGCCCGTGGATCGCATGGCCTTGAGCGCGAACGTCCAACGGCGCGCCCGGGACCAGGCGGTGCACGAGATCGAGATCGTGGATCATCAGATCGAGCACCACGCTCACATCCGTGCCGCGTCCCGTCCACGGCCCTCGCCGGATGCATTCGACATAAAGCGGCGTCTCGGCATGATCCAAGAGTCCCGCCTTGGCGAAGACGTAGCGCTCCTGGTGACCGACGGTCAGCACCAGATTGCGGTTTGCGGCAAGCTCGATCAGCTCGTCCGCCTCGTCGAGATCGGTCGCGATCGGTTTTTCCACCAGCACATGCGAGCCAGCCATCAGGAAAGCGCGGACGATCTCCGCATGCGTGCTCGCGGGCGAACAGACGCTGACGACATCGACTTTGCCCAGAAGCTCGCGCCAATCGGCGTAAGCGGGCACATGGAGATGGGAGGAAACCTGACGGCGCGCATCCGCGCTCGTGTCCGCGATGGCCGCGAGCTTCACGCCGGGAAGGCGCATGTATTTCGTGGCGTGATGCCGACCGAAAGTTCCGGCACCGATGACGGCGGCCGCAAGCACACGCTGGCCAGCAAGCTGCATATTCAAAACGCGGTACCCCCGAATCAGCGCGGTTTTCTTGAAGGAATCAAAGCTCAGCCGCGGCAGCAAGCGCCACACATAAAATATTTCGTCTTGTTACAGACGGTCTAAGTGGCTGACTTACTTGTATGTTCTCGCGAAAACTGACCGCCTTACGCCAGCGCCGTACGGACCGGCTTGAACGCCGCCTTACGCTCTTCGCGCAAATTCTCGGCGATGATGAAGGCGAGATCCAAGGCCTGGCTCGCATTCAGCCGCGGGTCGCAATGGGTGTCGTAGCGGTTGGAGAGGTCCTGCTCCGAGATGTCCTGCGGGCCCCCCAAGCACTCGGTTACGTCCTTCCCCGTCAGCTCGAGATGGATGCCCCCCGCGTGCGTGCCTTCCGCGCGATGCACTTCGAAGAAGGTGCGCACCTCTTTCAGGACGCGGTCGAAAGGACGCGTCTTGTAGCCGGTCGAGGCCTTGATGGTGTTCCCGTGCATCGGATCGCACGACCAAACCACCTTGCGGCCCTCGCGCGTGACCGCGCGCAGGAGCTTCGGGAACTTCTCTGCTGCTTTGTCGGCGCCGAAGCGGCAGATGAGCGTCAAGCGCCCGGGCTTGTCTTCCGGGTTCAAGATATCGATCAGCCGCAAGAGGTCGTCTTCGGCAAGCGACGGTCCGCATTTTAGCCCAATCGGGTTCCTGATCCCGCGGCAGAATTCGATATGCGCATCGTCGGCAGAGCGCGTGCGATCGCCGATCCAGAGGAGATGTGCCGAGGTGCAGTACCAGTCGCCGCTGGTGGAATCGATCCGCGTCAGCGCCTGCTCATAGCCCAAGAAGAGCGCTTCGTGGCTGGTGTAGAAGTCCGTGCTCCGAAGCTGTGGCACAAGATCGGGCGTGATACCGCAGGCCTCCATGAAGGCAAGCGACTCCCCGATGCGGCCGGCGAGCGCATGGTACTTGTCGCTTGCGGGCGCGCCCGCAATGAAGTCGAGTGTCCAGCGATGCACATTGTGCAAGTCCGCGTAACCGCCGGTCGCGAAGGCGCGTAAGAGATTGAGCGTCGCCGCCGATTGCCCGTAGGCCTGCAAGAGGCGGTTCGGATCGGGAATGCGCGCAGCCGCGTCGAACTCGATCGCGTTGATGTTGTCGCCGCGATAGGAGGGCAGCGTGACGCCGTTCCGCGTCTCGGTGTCCTCGGAGCGGGGTTTCGCGAACTGGCCCGCGATGCGGCCGACTTTCACCACGGGGAGCGCGCCGGCAAAGGTCAGCACCACCGCCATCTGGAGGATGACGCGGAAGGTGTCGCGGATGTTGTCGGGGTGGAACTCGGCGAAGCTTTCCGCACAGTCGCCGCCCTGAAGCAGGAAAGCCTTGCCTTGAGCGACCTTGGCGAGATCGGCCATGAGGTTGCGCGCTTCGCCGGCAAAGACGAGCGGCGGGTAGGTCTTGAGCTTGGCTTCGACAGCGGCCAGCGCGGCCGCGTCCGGGTATTCGGGGACCTGCTTGATCGGCTTTCCCCGCCAGCTTGCCGGCGTCCAGTTCTTCGCGCTTGTGTTGGCCACGTCCACGGCCTCCCAGGCTTGAACCCGGGGGATATAGGGGAACCCCGCCCGATCCGCCAGCCATATCATGGGCGTAGCGGTCCACGGGACGGCCGCGGGCGGCGTGCCCTACTGCCAAGCCGCCAAAAAAGCCTTTGTTCTCAAAAAAACATTGTCATGGCCCGCGCGGAGTTTATCCTCGGGCCGCGTTTCGCGCGGACCCGGGGACGGCCACCCAGGCGACCGTAGAACGCAACCGCAGCAACACACTCGGCAAAGAAAAATATCGCCGCGCGGACGCGCGGCTGCTGGGTGGCCCGGCTCCTTCGCTTCGCTCAGGACACGGGCCATGACACAGTTTTATCGGGCGCCCGCGTGCGCGGGCCATGACAAATTTGGGTGCTGAAATTCAGTCGGGCGCGATGGTCGCGTGCTTGTGGCGCATGGTGACGAGCTCCTCCGCCATGGTCGGATGCACGGCAACGGTCGCGTCGAACTGCGCCTTGGTCGCGCCGAGTTTGAGCGCAATCGCGACGAGCTGCACCATCTCGGCCGCATCCGGCCCGAAGATGTGGCAGCCTAAGACCTTGTCCGTCTTCGCATCGACCACGAGCTTCATCATCATCCGGTCCTGGCGCCCCGACATGGTGTGCTTTAAGGGCCGGAAGCTGTGCTTGTAGATGTCGACCGCGTGGCCGCGCTTCAGCGCCTTCTCTTCCGACCATCCGACGGTGCCGATTTCGGGCCGCGTGAACACGGCCGTCGCCACGAGCTCGTGCTCAGGCGCGGTCGGTACCCCGCCGAACACCGTCTTCACGAAACATATCGCCTCGTGGATCGCGACGGGCGTCAGCTCGAGCCGCCCCGTCACGTCGCCCACCGCATAGATGTTCTCGACCGACGAGCACGAATGTTGATCGACATGGATGTGCCCGCGCGCGGTCAATTTCACGCCGGCTTCTTCGAGTCCGATCCCCTTGGTGTTCGGATTTCTCCCGATCGCGACCAGCACTTGGTCCGCCGTCAAAGTCTCTCCCGACCTCAAATCCACGCGGATCTTGCCGCCCGATTTCTCCAACCGCGTCATGATCGTGTCGAGCACGAGGCGGATGCCCTTCTGCTGGAGCGAAGCCTGCACCGCCTCGCGCAAATCCTCGTCGAAGCCGCGCAGCACCTTGTCGCCGCGATAGACGAGCGTGGTTTCGGCGCCGAGACCATGGAAGATGTGCGCGAATTCGAGAGCGATATAGCCGCCACCGACCACGACAACGCTTTCGGGAAATTTCTCCAGACCGAAAGCTTCGTCGGATGTGATGCAGAGCTCCGCGCCGTCGATTCCGATATTGCGCGACGGCGAACCGCCGGTGGCGATCAGGATCGTCTCCGCCGTGACGTCGCGATCGTGGTTCACGAGATGGATGGTGTGGCTGTCTTTCAGGATAGCGCGATCATCGAAGATCGTTCCTCCCGGCACTTCGACGGCGCGCCGGTAGAAGCCCTCGAGCCGCTTCAAGACCTGATCCTTGCCCTTGATCAGTGTCGGCCAGTCGAAGCGCGTACCCTCGATCGTCCAGCCAAAGCCGACCGCGTCCTCGAACTCCTCGGGAAACGCGCTCGCATAGACAAAGAATTTCTTCGGGATACAGCCGCGGATGACGCAGGTGCCGCCGAAGCGGTCTTGCTCCGCGATGGCGACGCGAGCGCCCGCCTCCGCCGCCAACCGCGCTGCGCGCACGCCGCCCGAGCCCGCGCCGATGACGAAAAGATCGAAGTCGTATTTCGCCGCCATGCGCTACCGTCGCGATGACAAGCGCAAAAGCCTGCTCTTGCGGGATGGACAATCGCATGCGGAATTTGTGAGTTCGCGAAGGTCCCCCTCACCCGCTCGGGATGTCGCTCCGCTCCATCC
>DASQHF010000142.1:0-10451 GCA_035632215.1 Micropepsaceae bacterium | reverse complement strand
GGCTACGGAGCGACGTCGGACGGACACGATATGGTGGCGCCCTCGGGTGAGGGCGCGGTGCGCTGCATGCGCCAGGCTATGGCAACGGTGAAAGCGCCCATCGACTACGTGAACGCGCACGGGACCTCGACGCCCGTCGGCGACGTCACCGAGATCGGCGCCATGCGCGAGGTTTTCGGCAAGAACATGCCGCCGGTGAATTCGACCAAGTCGCTCACGGGCCATTCGCTGGGCGCGGCGGGCGTGCACGAGGCGATCTACTCGATCCTGCAAATGCAGAACGGGTTCATTGCCGAGTCGGCGAACATCGAGGAGCTCGATCCGGAAGTCGCGGATGCGCCGATAGTTCGCAACCGCATCGACAATGCCAAGCTCTCGACCGTGATGTCCAACAGTTTCGGTTTTGGAGGCACCAACGCTTCGCTCGTATTCCAGCGCTATGACGCCTGAACAGAGCTCGCTCATGGCGGGCAAGCGCGGCCTCATCATGGGGGTTGCGAACGATCACTCCATTGCCTGGGGGATCGCGCGTTTCCTTGCCTCCCACGGCGCATCGCTTGCCTTCACCTATCAGGGTGACGCGCAGGGGAAGCGCTTGAAGCCGCTCGCGCAAAGCGTGGGCTCGGAGATGATTTTCCCCTGCGATGTCGGCAATGACGCCGATCTCGACACTGCCTTTGCTTCGCTTGGGAAGAGCTGGGACGGGCTCGACTTCCTCGTCCACGCCATCGCTTACTCGGACAAGAACGAGCTCAAAGGCCGCTATGTCGAGACCAGCCGGCAGAATTTCCTCAGTACCCTGAACATTTCCTGCTACTCTTTCACCGACGTGGCGCGCCGCGCCTCCCGCCTGATGCGGCGCGGCGGGTCGCTCATCACGCTGACCTATGGCGGCGCGACGCGGGTCATGCCCAATTACAACGTGATGGGGGTCGCCAAAGCCGCGCTCGAGGCAAGTGTGCGCTATCTCGCGGCCGATCTCGGCAAGGACGGCATCCGGGTGAACGCGATCTCGGCGGGTCCTATGCGGACGCTTGCGGGCTCCGCTGTCGGCGATGCCCGCATGGTGTTCAAATGGACGAAGGCGCACAGCCCGTTGAAGAAGAACGTCGAGCTCGAGCACATCGGCGGCGCGGCGCTCTATTTGCTCTCGGATCTATCTGCCGGCGTGACCGGCGAAATCCATTTCGTCGATGCCGGCTACAATCTCGTCGGCATGCCGCCCACGGCCGATTTGCGCGGCTGGATCCCGCCCGAAAACGGCGACCCGGAATAAATTTCTCCCGTCTTTAGGGGGAGGCGCGGCGTTAGCGGCGGAGGGGGCTACGGTTTGATTAGCCGCGGTTCCCAGTTCACGAAGCCCGCTTTGTTCGGCATCTGTACTTTGGGCAGCGATTGCGCATCGAGCGTCGCATCCTTCGGCACGATGTTGTCGAGCGAAAGGATATAGGCCGTCACCGCATAGGCTTCGTCATTCGAGAGCGACTGCGGATTGGTAATCGGCATGGCGCGGCGGATGTAATCGAATACCGTCGTCGCATAGGGCCAATACGAACCCACCGTCTTGATCGGATTGGGCGAATTGAGCGTTCCGATACCGCCCACGAGACGATCGCCGCTCGGCGTGCCGGCACCCATTGGCCCGTGACAGACTTCGCACTTCTGCGCAAAGACCATCGCGCCTTGCCCGACGCTGCCCGAACCTCCCGGCAAGCCGGTGCCGTCGGGCGGAATGCTGATGTCGGCCTTGGCGATGTCGTCGGGCGTTGCTGGCCGCCCCAACTTCGGCGGTGCGACCTGCGCCGCCATGGCGATAGCCGCGGTGAGCGAAAGCGCCGTTCCTAGGAGAATGGCCCGCCTAGACATAGACATTGCTCAGCTTGCCGTCGGCCGCCACCGCCCAGCTCTGGATGGCGCTGAAGTGGAAGTTCTGGCGCGGCGCATACAGCGCGGCCCATTCCGCGTGGGTCTGCTGCACTTTTCCCTTCTCGTCGGTGGTGCGGCTCATCAGGGTTGCCGGCTGGCCGTTCCACATCCACGGCAGCCGGAAGCGCGTCACCGCCTTCGAAAGCACCGGTGCCGTGAGCGCGGCTTCGGCCCAGGTCTTGCCGCCGTCGGCCGAGATGTCCACGCGGCGCACGCGTCCCAATCCCGACCAGGCGACGCCGGAGATCTCGTAATAGCCCGGCCCCTGCATGGTCATGCCGAAGGACGGCTTCAAGATCACGGACTTCGGCTCCATCTGGAGCATGAATTCGCGCGCCTTGCCGTCGGGCATGAGCTCGGTGTAGCGCGAGGTCTCGTCGCGCGTGTACATCGGCGTAGTCATGACTTTGAGACGCCGGATCCATTTGACGTTGGTGTTGCCTTCGAACCCGGGAAGCAGGAGACGCATCGGGAAGCCCTGCTCGGGCCGGATCGGCTCGCCGTTCTGG
Source organism: Micropepsaceae bacterium (assembly GCA_035632215.1). GTDB lineage: Bacteria > Pseudomonadota > Alphaproteobacteria > Micropepsales > Micropepsaceae > CAIYRG01. The sequence continues at coordinate 8,016 of DASQHF010000142.1, read as the reverse complement.
TAGAGCGCGATCATCGCGTCATCCATCGCCTTCCACACCGGGACGCTGCGGCTCATGCCCGCGGCATCCGCGCCTTCCGCGAGGATCCAGGTCGCCGCCTTGTCGAGGCCTGCTTCATCCAAGAGCGTCGAGAGCTTCACGCCTGTCCATTCCGAGCAGGACAGGAGCCCGTGGATGTCTCCAGCCGTCTGCTGCGGAGGCTGGGGTGCGTTCATGCCGCCGGAATTTCCCGCGCATTCCATGAAATGGATTTCGGTCCGCATCGGATAGCGCATCAGCGAATCGAGCGTGAACACGATCGGCTGCTTCACCATGCCGTGGATCAGAAGCTGATGCTGGTCGGGATTGATGTCGGGCACGCCATTGTGGATGCGCACATAATGCAATCCGCCCGGCGTGATCGTGCCTTCGAGCATGTGCAACGGCGTGCGCGAGGAGCCGGTCACTTCGCGCGCCGGCGGGGCATTCGTCACCACGATGCGCTTGATGTTGTCGCGCCAATGCGAGGGGACGCCGTAACCGGTGAAACCGCTTCCGGGCTTGAGCATGGTCGACGGCGAGGTCGAGCCGATGCTCTCGGCGCGCGCGCCGCTAGTCGCGACCACCGCGCCCGCAAGCGCCGCGCTCTGGAGGAAGTAACGGCGATGCAGGAGCCCGTTGCCCGCTACCGGTTCACCCAATTGCTCCGAAAGACTTAGCTCTGCCATCTGGCCCTCCGCCGCTTCGACTGAAAAAGATTCCACAGCATTAGTAGCGCGAAACTTTAGATCGCGCCACGCAAGGACACCGTGGTGTAAGGATGGACATCACGCTTGAAAGGCGACGGCCCGCTTCGATCACGGGCCGCCCAAGATGAGATCTATTCCGCGGGATGCATCTTGCGCGCACCGCCGATGAACGGGAACGCAGGCGAGGGAACGAGCGCATAAGCGCCATCGCCCAATCCCGCCTGCACCAGAAGAGCTACGCCCCACAGAGTCGGCATCTCGGCGCCGGCATAGACGAAGAAGAAGCCTTTGCGCACAATCCAATATTGCGCGGCGCCAAGAATGAGCGGTGTCGCGTAGAGCGCGACCCAGCGCGTGAAGATGCCGGGGACGAGAAGGATTGCGCCGGCGAATTCGGCGCTCAGCACGTACCAGATGACCCAATCGGGATAACCGTTCTTGTTGAGATTGGTCCACCAGGCATCGAGCCCGCCGTCGAGTACGTAGAACTTCCAATAGATGTGCGCGATGGCGAGTGCGCCGAGCGTCACGCGCAACAGAAACGTCGCATAAGGCGCCGTACGGCTATCGATCATTGGGTTCCTCCCTCCAATGTTGGGGTGAGGATTGCAACCCCTACGCGTCACGTCAATCGGGGGAAACTCTATTCAGACGCGCGACTTTGCGGCGGCCGCAAAGCGGTCGAAAAGGTAATGCGAATCCATCGGTCCGGGCGAAGCTTCCGGGTGGTACTGCACCGAGAAAATCGGGCGGCCTTCGACGCGAATGCCGCAATTGGTGCCGTCGAACAGCGAGACGTGGGTTTCCTTGATCCCTTTGGGAAGCGACTCGCGGTCGACCGTGAAGCCGTGATTCATCGACACGATCTCGACTTTGCCGGTCTCGAGGTCTTTGACCGGATGATTTGCGCCATGATGACCCTGGGGCATCTTCTTGGTCTCGCCGCCCAAGGCCAGGCCCAGCATCTGATGGCCGAGACAGATGCCGAAAATCGGCAGGTTCGCATCCATCAGTCCACGGATCATCCGGATGGCGTAGGAGCCGGTCGCGGCGGGATCGCCGGGACCGTTCGACAACAGCACGCCATGGGGCTGATGCCGGAGCACGTCTTCCGCCGTCGATTGCGCCGGGATCACGGTAATCTCCGCGCCCGAGCCTGCGAGAAGCCGCAGGATGTTGCGCTTGACCCCGTAATCGACGACGACCGCGCGCCAGGATGGGCTCGCCTGCTTGCCGTAGCCGTCGTTCCAGCGCCAGGGCGTTTCCGTCCAATGGAACATCTGACGGCAGCTCACCTCTTTGGCGAGATCGAGGCCTTCGAGGCCGGAAAACGCTTGCGCTTGTTTCGCGAGCGCATCGAAATCAAACCGCCCCGCCGCGTCATGCGCGATCACGCCATGCGGCATGCCCTTTTCGCGGATGCGCGCGGTGAGCTTGCGTGTGTCGATGCCCGAAATGCCGGGGATGTTGTGGCGCTTGAGCCAGCGATCGAGCGTTGCCAGCGCACGGTAATTCGATGGCATATCGGCATAGGCACGCACGATCACGCCACGCACGGCAGGCGTGGTGGACTCGATATCCTCTTCGTTCGTGCCGACGATTCCGATGTGAGGAAAGGTGAACGCGACGATCTGCCCGGCGTAAGACGGATCGGCGAGGATTTCCTCATATCCGGTCATCGCGGTGTTGAAGCAGACCTCGCCGACCGCGGTCGTAGAAGCGCCGAACGCATAACCTTCGAAGCGCGTTCCGTCGGCGAGCACCAGGGCGCCGGTCTTGCGCGCGCCAAAAACGTCCGCCCTTTGGTTAAGGGCAGGCGAAGTGGTGCCATCGGTCATGCGTGAGAATCTTGGGACGCGGTTCGACCATAGGCACCCGCGCGCAGCCGCGTCAAGCTGGGCCCTGGCGCACGAAACCGAGCGTCCCCAATTTGCCGGACTCGATGCTTTCTCCTAAGATTCGCGCTTTCCCATGAGGTGTCGCGTGGCGCTCAAGGAACGCATAACCGAAGCGATGAAGGCGGCGCTCAAGGCCAAGGAGACGAAACGCCTCTCGGCCGTACGCCTGATGCTGGCCGCCATTCAGCAGCAGGAGATCGTGGCCAAGAGCGCGATCTCGGACGATGAAATCCTCACTGTGCTCGCGCGTATGATCAAGCAGCGTGAGGAATCGGCTGCGACCTACGACAGCGGCGGACGCCCGGAGCTCGCACAAGGCGAACGCGACGAGATAGTCGTCATCCGCGAGTTCATGCCGCAGCAATTGAGCGCCGAGGAGACCGCGAAAGCGGTGAAAGAGACGATTGCCGCCTTAGGCGCGGCCTCGATGAAGGACATGGGCAAGGTAATGGCGGCCTTGAAAGAGCACTATTCCGGCCAAATGGACTTTGCCAAGGCGAGCGCGTTAGTGAAAGAGCAGCTGTCCGCGCCCAAATAAATCTTTGGATAATGGGCCGTCCCGGCTGACGCGAGCCGGCGAAGGCTAGACTGATCTTTTGCTACAGCTGTCGGCGGACGGCGGAATTTCTATGCGCTACGGCGAAGGCTTGCTCGAGGAAATCTTGCGGCGGACGGATCTCGTCCAGCTCGTGGGCAGGCGCGTCAAGCTTGACCGCAAAGGCCGGGTGTTCTGGGGCTTGTGTCCCTTCCACAAGGAGAAGTCGCCCTCCTTCAAGGTCGAGAACGAACGCCGTCACTATCACTGCTTCGGCTGCGGCGCGGGCGGCGACGCCTTCAAATGGCTGATGGAGACGGAAGGCCTTTCGTTCCCGGAAGCCGTGCAGAAGCTCGCCGGCGAAGCGGGCGTCGAGCTTCCCGCCTGGACGCCCGAAGACGAAGCGCGCGAACTAAGACGCAAATCGCTCTACGAGATCATCTCGCGCGCCGCGACCTATTTTGAAGGCCAGCTGCACAATTCCCGCGGCGGCGAGACGGCACGGAGCTACTTGAAAACGCGCGGGCTTGAGCCAGGCGCTTGGAAGCGCTTCAAGCTTGGGTTCGCGCCCGAGGGAAACACGCTCATTGCGCATTTGAAGGCGCAAGGTGTCGCCATCGACGACATGATCGAGGCGGGGCTCGCGCGCCCCCCGGAGGACAATCGCCCGGCGCGTGATTTCTTCTTCGACCGTGTGATGTTCCCGATCGCCGATGTCCGCGGTCGCATCGTCGCTTTCGGCGGGCGCGGGCTCACGGCCGACGCCAAGCCCAAATACATCAACACCGGCGAGACGCCACTCTTCTCCAAAGGCCATCTCCTCTACAACTTCCAAACCGCGCGCGAGGCGGCTTTGAAGGGCGCGGCACTCATCGTCGCCGAAGGCTATATGGACGTGATCGCGCTGGTGGAGGCCGGGTTTGCGGGCGCGGTCGCTCCCTTAGGCACGGCCTTGACCGAGGACCAGCTCGGGCTTCTCTGGCGCGTCGCACCTGAGCCCGTTCTGTGTTTCGACGGCGACGAGGCCGGCTTGCGTGCGGCCGCCCGCGCGAGCCGTCTCGCGCTTCCCCATCTCGTTCCCGGCCAGAGTCTTCGTTTCGTGTTCCTTCCCAAGGGCGAGGATCCGGACTCCTTCATCCGCAGCCAGGGCGCGGAACCGATGCGGGCGGCACTGGAGAAGGCGAAGCCCCTCTCGGACGTCCTATGGGCGAATGAGACCGAAGGCCAGGATTTCTCGACGCCCGAGCGCCGGGCGGGGCTCGAGGCGGAACTCGATCGGATCGTGAAGGCGATCCGTGATCCCAAGATCGCCGACTATTACCGCCGCGATTTTTCCGACCGGGTGTTCAAGGCATTCAAGCAGCGCCAGCCGCCGCACCAAAAAACCCGACCGAACCGGCCGAACCAGAGGACTCCCTTCCGCCGGAACCAGCCCTGGGGCAAACCGGAACCCGCCCAAGACACGGTTTCGGAAGCCGTAAAACGCAGCCTTCACGTCGTGAATGCGCTCGGTGCCGCCAAAAACCTGACCGAACGGCGGCTTTTGGGGGTGCTCATTTCCGCGCCCCATCTGATCGAGCGTTATTCCGAGGCGCTCGCCTGGCTGTCATTGGACGACCCCCAACTTGACAGGTTAAAGACAGAACTCCTAAACCTCGCGGCTTCCGGCAGAAGGCTTGACAACACGGCTATCGAGAACCACCTCGTTCGCCAGGGATTAGGCGTGCTTGCGGAACGGCTTAAGACCCAATCCGTGCTTATTTCGGACTTGAAAGGCCAGGCTGATGAAGAAGCGCGTGAGGCGCTCTGGCTCCGGACAAGGGCTCAGCTTGCGGACCCGGATTTGGTCGTCGGTAGCGATTTGAAGACGAGGCGGGACGAAGCATTGAAGCGTTACCTTGACGGTGGCGCGATTGAGGACTGGGACGAATTACAGCGCTTGAACGCGGAAATCCGCAGGGCGCGCGACCAACACGGGACTTGACGTGACGACGAAGAAACCGATCGCCAAAGCAAAACCGGCCGCCAAGGTCGCAAAACCCCAAGCAAAGCCCTTGAAGGCGAAGGCGCCCATGCGCGCCGCCCCGCCTCTGAATCAGAAGAAGATGAAGCCCGCCCCGGCGAAGGTCGAGGCGAAGAAGCCCGATCTGACCAAGCCCGTTGGCAAAGCGGTCAAGCTCGAACCCAAGGCACCCTTGAAGCCGGCCCCCAAGACCATCGGCAAGGAAGCGCTCAAAGCCGCCGTCAAGAAACTCGAAGAGAAGGCCAAAGCCGCCGAGAAGCCGGGCGCTGCCAAGGGGCTTCTCGAGAAGGGCAAACCCGGCGTCAAGCTCGATCCCAAAGCGGCCGCGCTCGCGAAAAAGAACGGCGCCGAACCCGCGCAGCCAGGCCAGCCCGCGAAAGACGATCCCGACGCTCCGCTCCTCGACATGTCGGATGCCGCCGTCCGCAAGATGGTTACGCGGGCCAAGCAGCGCGGCTATGTCACCTATGACGAGCTGAACCGGGTTCTTCCCTCCGACAAGGTTTCCTCCGAGCAGATCGAAGACACCATGTCGATGCTCAACGAGATGGGCATCAACGTCATCGAATCGGAAGAGCAGGAAGAGGCGGAAGGCGAGCAGGTCCCCGCCGTCGGCGCGCCGCGCCAGATCGTCGAGCAGCCCGAGAAAGCGGAAGAGACCTATGATCGCACCGACGATCCGGTGCGCATGTATTTGCGCGAGATGGGCTCGGTCGAGCTCTTGTCGCGCGAAGGCGAAATCGCCATCGCCAAGCGCATCGAGGCCGGCCGCGAGCTGATGATCGGCGCGCTCTGCGAAGGTCCCTTGACCTTCGAGGCCTTGACCGTGTGGCGCGACGAGTTGAACGAAGGCAAGGCGCTCTTGCGCGACATCATCGACTTGGAAGCGATGTATGGCGGCGTCCCAGGTGCCGACGGCACGGTCCCTGGCGCCGGTGTTCCTGGCGTTCCGGGAGTCCCGGGCGTACCTGGTGTCCCAGGCGTGCCCGGCATGCCCGGAGCCGCGCCCGTCCCCGGCGTTGCACCTGTCGTGCCCGGCATGCCGCTAGCGGCTGCGCCTGCACCGCAGCCGGTCAAGCCCGCAGCACCTCCGCCTCCGCCGCCGCCACCGCCGGCACCGCAGGCAAAGCCTGCTGCTCCCAAAGCCGACGGCGAGGACGAGGGCGGCACGGAAGGCAGCGAGACGCCCGAAGGCGGGGAGGGTGCCGGCCTCGACGACGATTTCGATGACGAGAGCAATCTCTCGCTCTCCGCGATGGAAGCGGCGCTGAAACCGCAAGTGCTCTCGACGCTCGACCAAATCGCCGGGCTCTATAAGCGTCTCGGCAAATTGCAGGACGCACAGGTCGAAGCCGCGCTCGTCGCCGACGAGCTTTCGACGAGCCAGGAGCGGCGCTTCAACAAGCTGAGGAACGAGACCGTCGATCTCGTCAAAAGCCTGCGCCTCAACAACAACCGCATCGAGGCTCTTGTCGATCAGATGTACGGCATCAATCGCCGGCTCTTGTCGCTCGAAGGCAAGCTCTTGCGTTTGGCCGAGGCCCACGGCGTCGATCGCGTCGATTTCCTGAAGCAGTATTTCGGCAACGAGCTCGATCCCAACTGGCTCCGCCGCGTCGGGCGCCTGACCGGAACGGGCTGGAAGGATTTTGCGCACGAAGAGCGCGAGAAGATCCGCGAACTGCGCGACGAGATCCAGAGTCTCGCGCAGGAGACCCGCCAGTCGATCTCCGATTTCCGGCGCATCGTGCAGACGGTGCAGAAGGGCGAGCGCGAGAGCCGCCAGGCGAAAAAGGAGATGATCGAGGCGAACTTGCGTCTCGTGATCTCGATCGCCAAGAAATACACCAACCGCGGGCTTCAGTTCCTCGATCTCATCCAGGAAGGCAATATCGGCCTGATGAAGGCGGTCGATAAGTTCGAATACCGCCGCGGCTACAAATTCTCGACCTATGCGACGTGGTGGATCCGCCAGGCGATCACGCGCTCGATCGCCGATCAGGCGCGCACCATCCGCATCCCGGTGCATATGATCGAGACCATCAACAAGCTTGTCCGCACCTCGCGCCAGATGCTGCACGAGATCGGCCGCGAGCCCACGCCCGAGGAACTCGCCGAGCGTCTCGCCATGCCGCTCGAAAAGGTGCGCAAGGTCTTGAAGATCGCCAAGGAGCCGATCTCGCTCGAGACGCCCATCGGGGACGAAGAGGATTCGCACCTGGGCGACTTCATCGAGGACAAGAACGCGATCCTTCCCATCGACGCCGCGATCCAGTCGAATCTGCGCGAGACGACGACGCGCGTGCTGGCGACACTGACCCCGCGCGAGGAGCGCGTGTTGCGCATGCGCTTCGGCATCGGCATGAACACCGATCACACGCTCGAAGAAGTCGGCCAGCAGTTCAGCGTCACGCGCGAACGCATCCGCCAGATCGAGGCCAAGGCGCTGCGTAAGCTCAAGCACCCAAGTAGGTCGCGCAAACTGCGTTCGTTCCTGGATAACTGATTTTTCGATCGCGAGGACAGCGGATGAACGTGCGTAAATGCTCGATCATCTGAAGGCCAAGAATCGCGACTGGGCGAAGCGGAAAGCCTCCGCCGATCCGGGCTTTTTCAAGCGGCTCGAGGTTCAGCAGGCGCCCGAATATCTCTGGATCGGCTGCTCGGATTCGCGCGTGCCGGCGAACGAGATCGTCGATCTCGATCCCGGAGAGATGTTCGTCCATAGGAATGTCGCCAATCTCGCGCCGCCGCAGGACGCGAATTACCTATCGGTGCTCCAGTTCGCCGTCGACGTGCTGAAAGTGAAGCACATCATGGTCGTCGGCCATT
>DASQHF010000141.1:0-3048 GCA_035632215.1 Micropepsaceae bacterium | reverse complement strand
GCGCAAGGAGACCAAAGTCGTCGAGGCCGGGCGCGAGCCCTCGCTCCATGCGGGCGCTGTCAACACGCCGGTCTATCGGATGTCGACGGTGCTGTTCCCCGATCTCGAGAGTCTCAAGAACCAAAGCCAGCCCTATACCTATGGCCGTCGCGGCACGCCCACGACGCGCGCGCTCGAGACGGCCATTTGCGACATTGAAGGCGGTGCTCGCACGGTTCTGGTGCCCTCGGGGCTTTCCGCCTGCACCCTTGCCATCCTTGCCGCCTGCGGCGCGGGCGACCATCTCTTAGTGGCGGACTGTGTCTACGGACCGACGCGACTTTTCTGCGAACGCCAAGCAAAGCGCTTCGGTATCACCACGACCTATTTCGAGCCGCTCATCGGCGCCGACATAGCGTCGCAATTTCGGCCCGAGACCAGGGCGATCTTTCTCGAGAGCCCCGGCTCCTACACCTTCGAGGTTCAGGACGTCCCGGCCATCGCCAAGGAAGCGCACAAACGCGGAATCGCGGTGATCCTGGACAACACCTGGGCGACGCCGCTCTATTTCAGCGCCCTCAAGCACGGCGTCGATCTCTCGGTGCAGGCGGCGACCAAATATATCGGCGGACATGCCGACATCATGATGGGCACGATCACCGCCAATGCCGAATACAAAGATCGGCTCGTCCAGATCCACGGCGATATGGGATTGTGCTCGTCCGGCGATGAAGCGTTCCTCGCGGCTCGCGGCTTGCGCACGCTGGCGGTGCGATTGAAGCGACACCAGGAAAGCGCAATCGAGCTTGCTTCGTGGCTTAAAGCTCAGCCCGAGGTCGCGCGCGTGCTTTATCCCGCGCTGCACGACGATCCCGGCCATGCGCTCTGGAAGCGCGATTTCACCGGCGCCTGCGGACTCTTCGGTGCCGTCCTCCATCCCGTTTCCGACAAGGCGCTGACCGCGATGATCGACGGGTTGAAGCTGTTTGCGCTGGGATTCTCCTGGGGCGGTTTCGAGAGCCTCATCGTGCCCGCGCAATATCACCGTTCGTTCCCGCCAAAACTCGAAGGTCCGCTGCTCCGGTTCCATGTCGGCCTCGAGGACGTCGATGATCTGAAAGCCGATCTCGCTTCCGGACTCGAGCGCCTGCGCGCGACTGCGTAACATGCTATTTGAGAGACCGATTTCATTTAAGGAGACTCCGCTATGGCGGTCGATGGCACTTGGAAGCTGACCGTGAACACGCCGATGGGCGCTCAGGAAAGCACGCTCGTGATTTCCGCTTCGGGCGCGACGCTTACGGGCACGCAAAGCGCGGGCTCCGGCGAGGGCCGGCCCATTGATGAGGGCAAGGTCAACGGCGACAACGTCAGCTGGAAAGCCTCGATCACGCGGCCGATGCCGATGACGCTCGAATTCTCGGGCACGGTCCAAGGCGACAAGCTCGACGGATCCGTGAAGCTCGGAATGTTCGGCTCGGCCTCGTTCACGGGAGTGCGCGCCTGAGCGGCGATCAAATCTCGCGCGAAGAGTTCCTGGCGTCCGTTGCGTACGATGCCGATGGGCTGGTTCCGGCGGTCACCCAGGACGCGCGCACGGGCGAAGTCCTGATGCTCGCCTGGATGAACGCGGATTCGTTAAGACGGACAATCGAGACCGGCGATCTCACCTATTGGTCGCGCTCGAGGGCCAAGCTCTGGCGCAAAGGCGAGACCTCCGGTCATACGCAAAAGCTCGTCGAGGCCTACGTGGACTGCGACGGCGATACGCTGTTGTTCAAGGTCGAGCAGACGGGTCCCGCCTGCCACACCGGCGCGCCCACCTGTTTTTTCCGCAAGATGGGATAAGCGCATCGACAGGAACCGCCGTTTGGGCGTATGTCGCCCCTACTATACGCCATCGGGAATTTTTCGTTGAAGCATGAAGCGGCCATCGGGACGGACGGCCTTCCGTACCCGCAGCGCCTCTGGGCGGTCATTACCGTCGGCATCGCGATCTTCATGACGGTGTCCGATCAGACGATCGCTAATATCGCGCTCCCCATCATCCGCACCGATCTAAAGATCGACGCGGCCGACTCGGTGTGGATCGTCAATGCCTATCAGCTCGCCGTGATGCTGCCGCTTTTGCCCCTTGCGGCGGTAGGCGACATTCTCGGTTACAAGCGCGTCTATCTCGTCGGGCTGTCGCTTTTCACCGCAGCCTCGCTCGGATGCGCGCTCTCGCCCGATCTGGCCTCGCTCGTGTTCATGCGCGTCGTGCAGGGACTGGGCGCAGCGGGCGTGATGAGCGTCAACATGGCGCTTGTCCGCTTCATCCATCCCATCCAGCGGCTAGGGCATGGGATCGGCATCAACGCGGTGGTGATCGCGGTCTCCGCCGCCGCTGGACCGACGCTCGCGAGCTCCATCCTCGCCATCGCGTCATGGCCATGGCTTTTCGCGATCAAGCTCCCTGTTGGCCTCTTGGCAATCTTCCTGGGCTACTACGCACTCCCGGAAAGCCCGCGCGCGAGCCATCCTTTCGACGTGACGAGCGCGCTCTTGAGCGCCGTTACATTCGCGACTCTCATTGCCTTCATAGACGCCTTCACCCGGCCTACTCCTCCCTTTCTCATTGCCGCAGAGCTGTTCGCAACGCTCATCGGAGGTTATTTCCTCTGCCGGCGGCAGGTCACCATGGCCGTTCCGCTGTTGCCCGTCGATCTCCTCCGCTTACCCATCTTTGCGCTTTCGGTCGGAACCTCGATCTGCTCGTTCATCGCGCAGACTGCGGCTTTCATTGCCCTTCCCTTTTTGCTGCAAGCGATCGGATTCTCGGCCGTGGATACAGGGCTCCTGATGACGCCATGGCCGCTCGCGACGGCTATCGTCGCGCCCATCTCCGGAAAACTGTCCGACCGCTATCCGGCAGGCCTCCTCGGCCTTTTCGGGCTCGTGGCATTCGGCGTGGCACTGGCGCTCCTCGCCGACCTTCCATCCGGCGCGTCGGTCTCGGACGTCGTGTGGCGCATGGTGCTGGCTGGCGCGGGTTTCGGACTTTTCCAGTCGCCGAATAACCGCACCATG
>DASQHF010000140.1:0-9481 GCA_035632215.1 Micropepsaceae bacterium | reverse complement strand
TCTCGACCGTGATGAGCGCAATGCAGGCGACCGGCCTTTCCGGCTATCGCAACGATTCCCAATTCAGCATTGGACGCCATCTGCGCGATGTCCTCTCCGCACCGATCATGATCAACAATGAACGAATCTTGAGCGGCGTCGCGCTCACCTCCCTGGTCGCGGGAACCCCCACTCTCCTGCGCGATCCCGACGAGACGTCGCGGCTCAGCCTTCGAGACGAGGCCATCCCGCGACCAGCGGCGTGGAAATCGATCGCATGAACCTGGGGCTGGCTTCGACTCTCAAATCGCAGGCGGCCTGGGATTCTATCGTCTATCAGCTGCTCTGCCCAACGGGCGTTGAAGGCGTCTACGCGCGCACCGGTCTTTTCGAACGAATCGTCGACGGTATTTCCAGTCTCATCTCCCGGCACCGCGAGCCGGGCACGGAAGTCTTTCGCTTTCCTCCCGTTATGAGCCGTCGCGTGCTCGAGCGCTCCGGCTATTTGGAAAGCTTTCCCCATCTTCTAGGCTGCGTCAGTTGCCTCAAAGGCAGCGAGGCGGAGATTTCGCGTGTCGTTGACTGCTTCGAGGGTGGCGCGGATTGGACACAATCGCTTGCGCCCGCCGACCTCGTGCTTAGTCCGGCTTCCTGCTATCCCGCTTATCCGCTCGCGGCCGAGCGCGGCATCGTGCCTTCGGAAGGGCTTCTGTTCGATGTTGCCGGCGATTGCTTCCGGCACGAGCCTTCGCGCGACATCGACCGCATGCAGTCGTTTCGCATGCGGGAGTTCGTGTGCATCGGAACACCGGACCAGGTCGCGAAATTCCGCCAGCGCTGGATGGCGCAGATGACCTCGATTGCCGAGGAGCTGCGGCTCTCCTACCGGGTCGCGCCCGCGAGCGATCCGTTCTTCGGCCGTGGCGGCATTTTCATGGCCAGAACGCAAGTCGAGAAATCGCTGAAATTCGAGCTGTTGGTCCCGATCGGCGAAAAGGCCGTGCCCACGGCCTGCATGAGCCTCAATTATCACCGCGACCACTTCGGCAACGTGTGGGCTTTGAGAAACGCGGACGGCGAAATTTCTCATACGAGCTGTGTCGCGTTCGGGATGGATCGGCTCGCTATAGCCCTGTTCGCGACCCATGGCGTCAATCTCGCCGATTGGCCGATCTCGCTCCGCGCCACACTCCGCCTGGAGAGCTAGAGCTTCATCGGGGGTCTCGCGATGAACGTCGTCACGCCCAGTCTTCGCGACAAGGTCCCTGCCTTCGGACACACGCCCGTTTTCTCGAGGACATGGACGTTCTTGGGCGGCGATTGGCACGAGGGCAATGTACCCATCATGGGCCCTCGCACCCACGGCGCCTGGATGTCTTCCGTCGTATTCGACGGCGCGCGCGCCTTTGAAGGCGTAGTGCCCGATGTCGCGCTGCATTGTGCGCGCGTGAACCACTCCGCTGAAGTCTTTGCCCTGAAACCGCTCGTTTCGATCGAAGAGTGGGGCGGGCTTGTGGCGGAGGGGCGAAAACGGTTCGAGAAGGACGCTACCCTCTATATCCGTCCGATGTACTGGGCGGAGACGGGTCCCTTCGGAGGGGTGCGCCACGACCCCGAATCCACCCGCTGGTGTCTCACGCTCTACGAGGCACCGATGCGGCCCCCAACCGGAATCTCGATCACGCTCTCCCCCTATCGCCGCCCGTCCAATGAATGCGCGCCCGTCGAGGCCAAGGCCGCCTGCCTCTATCCCAACAACGCCCGCGCGATCATGGAGGCGCAGGCGCGCGGCTTCGACAATTGCCTGATGCGGGACCTCTTGGGGAACATCGCCGAACTCGGCACGGCGAACGTGTTCATAGCCAAAGATGGCATCGTCTACACGCCCGAAGCGAACGGGACGTTCTTGAATGGCATAACCCGTCAACGGGTGATCTCACTTTTACGCGGCGATGGCGTCTCCGTAATCGAAAAGACCCTCAGCTATGCCGATTTCCTGAACGCCGACGAGATTTTCGCGACGGGGAATTATTCCAAGGTCATTCCGGTGACGCGGATCGAAGATCGTGCGCTCGCGCCGGGCCGCTTCTGCAGCAGGGCGCGCGCGCTTTATTGGGCCTTCGCACACGACGAAGGCGCACGAACCCTAACGAATAGCCCGAAGGAAATTCCGCCATGACGGTCCGGCAGCTGGTGATCTCGCACATGAACCGGGTTGCGGAAGAGCAGCGCTTGTCGCTGGCTCCCTTGACGGACGATCTGGTCTTGCTCGACTGCGGTCTCGACTCGCTTGGCTTCGCAATCCTCGCGGCGCGCCTCGAAGACGAATTGGGCGTTGATCCGTTCGCCGCGGGCGCGAGCGCGGGCCTCCCCGTGACACTCGGGCAATTTGTACAGACTTATGAAAATGCCGGCCGGTGATCCTCTTTCACTGCGCGAGACGCTTGGCTCCGGGCCGATCCATGCCGAACGTATTCTTTGCGGCTTTGAGGCACGCGTTCGCTTCGCCGATCTCCTGAACGGATCGACGCTGCAAGCCCCACTCGCGGAGTTGTCCGGCTGCTCCGTGCTTTTAAGAACCAAGGATCACTTCGCAACCGCGCTAGCGCTCGTCCAACTCGATGGTGCCGCCGAGAGGATCGTCGTCGCTCCTTCGTGCCTGCCGCCCGGCCATTTGCCCGCTCTCATCCGCGATGCCGAGGTGGATGTGCTCGTGACCGACAGCGAGGAGCCGGAAGACTTCGAGCTCGCGCGTGAGCGCCGCATTCGCTGCTCATCGACCCTTGTCGCGGTAGAAAAAGTCCCTCGGGCGCGGCATCGCACCGAATGGCTTCTGTTGACGTCGGGAACGACCGGTTTGCCGAAAATGGCGGTTCACGATCTCGCGGGTTTGACGGGTGCCATCGAGGGGCGGACGGCTTACGCGCCGCGACTCGTCTGGGGCACCTTCTACGACATCCGCCGCTATGGCGGCCTGCAGATCTATTTGCGCGCGCTCCTTGGCGGCGGCTCACTCGTGCTCGCGGGGTCTGGCGAGCCGATCCCGGACTTTCTCAAACGCCTGAAAGCGCGCCGCGTTACGCACCTCTCCGGCACTCCGTCCCATTGGCGGCGCGTGCTGATGACACCCTTAAACGACCTTCCCGATCTCCGCTACGCGCGGCTTTCTGGCGAAATCGCCGACCAGGCTCTTCTTGACTCGCTCAAGCGAAATTATCCGCAGGCAAAGATCGGGCATGCCTATGCTTCCACCGAAGCGGGGGTGGTTTTCGACGTCGAGGACGGCCTCGAGGGCGTGCCTCTGGATTTAATCGACAAACCGCATGAGGGCGTTGAGATGAAGATCGTCGACGGCACGCTGCGCGTTCGGTCGGTAAGAGGCGCTTTACGCTACGCCGGACGGGACAAGCCGCCGCTCAAAGACGCCGACGGCTTCGTCGATACAGGCGATGTTCTTCGGTTGGCCAACGGCCGCTATCATTTCCTCGGGCGCAAGGGCGGCATCGTGAATGTCGGCGGGTTGAAAGTGCATCCCGAGGAGGTCGAGGCGATCATCAATCGGCATCCGAAAGTGCGCATGTCGCTGGTCAGGGCGCGAAAGAACCCCTTTACCGGCTCGGTCGTCGTCGCCGATGTGCTCTTGAACGACAAGGCCGGGGCAAGCACGCGTGCCAAGGACATGGAGAAGGAGATTCTCGAGCTCTGCCGCAATGCTTTGCCCGAACATAAAGTTCCGGCCGTGATACGCTTCGTGACCAATCTCGAAGTCGCCCATTCGGGCAAGCTGGTCCGGCACTATGCATAATGTCGTCGTCACGGGAGGAAGCCGGGGCTTGGGGCTCGGAATCGTCCGAGGCCTTTCCGCCGCCGGCTATCCCACCATCGCGGTCTCTCGAACCCTAAGCGAGGATTTGAACCGCACCATCGTGGAAGCGGAGAAGCGCGGGCACGCGCCGGTTCACTTTCTTCCCTTCGATCTTTCGGAAACCGACAACATCCCGGCATTGGCCGAGATGCTCAAGGGAAAGCACACGCCCGTCTACGGTCTTGTCAACAATGCCGGTCTCGGGATCGGAGGTCTTCTTGCGACGATGCAGAATTCCGACATCGAGAGACTGGTACGATTGAACACGCTCTCGCCCATTCTCTTGAGCAAGTACGTCGTGCGCATGATGATGGCGCAGGGCGAAGGCCGCATCGTGAATGTTTCTTCCATCGTGGCGGCAACGGGTTTCAATGCCCTATCCGTCTATGCCGCGACCAAGGCGTCGCTGGTGGGATTTACCCGCTCGCTCGCGCGCGAGGTGGGACGCGCCGGCATCACCGTGAATGCAGTTGCGCCGGGCTTTGTCGACACCGATATGACGCGCGAGATGAGCGATGCCGACCGCGATCGGATCGTGCGTCGAAGTGCACTCAGACGCTTGCCTCAAGTCGAAGACGTAGCCAACGCAGTTGAGTATCTCTTGAGCGCCAAAGCGCGCAACATCACCGGGACGGTGATTACGGTTGACGCCGGCAGCATCACCTGATGGCGTGACCGGGAGCGCGAGGTTGCGCGCTCCCGGCGGAAAACCTTAAGCCTTCACCTCAGGTCCCAACGGCGCGCGTTGGATGATCTCAATCCGCGTTCCCCAGGGATCGGTGATGTATACGATCGTGCTGCCGTTCGGCACCTTGCGCGGCATATCGTCGAGCTTGATGCCTTCGGCTTGAATCTTCTTCACGAAGGCCGCGTGGTCCTTCACGTCGAAGCCGATGTGATCGAGCACGCGCCCCTTGGTGGGCACCTGCGCCTTGTCGGCCTTGGCGAAGCGAATCTGGACACCCGGAAGATCGACGACCGGTGCGCCATTGCGCATTCCCGCCTTGCCGCCGAAGGTCTTTGCGTACCAGGCTTGGGCTTTCGGGATATCGGCTTCGGTCATGGAAAAGTGGATGTGCTCGTTCTTGATCGGGACGGTCTGTGTCTTGTCTTCGAGAATCTCTATGCGTACGCCGTCCGGCGTCACGACGAAGGCCTGGTCCTGCCGGTTGTTGCCGCCGGGAAGCACGGTAACGCCCGCGGCTTTCCACTGCGCCACACGGCGCTGAACGTTGTCGACGATGAAGCCGACATGGTTCACCACCGAACCGGGCGTTCCGCCCTCGCCGCTCGCGTTGCCGAGGTTCAAGTTGATGTAGAGTCCCGGGAAACTGATCAGCGGGGCGCCACCCGGCATATACAATTTTCCGCCCATGGCGAGAAACAGCTTCTTGTTTGCCTCCAGATCTTTGGAAGCGAGATGCCAATGACCCATGGTTACGCCCGTGTCGTTGAACGGAGCGGGCTGCGCGCTCGCCGCCGTCGCGGTCAGCGTCGCGGCAAATAACAAGGCTACGAAGACATTGATCTTCACGGCGTCCTCCCTTTCGGGCACGGGATGCAACCTCGAGCCCGTGCCTTGAAGCTATCACGCGCCTTCGACACCGATAAAGGGGAAGACGCAGGCTCTAGAGCCGGATTTCTCCATTGACGACGCGCCGGAAGAGCGCCTCGTCCAAACGGACATAGGTTTTCGAGGCGCGGTCATCGAAGTACAGCGGATCGCTGATCTTTTTAGGATCAAAGCCTTCGCGGACAAGCGCACCCTTCTTCCGCTTGAATGTTTCGGTGATCTCGAGCTCGCGGCAAAGCCGCACGAACAGCGGCGCGGCATAAGGGGGAAGACGCCCGGCGATATGGCGCCGCAGATGCTCGAGATCGAGCGCGGCATCGCATGCGATCGCCACCATTCCGGCGTGGCCTTCGGTCTTTGGCACCGCCACGCCGTACACGCCTACCTGCGCAATCCCCGGAAAGGATGCGATCGCCTCCTCGACTTCGACGGTCGAAACATTCTCGCCCTTCCAACGGAACGTGTCACCGATGCGATCGACGAAATAGAAGAAGCCGTCCTCGTCTTTGCGCATCAGATCGCCGGTCCGGTACCACGCGTCGCCTTTGACAAAGACGTCGCGCAACACCTTCTTCTCGGATTGGGCTTCGTCCGAATAGCCTTCGAAGCGCCCGCCTTGCGCATTCTCCGCGATCCGGCCGATGGCCTCACCAGCCTCCTCAAGATCGCATGGCACGCAGTAGCCTTGCGCATCTCGCAAGGGCTCACCGGTTTCAACATCGTGCTTGATAAGCGCGGCCGGGAAACGATGCGACAAAAACGGCGGTACGCGTCCCAAGGCGCCGACGCGTTCTTCCACGTTGAAGAGAGAGAAATTGCCCTCGGTCGCGGCATAGAACTCGAGGAGTTGCGGAATAGAGAAACGCTCCTTGAACGACTCCCAGACATCGGCCCTCAAGCCATTGCCGACAAAGGCCCTGATCTTGTGCGCGCGCTCGAGCGGATGCGGTGGCGCCGTTACCAGATAACGGCACAGCTCGCCGACATATTGGACGAGCGTGCAGCCTTGCCCAGTGACTTCGCTCCAGAACGCATCGCGGGAAAATTTCTCGCTTATGAAGACGGAGCCGCCGTTCAACAGAACCGCCCCAGGAGCAACGGTACCGCCGACGCTGTGATACATTGGCAGGCAATTGTACATGCGGTCTCGCGGGCTCGTCTCCAACATGCCTGCGAACCAGGAACTCCACATCATGAGGCGCCGATGACTGACGTTGGCGGCCTTGGGCAATCCCGTGGTGCCGGAGGTGTAGATGTAAAGGGCGCGGTCGTCGATGGTGAGATCGCGCCGCTCTAAAGGCGCAAGCGGAGCGCCCGAGCGCCCGGCAATGTCCATATCGAAGGGTGACCCGCCGGCTGTGCCGCGGACCCACAATGCCGGCTCGTGTTCGAGATAGGGCGCCGCCGAGCGAAACCGTTCAAGGAGATCCTCTGCGATGACGAGATGCTTGGTTGCAACGCTGCGGATCGCGTGTGCGAGCGATTGCCCTTTGAGATTGGTGTTCAGGAGCGCGGCCGCACCGCCGGCCCGCGTCACGCCAAGCCAGGCCGCCATGTAGTCCGGTCGGTTCGGCATCAAAAGCGCGATTGCCTCGCCCTTCTCCAAGCCTTGTGCACGCGCCCAGCGGGCGTATCGGTTCATCTGCTCCGATAGAGCACAAAAGGAGAGGCACTCACTTCCAGAGAGAAGCGCCGGTGCGTCGCCAAAACGAGCGGCGAGATCGTTGATCGCATCGGGAAGAAGATAACCCGGGCGCGCCTCGATCGGCGCCGTCTTTTCCAGCGCTCGCAGCCAGGCTTCGCGAACCGCGCTTTTACGGCCGAAGCGCTTGTTTGGAAGCTCTAACATGATCGAACTCGAGCGCCAGCTCTCTTGCGGCAACCGTTGCCTTCTTCAACATTAGAAAGTTGAGCCAATTGGCATAGAGCCGGACGGCCGTGGCGCGCCAGACATTGCTCAAGATGGGCTCAGCCGCGGCTGTCGAAAGCCGGTCGAGCACATCTTCCGAGCGATCTTTGAGGGCTTCCTCGCGAAAGCGCTCAAACCGAGCGGCTGCCTCTTGGTCGAAATACCCGACCGGGAGCTTCGGGTATGTCTCCATCTCGCGCTTCAAGAACCGGCGGATGTCGCGTTTATATTCGCGCAAAAGCGTATGCGCATCGTATTCAGGATGCCCTTGAACGAAGAGGAAAGGCCCCTCGCCGTCCTTCACGAACATGTCGACGCCTGCTTCTGAAGACCGCGAGAGTATCGTGAAACCTGCGGCCGCGAGATCTTCTTCAGCCAGTCCGTTGTAACGCGAATGCGGCATCAGGAATTTCGACGGCAATCCGTCGGCGAAAGGATGGCCCTCCACTTTCTCGAAAGAAAAAAGGCCTGAGCATTTTTCTTCGAGCCGCCGCCGGCGGATGCCTGACAGATGGAGCACGATCGCGTGCGCGGCGAGACAGGACCAGATCGTAGGCACGGCGTTCATCTCCGCCCAGCGCAGGACCTGGATGAGCGAGCTCCAATAGGGTTCGTCTTTCAGATCGGGCGCGATAGGCTCGGCGCCGGTGACGATCAGGCCGTCGAGCCTGCTCCGGTCGAGCGCGCGAAAGTCGGCGTAGAGCCGCCGGATTCTCTCCCTGCCGGCCTTACCGCGCGGAACCTCGGCGAGCGCGAAGAGTCGCAATCGCACAGTGAGTGAGCCCGCCGCCGCGTTCAGGAGATTCGTGAACTGCTGTTCGGTCGCCTCGAGCGCGGCATCGGGCATATTGTTGACAAGCCCGATCGTAAGCGCCCCCTCGCTGTCATCGGGCTTATCGGCGGAGAAAACGGCCATTGTTTATGCTCCAAGAGTGAGGATGTTTTTCATCCAGCCGCGTCCAGCGCCTGGTCGAGATCCGCAATAATGTCGTCGATGTGTTCGATGCCGATGCTCAAGCGGATCATCTCCGGCCTCACTCCCGCTTTAAGCTGATCCTCGGCGCTCATCTGGCGATGCGTGGTGGACGCCGGGTGGCAGGCGAGCGATTTTGCGTCCCCCATATTGACGAGCCTCACAATGAGCTTCAGCGCGTCGTAGAAGGCTTTGCCCGCTTCCAATCCTCCTTTGACCCCGAAGGTGAGGATCGAGCAGGCCTTGCCGCCCAGATATTTCCTGGCCAGCCGATTGTACGGGTTGTCGGAAAAGCCCGCATAGTTGACCCAGCTCACGCGTCTATCGTCGCGGAGGAATTCGGCGACACGCCGGCCGTTCTCGACATGGCGCTCCACGCGAAGCGCAACGGTTTCGATTCCTTGCAACAAGAGGAATGCGGACAACGGCGCGAGCACCGCGCCCGTCGTGCGCTGATAGAAGCTGCGGGCGCGCCCGATATAGGCGGCCCGGCCGAAATGCTCCGTATACACCAGACCGTGGTAGGAGGGATCGGGTTCATTGAACATCGGGAAGCGCGAGGCATTGGCGCGCCAGTCGAACTTTCCCGAATCGACGATGATGCCGCCCAAAGTCGTGCCGTGGCCCCCCATGAACTTGGTCAGCGAGTGGACGACGATATCCGCGCCCCAATCGATCGGCTTCAAGAGGATGGGCGTCGGCACGGTGTTGTCGACGATCAGGGGGACACCATGCGCATGGGCGAGGCGCGCGATTGCCTCGAGGTCGCAGACATTGCCGGCCGGATTGCCCACGGTCTCGCAGAACACGGCACGCGTGTCCTTATCGATCCGTGCTTCGAGGTGAGCGGGCAAATCGGATTCGGCAAAGCGGACTTCGACACCCTGGCGCGGCAGCACATAGGAGAAGAGCGTGTGGGTGGTGCCGTAGAGCATCGGCACGGAAACGATGTTGGTGCCGGGCGCGCTCACATTTTGCACCGCGTAGGAGAGCGCAGCCTGCCCGGTGCTGACGCTCAAGGCTTCGATCCCACTCTCGAGCGCCGCCACGCGCTTCTCCAAAACATCGTTGGTGGGATTGGCGATCCGGCTATAGCGATAGCCCTCGATCTCGAGATTGAAGAGCGCCGCACCATGGTCGGCGCTGTCGAAGGCGTACGCCCCCGTTTGATAGATCGGCACC
>DASQHF010000139.1:0-4601 GCA_035632215.1 Micropepsaceae bacterium | reverse complement strand
CGCAACAAATTTATTGGCCCCGCAGACGCGCGGCCGCTGGGTGACCCGGTCAAGCCGGGCCATGACACGAATTGGGGCGCGGCCTTCAGCCATTCGGCCTGGAATGACAATTTTTTATTTTGGCCTACGCCCGCTCGGCGTTGTGAGCCGCGAGCGCCATCGCTATCAGCGAGCTGCCGCCGAAGATGAAATCGATGCCGATGATGAGGCCCAAGCCCCAGAGGGCCGCGAACGGCAAGAACCACACAAGGACGGCCGCTAGCAGGAGATCGAGGACCCCGTTCACGAGCAGCCAGCCCCAGCGCCGCGACAACTGGCGCCGGTGCTCGACCGCGAACAGCATCGAGACGATGCCATCGACGACCAGATAGGCGGCGAGAACGAGGGTAATGGAGAGCGCGCCGCCGAACGGCCAACCGATCATTAGCACCCCGGCGATGATGGTGACGGTGGCCGACAAGAGCGACCACCAGAAGCCGGGCGCATGACGGCCCATCACGGTCGCGACGAAGCCGACTATTCCCCCAATGAGGAACATGAAGCCGAGTGCAATCGCCGCGGCGAGGCTGGCGACGACGGGGATCAAGACCGCGCCGATGCCGAGCACGATGAGGACGACGCCTTCGATAAGATACAACCGCCAATGCGCGCGCACCGAAGTGCTCAAGAGATCGGGGCTCTCGCCATGATTTATGCTGGCCATGCTCGCCTCCAAGAAACGAGACTCGTTCGCTGGAGTTAACGCGCGAGGACAGCAAAAGCTTCAGCTTGGCTGATGATGTCCGGCGATCCAGACGTCAATGACCCGAACGTCGCCGGGGTCGACCGCGATCATGTCGGCTCGGAAGTCAGTCGCGAGCCTTCCCAGCCGATCGTCGACGCCCAGAAAGCGCGCCGGCGAGAGCGTCGCCAAACGCAGAGCGTCAATCAGCGGTACGCCCAAGAGGCGGACGCAATTCTTGACCGCCGTCGCCATATCGATCGCCGATCCGGCGAGCCTTCCGTCTTGGGTGACACAACGGCCGTCTTTGACCTCGATCCTTTGGCCGAACAGATCGAAGCTCGCGCGCGAGCCGTTCACGGGCGGCATGGCGTCGGTCACCAGCATGGGATGCCCTTCGCCTTTGAGCGCGAGCTTCAGCATCGGGCTCGAGACGTGATGACCGTCGACGATGAGTCCGTACCAGACGTCCGCTGATTCCAGCGCCGCCGCAATCGGCCCGCCCTCGCGCGCGCTCATCGGCCGCATGGCGTTGAAGAGGTGCGTAAAGCCGCTCAGCCCATCCCCGATCGCGGCGATCGTCTCGTCATAGGTCGCCATCGAATGACCAAGCGCAACGCGTACACCTTTCTTCGCAAGATCGCGGATGAAAGCGCGCGGCACTCGCTCGGGTGCAAGCGTGACCAATGTGACACCGTCGATCGAGGTCAAGAGATCGAGATGATGCGGCTCGGGCGCTCGCATCCGTTTGGCATCATGCACGCCCGCTCTTTCCGGCGAGAGAAACGGACCTTCGAAGTGGATTCCGAGCACGCCCGGGTCTTTGCTGGCCGCGATTGCTTCGCGCGCGGCGTGCATCTTCTCGTCCGTATCGGTGATGAGCGTCGGGAGGATCGATGTTGTACCCGAGCGCCGGTGCGCGGCGACGATCGCTCTGATCCCTTCCGCCGTCGGCTGGTCGTTGAACAGCACGTCGCCGCCGCCATTCACCTGCGCGTCGATGAAGCCAGGCGCGAGCCACATTCCGCGCTTGAGCCTCGTATGCGGCATGTCGGAGGCGAGATTGCGCGCCAGGATCAGATCGCGGATTCGCTCGCCCTCGACAATCACCGCGCAGTCGCGCCGCAGTGACAAGCCGTCGAAAACAAAATCTGCTGCAACGGCGTATGAACTTGGCGCGGTCATCGCGTGCGGGTGACCTTCTTCAAATGACGCGGGTGATCGACGTCTTTGCCCCGAAGCTCGGCCAAACGCACCGCCATCGCATAAAAGCTCTGGATCATACAGACGGCGTCGGCTTCCGCGTGGTCGGGAGGAAGCGCGGGCAAGGCGCCGGGCACGCCCGGATCCACCGTGAAGACCGCTGCGCCCTTCGCGCGCAAGTCCGAGGCAAGCGCGCGCAGACCGGTCGCGGATTCGTCAGGCGGCGTAAACATCAGGATTGGATAGCGGCCGCTCACGAGCGCCACCGGACCGTGAAGAAACTCCGCGCCGCTGAAGGCTTCCGCGTGCAAGTCGGAGGTCTCTTTGAGCTTCAAGGCCGCTTCGCGCGCTATGGCAAGTGTGGGTCCGCGGCCGATCACGACTAGGCTTTGGGCATGCGCCAGCGGTTTCAAGGCCATGCTCCAGTCGAGCTCGATCGCGCGTTTGAGCCGCTCCGGCAAGCGCGCGAGCGCACCGATAAGCGCGTGCTCACCGTTCCAAACCGCGACCAGTCTCAAGATGGCCGTCAGGCTCGCGACAAAGGTCTTCGTCGCCGCGACGCTTTCTTCTACGCCCGCATCGAGGGGCAGCACGATGTCGCTTATTTGCGCGAGCGGACTATCGCTTGTGTTGGTGAGCGCGACGACGAGCGCACCGGAACGTTTGGCCGAACGCGCCTGCTCGATCAGATCGTCCGAGCCGCCCGATTGTGAGATCGCCAGCAGAAGCTGACCGCGAATCTCGAGATCGCGGCGGTAGACCGTCGCGATATTGGGGGCGGCGGCCGCAACGGGGATTCCAAAGCGGCGTTCGATCAGATGCTTCGCGAAGGTCGCCGCATGCGCGGAGCTGCCGCGCGCAACAGTCACGACGACTCGCGGGGGCGCGGCTTTCAGCTTTGCGACAAGCTCAGCCACGGGTCGCTGCAAGCTCTTGGCCTGGCGCTCGACCGCTTCGGGCGCCTCGCGAATTTCCGCGGCCATCTTGGTGGGCAGCTTGCTCATTCCCTTTTCCTGACGCAGCCTTGCATTATGGTGTTGAAGGAACGCTAAGGAATCACGTGGCAGAGTCTAGCGTTCCTCGAAACTAATATGGGATGCCGGCCATCGAAACGGAACGACCAAGCCCCCGTTACTCCGACATCGACTTGTGGGATGTGGCCGACATCATTGAGGCGATGGTGGAGGGCCAGTTCGCCGCGGTTGCGGCCGTGCGCGCGGCGCGACCCGCGATCGAGAAGGCGGCACTCGCCATGGAAGCGCGGCTTAAAGTACGCGGCCGGCTGATCTATGCCGGAGCGGGCACATCGGGACGGCTCGCGGTACAGGACGGCGCCGAGCTGATGCCGACCTTCTCCTGGCCCGCGGAGCGGCTCCTGCTGCTGATTGCCGGCGGCAATGAAGCGCTGATCCAGTCGGTCGAGGGCGCCGAAGACGAGACCGGCCACGCGGCGAAGCTCGTCAAGCGCCATCGCGTGAACGCCGACGACGTGATGATCGCGGTCGCGGCGAGCGGGACAACGCCCTTCACGCTGGCCTGTTTGCGCGAAGCCAAGCGCGCGGGCTCGCTCACCATCGGGATCGCGAACAACCCCGGCACGCCGTTACTGCAAGACGCCGATCATCCGATTTTGCTCGAAACGGGCTCCGAGCCGATCGCGGGCTCGACGCGGATGAAGGCGGGCACCGCCCAGCGGATCACGCTCGGGATTCTGTCCTCGCTCCTGATGATCCGCTTGGGCCGCGTCTATGAAGGCCTGATGGTCGACGTGCAGACCACGAATAAGAAGCTCGTGCAGCGCGCCGAAACCATGCTGGTGCAATTGACCGGGTGCCCGCCCGACGACGTGAGCGCCGCGCTCACGCGCGCTGGCGGCAGCGTCAAACTCGCTGTGTTGTTACTGAAAGGCTGCAAGCCCAAGGAGGCTAAACAGCTCCTCGCCCGCGCCGGCGGCAGCCTCCGGCTTGCGATGGCGCAGCTGGAGTCGGATTAGTCCTCTTTCGTGAGCTCCCGTGGGGCAGCTTACGGGAGAATGACAAAGAGGTTTCCGACGACGACGAAGCTGATAAGTTTCCCCGCATGCGTCTGTTATTGGTCGAAGATAATCGCGAGCTCGCCTCGTTGTTGAAGGAACGCCTTGGGACCGCAGGCTTCGCGGTGGATCACCTCGAATCCGCCGGCGATGCCAACGACGTCCTGCGCCGGACGCATTATTCCGCGGTGATCCTCGACTTAGGCCTCCCCGATCGCGACGGGGTGACGATCCTGCGCGCGCTCCGCGGACGTAAAGACGCGACACCTGTTATCGTGCTCACCGCGCGCGGCGGGCTGCACGATCGGGTCGCCGGCCTTCAGGACGGCGCGGATGACTACATCATCAAGCCGTTCGCGTTCGAGGAGCTGCTGGCTCGCTTGCGGGCCGTCTTGCGCCGGCCGGGCGAGCTTTTGGGACCGGCCTTGACCGTCGGCAACGTGACCCACGACATCGACGGCCGGCAGGTCTTCGTCGACGGCAAGCCGCAGACCTTCTCGCCCAGGGAGGAAGCGGCACTCGAAATCCTGATGCGGCGCAGCGGGCGCGTGGTGTCGAAGAAATTGGTGGAAGATCACCTCTATGGTCTCTCGGGCGAAGTCGGATCAAATGCGGTCGAGGTGTGCATCCATCGCCTGCGCAAGC
>DASQHF010000138.1:0-2071 GCA_035632215.1 Micropepsaceae bacterium | reverse complement strand
GAGGACATGCAGGGCGCGACCATTACGCTCTCGAATTTTGGAGTGTTCGGCTCGGGGCGCTTTGCCAATCTCGTCATCGTACCGCCTCAGGTCGCGATCATCGGCGCCGGCACCATTCGTCCACGCGCCGTGGTGAAAGCCGGGAAAGTCGTCGCGCGGCGCACGCTTCCGCTATCGCTTACCTTCGACCACCGCGTCGCCACCGGCGCCGAAGCCGCGCGGTTCCTAAGGGCGATGATCACGGAGCTTGAGCGCAGCTAAAGCGCGGTGGCGGCAAGGTGCGCGGAAAACACGGCGATGCGGACTGACAAAACCTATTCGGCCGGAACCGTGACGCTCTCCTTGTGCGCTGCTTCCTTCGCAAGTGCGAGCGAACCCCGATAGAGGAACCCGGCAACGACGATCAGCAGCCGATGCCACCAGGGGAGCGCGAAATGGCTGGCAAACTGCCGGTTGATCTCGAGCGGACGCCAGTAATTCACCTGCCAGTCCTTGAACGCCTCAAAGAGGACCTTGTCCTGATCCTTGCTCACCTCAAGCGAGGCGCAGGCGCATTGCGCCCGGACATCGATCAGGCCCGAGCGGTCGAATTCGAACCGGTGTCCGCTGGGAATGTGGTGAAGCGATCCGTAGGAAAACGCGAATTGATCCGGGCTCGCGCGTAGAGCCGTGATCATGGGTGCCACGTCGAGATAGGCCATCGAAACCCTCCTATAGGTTTGGCCGAGCGATCAGCTCTGGTAGATGGAACAATGCGCTCTCTTGGGAACTGGTTCCGGCACGCGCGATTTATTGCGGTATCGGCGCAATCGATTCGAGGAAGTCCGTCGAACGCGCTAGGCTAGCGGCAAGGGTATGTTTCGTGCTTTGGGGGGCGGGAGGGACAGCATGGCTGACAACGAGAAACCGGCACCAGACTTGACCATAGGTGTCGACGCGGGTGCGCTTAAAGATGGCGGTATGCTGCTCGGCAAAGCCGGCGAAGACGATGTCCTTCTCGTCCGTCGGGGTGCGCGGCTCCATGCCGTGAGCGCGCATTGCACCCATTATCACGGGCCGCTCGCCGACGGCCTCGTCGTCGGGCACACCATCCGCTGCCCCTGGCATCACGCCTGTTTCGATCTTTCCACCGGCGACGCAGTGCGCGCGCCGGCGCTTTCCCCCCTAGATTGCTGGAAGGTGGAACAGCACGATGGGAAAATCTTTGTCCGCGAGAAACTCTCGCCGCAAAGGCCCGAATTCGCCCCGCGTGGCGCCCAGCCGGACAAGATTGTCATCGTGGGCGGCGGCGGCGCGGGTTTTGCCGCCGCGGAAATGCTGCGCCGGGTCGGTTTCGAACGCAGCATCACGATTTTGAGCGACGATGACGCCGCTCCCGTAGACCGGCCAAACCTCTCCAAGGATTATCTCGCGGGCAACGCGCCGGAAGATTGGGTGCCGCTTCGGCCCGACAGCTTCTATGCCGACAACGGCATCGACCTGAAACTGAAAGCAAAAGTCGTGAAACTCGACCCAAGGGCGCGGGAGGTCGGGCTCGCCGATGGAAGTTCCATCGCCTATGACCGGCTCCTGCTCGCAACCGGAGCGGAACCCGTTCGCCTTCCTCTTCCCGGAGCCGACTTACCCCATGTCCACACACTACGCTCGCTCAAGGATTGCCGCGCGATCATCAAGGGCGCGGGAGAGGCGAAGCGCGCGGTCGTCATGGGTGCGAGCTTTATCGGACTGGAGGTTGCGGCCGCGCTGCGCGCGCGAGGACTGGAAGTTCATGTCGTGGCGCCCGAAAAGCGGCCGATGGAGCGCATTTTGGGCCCGCAGATGGGCGATCTCATCCGAGCGATCCATGAGGAGCACGGGGTTATCTTCCACCTGGAAGACACCGCTAGCGAAATCGGGCCGAATTCCATCAAGCTCAAGAGCGGTTCGAGCCTTGCCGCGGAACTCGTGGTCGTAGGCGTGGGCGTTAAGCCACGGATCGAGCTTGCGGAAAAGTCCGGGCTTGCGATCGAGAAAGGCATCAAAGTCAACGCCCAACTCGAAACCAGCGCGCCCGGCATCTTCGCCGCCGGTG
>DASQHF010000137.1:0-5363 GCA_035632215.1 Micropepsaceae bacterium | reverse complement strand
CACCATCGCTACGCCCGCAGAAGGTCCATCCTTCGGCGTGGCCCCTTCGGGCACGTGGACGTGAATGTCCTTCTTCTCGAAGAGCGACGGCGCGATGCCGAAGGCGTAGCTGCGCGACTTGACATAGCTTTCCGCCGCCTGAACCGATTCCTTCATCACGTCGCCGAGCTTGCCTGTGGCAGTCACCCGCCCCTTGCCGGGAACGGTAACCGCTTCGATCACGAGGAGCTCGCCGCCTACTTCGGTCCAAGCCAGGCCGGTGGTCACGCCGACCAGATCGGTCTCTTCGAGCTCGCCGTATCGGAAGCGCCGCACGCCGGCGAACTTCTCGAGATTGCGCCGGGTCACGGTGACCTTCGCCAGGCGTTTCATCAAGATTTCCTTGATCGCCTTACGCGTGAGATTGGCGATTTCGCGCTCAAGATTGCGCACGCCCGCTTCCCGCGTGTAGTAGCGAATGAGATCGCGTAACGCGTCATCGGTGATCGTCCACTCGCTCTTCTTGAGGCCGTGCGCCTTCATCTGCTTCTCGATGAGATGACGACGCGCGATCTCGACCTTCTCATCCTCGGTGTAGCCGGGAATGCGGATGATCTCCATGCGGTCGAGCAAGGGCTGAGGCATCCGCAGCGTGTTGGCCGTGGTCACGAACATCACGTCCGAGAGGTCGTAGTCAACTTCAAGGTAGTGGTCGTTGAACGTCGAGTTCTGCTCGGGATCGAGCACTTCGAGCAATGCCGACGACGGATCGCCCCGCCAATCGGCGCCGAGCTTGTCCACCTCGTCGAGCAGGAACAGCGGGTTCGACGACTTCGCCTTCTTCATGCCTTGAATGACTTTGCCCGGCATAGAGCCGATATAGGTGCGGCGGTGACCGCGGACTTCCGCTTCGTCACGCACGCCGCCCAACGACATGCGCACGAAGTTTCGGCCGGTCGCACGCGCGATCGACTTGCCTAGCGAGGTCTTGCCAACGCCGGGCGGCCCGACGAGGCACAGGATCGGTCCTTTCACCTTGCGCATGCGCTGCTGCACGGCGAGGTATTCGAGGATGCGCTCCTTAACCTTTTCGAGACCGAAGTGATCGGCGTCCAGCACCTTCTCGGCGCTCTTGATGTCGCGCTTGATCTTCGTGCGCACCTGCCAGGGAATCGACAGGAGCCAATCGAGATAGTTGCGCACCACCGTGGCTTCCGCGGACATCGGGCTCATCGTCCGCAGCTTCTTCATCTCGCCCTGCGCCTTGTCGCGCGCTTCCTTCGAGAACTTCGTCTTGGCGATGCGCTCCTCGAGCTCGGCCAGCTCGTCGCGGCCGTCCTCGCCGTCGCCCAGCTCCTTCTGGATCGCCTTCAACTGCTCATTCAGATAGTACTCGCGCTGCGTCTTCTCCATCTGGCGCTTGACGCGCGAGCGGATGCGCTTTTCGACCTGGAGAACGCCGATCTCGCTTTCCATGTAGCCAAAGACCTTCTCGAGGCGTTCGGATACGGCTTCGGTCTCGAGCAGCTCCTGCTTCTCCGGAATTTTCAGCGCCAAATGAGAGGCAAGCGTGTCGGCGAGCTTGCTGGGATCTTCGATCTGGTTGATCGACACCAACACCTCGGGCGGAATCTTCTTGTTGAGCTTGATGTACTGCTCGAATTGCGAAACCGCGGTGCGCGCCAACGCCTCGAGCTCCTGCTGTTCGCCCGGCTTCTCTTCGATGGCTTCGGCATAAGCTTGGAAGAAAGCCTCGTTCTCCGCAAAGCGCATGATGCGCGCCCGCTGCCCCCCCTCGACGAGCACCTTGACGGTGCCGTCGGGCAGCTTGAGAAGCTGCAGCACGGTGCCGATGGTGCCGACGGAATAGATGTCGGCGGAGGTCGGGTCGTCCTGAGCGGCATTTTTCTGGGTGACGAGCAGAATCTGCTTGTCGTCCTTCATTACGTCCTCGAGCGCCTTCACCGACTTCTCGCGCCCGACGAAGAGCGGCACGATCATGTGCGGGAAGACGACGATGTCGCGCAACGGAAGGACCGGATAGAGAGCACCGCGAGAGATTTCGAACATGACGCCTCTTTCTAGAAGAGCCGGGTTGATGATAGCCGTTTCGCGCACGACGAGGGTAGAACCGCCGCCGGCAGGGCTTTCATGTTAAGTGGCACGCGCGGAGACGCATTCAAGAGCACCGGTTCGGCGGACCGACCGGTGCGCGAGCCAAAGGCGCAGACGCCGTCAGGCGCCCGTCCCCTGTTCCCCGCGCCGATCCGAGTAGATGTGGAGCGGTGCCGCGCGTCCTTCGACGACTTCGCGGTTGATGACCATGCCGCTGACCCCGTCAAGACCGGGCAGATCGAACATCGATTCGAGCAGGATCGCTTCCATGATCGACCGCAATCCACGCGCGCCGGTCTTGCGGGCGATCGCCTTGTGCGCGATGGCGCGCAGCGCCTCGTCGTTAAATTCGAGCCGCACGTCTTCCATCTCGAACAGCCGCTGATACTGCTTCACCAGCGCGTTCTTGGGCTTGGTCAGAATGTCGACCAGCGCACCCTCATCGAGATCGTCGAGGGTCGCGACGACGGGAAGACGCCCGACGAATTCCGGGATCAGGCCGAACTTGAGGAGATCTTCCGGCTCTAGATCCTTGAGGATCTCGCCGGTCTTGCGCTCCTCCGGCCCCTTCACTTCTGCGCCGAAGCCGATCGACGTGCCCTGACGGCGCTGCGCGATGATCTTCTCGAGACCGGCAAACGCGCCGCCGCACACGAAGAGGATATTGGTCGTGTCGACCTGCAGAAATTCCTGCTGCGGATGCTTGCGCCCGCCCTGTGGCGGCACCGACGCGATGGTGCCTTCCATGATCTTGAGCAGCGCCTGCTGCACGCCCTCGCCGGAAACGTCGCGCGTGATCGAGGGGTTGTCGGATTTGCGGCTGATCTTGTCGACTTCGTCGATGTAGACGATGCCGCGCTGCGCCCGCTCGACATTGTAGTCGGCGGCCTGGAGCAGCTTGAGGATGATGTTTTCCACGTCCTCGCCGACATAGCCGGCTTCGGTCAGCGTCGTGGCGTCGGCCATAGTGAAGGGCACATCGATGATGCGCGCCAACGTCTGGGCGAGAAGCGTTTTGCCCGAGCCGGTAGGGCCGACGAGCAGGATGTTGGATTTGGCGAGCTCAACGTCGTTGTTCTTGGCGCCATGCGCCAGGCGCTTGTAGTGATTGTGCACCGCGACGGAGAGCACGCGTTTGGCGTGATCCTGACCGATGACGTAGTCGTCGAGCACTTTGCAGATGTCGCGCGGTGTCGGCACCCCGTCGCGCGACTTTACCAGCGTCGTCTTGTGCTCTTCGCGGATGATGTCCATGCAGAGCTCGACGCATTCATCGCAAATGAACACGGTCGGGCCGGCGATCAGCTTGCGGACCTCGTGCTGGCTCTTGCCGCAAAAGGAGCAGTAGAGGGTGTTCTTTGCGTCGCCGCCACTGGCTTTGCTCATGGGCACTCCGTCCACGACCGAGGCAGGCCTCGATCTCGATCACACGCTGGCGCCGCGCCCTGGCTCCGTCCCTCCGGACCGCTGCACCGTGGCATTCCAACCGGCGCGTCTCCGACCCGACACGGGCCCAACGCGCCAGACACCCTATAATTCAACAATATGTACCGGCTCCCGATCAATAACTAGTTAAAGATAGGGTGTTTTCCGCAACCGACAACCGGATTTCGCGGGTCCCTGAAACCCGGCCTCGCCGATCATGGACGCGTCTTGTTCTCGTCGTCGCGGGTGGGCCGGGCGGCCATGACCTCGTCAATAAGGCCGAATTCCTTGGCTTCTTGGGGCGAAAGAAACTTGTCGCGCTCCACCGCTAGAGAAATGACATCCAAGGACTGGCCGGTATGCTTAACGTACATTTCATTGAGGCGTGCCCGCAGATAGAGAATTTCCCGCGCCTGAATCTCGATGTCGGTGGCCTGGCCCTGGGCGCCGCCCGAGGGTTGGTGGATCATGATTCGCGAATTCGGCAGCGAGATTCGCTTGCCCTTGGCGCCCGCGGTGAGAAGTAGCGAACCCATCGACGCCGCCTGTCCGACGCACACCGTCGCGACGTCCGAGCGGATGTATTGCATCGTATCATAGATCGCGAGTCCGGAGCTGACGACGCCGCCCGGCGAGTTGATGTAAAAGGCGATATCCTTGTTCGGATTCTCCGATTCCAAGAACAGCAGCTGGGCGCAAATCAGGCTGGCGACCGCGTCGTTGACCGGTCCGACCAGGAAGATGATCCGCTCCTTCAGCAGTCGCGAATAGATGTCATAGGCACGTTCGCCGCGATTGGTCTGCTCGACCACCATCGGCACCAGCGTATTCATGTAAATTTCTCGGGGATCCATGTCTTTTCACCTTCCGCTAGGGCGCCGCTGCCACTGGACGTCGCCGTGCGCCGCGCTTTTGAGTTCTGCTCGTGCCGCACCGGCGGCTGATTACTCGTCCTCCGCCTCGGCCGCCTTGATCAATTCGGCGATGGGAACCGTGCGATCGCTCACCTTGGCCATTTCGAGAATATAGTCGATGACCTTGTCCTCGAAGATCGGCGCGCGCAGATTGTCGAGCGCGCCTTGCTGATTGCGATAATACTCGATCACCTCGCGCTCATGTCCGGGAAAGCGGCGAACCTCCTCGGAGAGCGCCCGGTTGATCTCTTCTTGCGTCACCGAGATATTGTTGCTCCGCCCCACCTCCGAAAGCAGAAGGCCGAGCCGGACGCGGCGGACCGCGATGTCGCGATATTCGGCCTTGATCTCGTCGTCGCTCTTGCCTTCCTCGGCTTCAGCGGCGCCGGACTTCTTAGCCCGCTCGCGCTCGGCCTCGAACTGCTTCCAAATCACGTCGAACTCGATATCGACCATGCCTTGAGGGACGGGGAAATGGTGCCGCTCGGCCAAACGGTCAAGGAGCTGCCGTTTCAAGCGCTGGCGCGCGATGCCGCCGTAGTCGCGCTCGATCTGCGCGCGCACCGTGTCGCGCAACGCTTGCAGATTCTCCATGCCGACGGCCTCGGCCAGCGATTCGTCGATCGGCTGCGGCAATATGGCCCGTACCTCTTTGACGTCAACGGCGAAGGACGCTTCCTTGCCGGCGAGATCGCCGGCGCCGTAATCGGCGGGAAAGGTGACGGCGACGGCGCGATGCTCGCCGGCCTTGGCGCCGATGAGCTGATCCTCGAATCCGGGGATGAAACTGCCCGAGCCGAGTTCGAGCTTGTGACCCTTGGCGCTGCCGCCCGGGAACTCCTTGCCGTCGACCGATCCGACGAAATCAAGGACGACGAGATCGCCTTTCTCGGCGGGACGATCGACCGGCTCGTTCTTGCGCTGCTGCTT
>DASQHF010000136.1:0-4751 GCA_035632215.1 Micropepsaceae bacterium | reverse complement strand
CAGCGCATCGGCCCCGACGCGAAGCTCTCGATCTACACCGCCATCGGCTGGCGGGCGCAAGGCGAGATCGAGAACGCCAAGCGCGATTCCGAGATCGTTCTCATCGACGCGCCGCCTCAGGACGAGATGGCGCTCAGGACCGCGGTGCGCGCAGCCGGGATCACGGTCGTGCCGATGCAGCTCTCGCCCATGGATTTGTGGGCGACCTGGCCGACGCTCGAGCTGATCGCCCATGAAGGGAAGAACGCGCTCATCGTCTTAAACCGCGTGCCGCCGCGCGCCCGAGTCGCGGACTCGCTCGTCGCCGAGATGACCAAGGCAGGGCTGCCTTTGTCGCGCGCTTCTCTCGGAAATCGCACCGCGTTCGTCGCGAGCCTCATCGACGGCAAAGGCGTCACCGAAGCCGATCCGCGATCCGCCGCGGCAACGGAGATTCGTCTGTTGGCAGACGAAGTCTTGCGCCGCGCGGCTTAAGCGCGGACGTGGAGATCCGCTGGCGGTTCGCCGGCCTTAAAGCGTTCCCACATCGCCAGATAGACGTCTTCCAGCGCGAGGACGAACCCAGTCGTATCGAACAGCGGATGCCTCGCACGGTTCTGCGCGAGCTTCTCGCGTGCCGCTGCGAGCGCTGTCCGATCTTGGGCGAGCGTCATCACGATGCGCTCATAATCGAGAGCCGAGCCCGCGATCAGCTCCGGCATTCCGACCACTTGGAGGAGACTTGCAGAAACGCGCGCGGCGAAGCTCGCTCCGGGACAAGTGACGACCGGAACGCCCGCCCATAACGCATCAAGCGCGGTCGCATGCGCGTTGTAGGGCAGCGTGTCGAGAAACAGGTCCGCGAGCTTCAACCGCGCGAGGTGATCTTCGGGTTTCGCGACGAACGGCGCAAAAATGAGACGCCGAGGATCGATGCCGCGGTTTTTGGCCTCGCGCTGCAAATTGCGCGTAGCCGCCGCGTTCAGCGTGGAGAGCCACAACACGCTTTCAGGGACTCGCGTGAGCACGCGCATCCAGATGTCGAAGCTCTCCGGCGTGAATTTGTAGCTGTTGTTGAAGGAGGCGAACACGAACGCATCCTCGGCCAACCCCGCCTCTCTGCGCGAAGGTGCAGGGGAAATCGCGCGCGAGGAATCCCCCGGCAGGTAAGCGTGCGGTAGATAGGCGATCTTCTCCGCGTAATGACGCCGCTGCTCCTTCGTGATCACAAAAGGATCGGCGATCATGTAGTCGATGTAGTCTGCCGCCATGGTGCCCGGGAATCCAAGATAGCTCGCCTGAACGGGCGCCGGCCGATGGCTGAGAATGCCCGGCCGGCCTTGCGACGTGAAACCGGTGAGGTCGACGACGATTTCGGCCTCCATCTCACGAATGAGTTTGGCGATCTCGCGGTCGGAGCGCTCGCGCACATCGACGAGACGCTCGAAGGCTTTGCCGAGCCGCGCGCGCATCGCGCTGCCGTCATCGGGTCCATAAGAGACGCCAATCGGCTCGATGCGTTTACGATCGTGCTGCTCGAAAATCCCAGCCATGATTTGCGCTACCGCGTGCTCGCGGAAGTCGCCCGAGAGATACACGACGCGCGGCTTCTCGTGCCGGAAGCTCTCGCCTCGCCACAGCGGCTCTTGGGCCAGATGCTTGTCCTTGGTCCAGCTTTCGGCGGCCAGGCGCTGCTCTTCGGGAGACTCGAGTAAGGCGACCGCCTGGAACGGATTGATTACTTTCTTGCGCTCGCGCAGGCCCACGCGAATCCGCGCACGGGATTCCGCGAGCCCCTCCCAATCGCAGCAATGCAGCTTGGCAAAAGCAAGGTTCCCGAGCGCGTAGGGATATTCGGGTTGCACCGACAGCGCCGCCCGATAATCGCGCGCCGACGCCTCGTAGTTCTTGAGCTCGAAGAGCGCGTTGGCGCGCCCGGCAAGCGCGTCCGGGTTTTGCGGCAGGGCGCGAAGTGCGGCGTCGTAGCTCGACCACGCTTCCTGCACGCGCCCGAGATCCAAAAGGGCCGTGCCGCGGTTGACGAGCGCCTCCGGCACGCCGGGCCTTAAGGCCAGGACTTTGCCGTAAGCCTCGACCGCTTCCTTCAAGCGGCCAAGCGCGGAAAGCGCGTTGCCACGATTGTTCCACGCTTCGGGCATTGCGGTATTGAGCTCCAATGCCCGATCGAAGCTTGCAAGCGCTTCGTCGTAACGCTTCAACGCCATCAACGAGCCGCCGCGATTGACAAAGGCTTCCGCGAAGTTTGCGCGCGCGGTGGCCGCCCGGTCGAAGGCCGAGATCGCGTCTTCGTGCTTCTCCATCCGTTGAAGCGCACAGCCGCGCAAGTACCAGGCCTCCGCGAACCCGGGCTGACGCCGTACCGCCTCGGCCGTCAAGCGCTCGGTGTCCTCAAAACGCGAGAAGGCGAAGCGGAGCTGAGCGAGGAAATAGAGCGCTTGCAGATTCCCGGGATCGGCGCGCAGCACTTCGCTGTAAAGCCGGCCGGCTTCGCGAATGTCGCCGGCCTGATGCGCTTTGCGGGCCTCGAGGAGCTGCGTGTCGCTGAAGCTCATGCGGCGGGCTCGTTCACGTCGAAGCTTGCCGGCTTTTCGCCGCGCTGCTGGCGTTCGTGCATGGTCAAGAGCGCGGCTTCGAGATTGCGCGTAAATCGCCGCGTATCGAACAACGCCGCGCTGTGCTTGGTGGCGAGCTTGGTGCGAAGCGCGCGAAGCTCGACGGGGTCACGGGCGATTTTGAGAGCGGCCGCTTCGTATTCGGCAAGTGAGCGTGTGATCATCTCGGGCATTCCGATGGCGGAAAGCAAGCTGGCGCCGACGCGGCCCGCGAAGGTGGCGCCGAGACAGGTGAGCACCGGCAGTCCCGCCCATAGCGCGTCGCTCGCGGTGGTGTGGGCGCCATAGGGCAGGGTGTCGAGAAAGAGATTCGCCAGCCCGTGACGCGCGAGATGGTCGGCAGCGCCGACCCTGGTGGCGAAGATCACGCGGCTTGCGGCCACACCCCTCATCTCCGCCTCGCGCCGGAAGTTGGCGACGGCGGTGGCATTGTCCTCGAGTAGCCAAAGCACGCTCCCTTCGATCTCTTTGAGAAGCCGCATCCAGACATCGAAGATGGGAGGCAGGATCTTGTAGCTGTTGTTGAAGCAGCAGAAGACGAAGCCGGACTGCGGCAACCCTGCTTCGCTTCTGGATGGCGTGCGCGCCGCAATGGGGCGCTTCGCGTCGTTGCACTGATAGCTGTCGGGAAGATAGGCGACCGCTTCGCTGAAGAAGCGCCGGTGCTCGTCGGGAATGACGATGCGATCGGCGAGCACGTAGTCGACATAGGGCGCGCCCATCGTCGAGGGGTAGCCCAAATACTGCATCTGAACCGGGACCGCGCGGTAGCTGAGAATCCCGGGACGTGCTTCCCGCGTCAGGCCTTTGAGATCGATCGCAATGTCGATTTCCATCTCGCGAAGCAAAGCTGCCGTTTCCGCGTCGCTTCGATTTCGCACGTCGACGAAACGGTCGAAGGCCGGGACGAGCCGCGCGCGCATCTCGCTCTTGTCGTCCGGTCCATAGGAGATCGCGGCGGTCTCGAACCGCTTCCGGTCGTGGTTCTCGAAGACGCCCGCCATCAGATGGGCCGTCGCGTGGGCATGAAAATCGGCGGACAGATAGGCGATGCGGATGCGGTCATGCCGGTATCGTTCGCCGCGCCACAGCGGTTTCTTCGGTGGATGCTTGTCGCTCATCCCTATGCGGGCGGAGAGCAGGAGTTCCTCGGGGCTGCTAGAAAGGGCTACATGGGCAAAGGGGGGAATGACCCGTTCCCCGGCGCGGACCTTGGCCGCGATCTCCCGCAAATCGCCGTCAAGCGTGCGCCAATCCGCGCCGTGCACCTTGTAGAGAACGAGATTCCCGCATGCATAGGGAATGGAAGAATCTAGGCTCAGCGCCTTTTCATAGTCACGTGCCGCTTCGGCGACGCGCTTCAACTGAAACAAGGCGCTGCCGCGGTTGATGAAGGGCTCGACGAGATCGGAACGCGTCTTTACCACCTTGTCGAAATCGGCGACCGCTTCGTCTAAGCGCCGAAGCTGAAGCAGCACGTTGCCGCGCCCGACAAGCGACACCGCATTCTCGCGATCGAGATTGAGCGCGTACGTGAAGGGGACAAGCGCATCGGCATAATGCCGAAGCTCGGCGAGCGCATTGCCCCGCCCATTGAGCGCCGCGATGCTATCGGGCGCGACTTTCAGCGCGCGATCGAAGTCGAGGAGCGCTTCTTCCGGGCGATTGAGCATGAGAAGCGCAAGGCCGCGGTTTTGCCAGGCCTCAGCGGACTGTTTTTGCAGCGAGAGACTGTTGTCGTAGCTCTTGAGCGAATCGAGCGGCCGGCCGGCATCGCGCAGCGTGTTGCCGTGTTCGATCCAGAGCGGCGCGACATTGGGCCCGATGCGCAACGCCTTGTCGAAGGCGGCGAGCGCCTCGTCGAATCGGTTGAGGATCGACAGCGTCACGGCGCGGTTGGCGAGCGCATCGAAGTAGTCGGGCTTGAGCGTGATCGCCTTGTCGAAGCAGTCAACCGCCTCGTCAAAGCGATTCAAGCGCTGAAGCAGGCAGCCGCGATTGTAGAAGGCATCGGGTGCGCGCGGATTGACCTTGACGGCTTCGCCGATCAGGCGCTCCGCTTCTTTAGGCTGTCCAAGTTGCGAAGAGATAATCCCGAGAAGATAAAGCGTCTGGAAATGCTGCGGGCTGGCTTTGAGG
>DASQHF010000135.1:0-17907 GCA_035632215.1 Micropepsaceae bacterium | reverse complement strand
TCGCGACCGTCGATTCGTTCACGGAGCCCTGGGAAGCGCATCTCTTCTGCAATCGCCTCGAAGCCGAGAACATTTCGGCCTTTGTCGTTCACGAATATCACATCTGGGTCGTGTGGCCGTATGCGCTCGCCTTGGGTGGTGCGAAGGTCCAGGTGCCCTATGAGCTCCGCAATGAAGCCGCTGCAATCCGCTGGATGTGCGAGCAAGGAGAGTTCAAGAAGCTCCTGCAAGACGCGGTCGGAGATCTGGATGACGATTGTTGCCCCTATTGCTCCTCGCACCGGGTCGAGAAGCGGTCGTCAATCCCCTTTGCGGCAGCCGCTGGAATATCGACCATTTTTCTAAGAGCCATGTTTCCGGCCAAAGCGACGATTCACGAATGCCAAGATTGTCAGCACAGTTGGCGCACGCCTTTGGGAGTCCCGATCTGGGTGGCGCTCGGGACAGCCTTGTCGGGCGCTCTTGCAACGCTGCTTGTTTTAGCGGTGCTCTCGGGGTCGATTTGGTCGTTGTTCTACACACACCATCAAGGGGCCGGGAGCTTTCCCTTCTCGCGTCTTCCTGAACAATTTCCGGTAAAATGAGCATACGACAGCCCTAAAACGCCTGCCGAATTGGGTCGTTGACTCGCTTTCGCGAGGCGACCAACATCGATGCCAAGCGTGTGCAGGTCACACGGATAAGGCGTTCGAAAATCGGGGAGGGAATCATGATCAATCGGCGTGAACTCGTCTGCGCAGCAGGTACGCTTGTTTTCGCGCGCGCGACGCGCGCGTTCGCGGCGGCGGCGACGTACGATCTCATTATCAAAGGCGGGCGCGTCGTCGATCCCTCTGTCCGGCTCAACGCCGTTCGCGACGTCGCCATCGCCGGCGGAAAGATCGCCGCAGTGGAGCCGAATATCGCGGGCAATGCCGCCGACATGATCGATGCTCGCGGCAAGCTGGTCGTGCCCGGGCTCATCGACATCCACACCCACACGGCACGCTTCAAAGAGGGGCCGGGGCTCGTCCTTGCCGACGGCGTGACGGGTTGGATCGATGCGGGCTCGCAAGGCGCAGACCATATCGAAGACACGATCGCGGTCGCGAAATCCGCGCCCCAGCCCGCGCGCGTGCTGATCAACATCGGACGCGCGGGCATCCTGCCCGAAGGCGACACGATGGATATCGCGCACGCTGATGTCGGCGCGCTCCGGGCCGCGATCATGCGCAACCGCGCCGACATCGCGGGCGTGAAGGCGCGGTTGTCGCGCGACGTCGCGGGCGCGAACGATTTCGAGGTCCTGACGCGTACGCAGCAGGTGGCGACGGAGTTCAATCTCCCCGTCATGATTCACATGGGTCAGACGATCTCGCCGTTCCCGAAACTCGTCAACCTCTTGAAGAAAGGCGACATCGTCACGCACATGTTCGCCCCGCCGCCGAACGCCATCATCGACGACAACGGGCGCATCCTCCCGGAAGTGATGGCGGCACGCCGCCGCGGCGTCTGGTTCGACGTCGGCAACGGGCAGACGGGTCACATGCGCTGGGATAATGTCGAGAAGATCATGAAGACAGGCTTCTGGCCGGATTCCTTCTCGACCGACTGGAACACGAACGCCCACATGACGGGCGTGATCGACTTCCCGAACTGCATGTCGAAGTATTTCGGCTACGGCATGACGGTCGACCAGGCGATCGCGCGCGCGACCGTGAATCCGTCGCGTATGTTCCCGCTGTTCAACGATCGCGGCACCCTGAACGTCGGCGCACCTGCCGACGTTGCCATTCTCGAGCTGCGCCAGGGCAATTTCGAGTTCCTCGACAATTTCGGGAACAAGATCCAGGGCAAGCAGCGGTTCTTCCCGGCGGGCACGGTGCTCGGCGGCAAGCGCGTGCAGCGGGCCTAAGTCCGCCGCACACCGGGCATTACTCGCGGCAGCTGCCTATCCCGCCGAGGGGCCGGACGGGATCGAGACGAGCTGTCTCCAACTT
Organism: Micropepsaceae bacterium; assembly: GCA_035632215.1. Classification (GTDB taxonomy): domain Bacteria; phylum Pseudomonadota; class Alphaproteobacteria; order Micropepsales; family Micropepsaceae; genus CAIYRG01. The sequence goes on along the minus strand of DASQHF010000135.1, from coordinate 15,928 downwards.
AGGTCGGTCACGATTGCTCTGGTCGCGGGATCGAGGCGCAGGTGCTCGAGCGGCACCGCGATCGTCTTGTTCTCCTTTAGCGTAACGATGCCCACCTGCCGCGCGCCATCACGGACCTCGATCCGCAGAAAATTCGCCACGATTGCTCCGGTCGGCGTTACCACCGGCGGCTTGTTCAGCGGACCGTCAGGCCGAACCAGGGTCGGATCCAGTGGCTGTGCCCGATCAAACGCGATGGGGGGCGGTCCGTAGACGTATTGCGACGACACCGGAGCGGACAAAACGCATACAACGGCCACGCTTGCGGCAACTCCAAGGATCAAGGTGCGCATGGTCAGTCTCCTTTTCCACTGACTACGCCGTGGGGAAGACTTCGTTGCGCTCACTTATTGCTGGCGCGCCGCGAAGCTGCGGCGTCACCTTTATCCTGGCCCCGAACACCCGTACGGATAACAGCGGCTGTCCCTCAAGCGGATGCCCGAAGGCATGGTAGCAACCTCGTTCCAAGTCAGGTCAGTGAGAACCTGCCGCGAAACAGGATCGAAGCGAAGGTGTTCCAGCGGGATTGCGACCGTTTTGTTGAAATCCTTGAGCGTCACGATTCCAACCGGCCGTTCGCCGTCGTGAAGCTCCGCGCGCAGGAAATTGCCGACCACTGTTCCGATCGGCGTCCTTACCGCCGGCTTGTAAAGGGGATCACCCATCGGCACTGGCGTCGATCCGGCAATCGGCTGCGCTTGTTGAAAGTGGATCGTAGGCGCCGGATAGACGTACTGCCCCCAGGCAGACGCGGAGAATAAACAAACAATTGCTACGCTTCCGGCAACTTCAGGCACCAGCTTGCGCATGATCGAATCTCCTCTTCAACGGATACGGCGTCGGGGATTCGACTAGGTACGCCGTCGAGGAGACTTCGTTGTAGTTGGCCCTTGGTCCCACGAATAAGCGGCAGCCCGCTTCTTGGCGCGCAATGGCGGCCACGGAGAGGATCACAGCCGCAGGAATTCTTTTGCGTTCTCGGAGAGGATCTTCTGCTTCTGCTTGTCCGTGATGTCGCTGCGTTCCTTGAGTTCGTGAACTGTGCCAGGATATTCCGAATCGAAGTGCGGATAATCGGAGGCCATCAGCACGCGATCCTCGCTGAACTCCTCGAGCGCGAGCGCCAAGAGCCGCTCATCGGCCTCGCAGGTGACATAGCAGTTCTTCTTCAAATACTCCGACGGCTTCCTCGTAATCTTCGGCGCGAATCCGTTCTGCATCCGCTTGAAGTCGTCGTCCATGCGATGCATCCAATAAAGGATCCATTCGGCGCTGCATTCGAAGAAGGCGACGCGCAAGTCGGGATGACGCTCGAAGACGCCGCCGGTGGTGAGCGCGACGAGTCCGGCTGTGCAGTTGAACGGCCGTCCCAAGACATGCATGGCAAAGAAATTGTCGTAGCGGTTGATGAGCTCGCCCATGCTCGCCGGATGCAGCATAAGCGGCACGTCGAGCTTTTCGGCTTCCGCATAGAACGGCTCGAAGACGGGGTCGTCGAGCGTTCGCGTGTGCGTGTAAGGCGTGAGGTGAATCGCCTTGAAGCCCAATTCCCCGACGCAATAATTGAGCTCGCTCACGATCCCTTCGGGATGACCCCACGGCATGATGCCGACCGGCCATAGCCGGTCCTCGTGGCCTTTCACGAGCTTCTTCACCCAGTTATTGTAGGCGCGCGCGAGCGCCCAGCCGAGTTCCCCCTCGATATAGGTCGGGATGCTGAGCTGGGTGGGAAAGAGGAACTGTGTGTCGATGCCTTCCTTGTCGTTGTCGGCGATGCGCCGCGCCATATCCCAGCCGCCCACCTGCCGCCGCGCAATCTCGCCTCCGTTCCAGTTGGCTTCGGGGTCGTAGACGATCGAGTGGTTGAAATGGGCGCCGACCTGCGCCGGCCAGGGTTTCAAATTGTGCCGGAATTTGGCGCGGACGCTCTTCTCGTTGTTTAGCCGCACCGGCGACTCCGGCGCGTATTTTCCTTCCAGCCGGTAGACCTCGTCCATCACGTATTCCTCGCGAAGGTGCGAGTCCATGTCGAAGACTCTCATGTCTCTCCTCGTGCGTTATTTGACGATCGCTCTTGCCTTGGCCACCACGTCTTTGGGCGTGTCGTAGATCTCCCCGATAAGCTTTTTCACCTCATTGCCTTTCATCGGCGCAATCTCGAGGCTTGCGGATTTGGCCTCTGCGAGAAGGGCGGGATCGCTCATCGTGTCGTCGAAAGCCTTGCGCAAGGCCTCGCTCCTCTCCACCGGCAGGCCGGGCGGCGCGAGAAACGGATAGGCAAACGCGTTACGCGCGAAGATGAGCTTCAGAATCGCGCGCTGCTCCTCCGTCTTGGCGAAATCCATAACGAGCGGCACGTTCTTTAAATCGGTGTGACCCTTGAGCGCGAGCTGCACGATGACTCTGATCGAGCCGTTGTCGAGCCATTGTTTCCCGGCGGTGAGCACGCTCGCCCACGACCAGCCGCAGCGCGCGTCGACCTCGCCGCGCTCCATCGCAAGGTCGATCTCGTTCCCCCCAGCGTAGCCGCTGACGAGCTTGAGCTTCGCACCGAGCACGCCATTCAGCACCTTCGGAAACTGGTTGGTATCGGCGCCACCGCCCGTGCCGCCGACGGTCAAGGGACGGGTGCGAAACTCATCGAAAGTGGTAATCCCGGTGCGCTTCCAGACGACGCAGGTGCTGACCTCGTCGCTCATGCTGCCGATCCAGGTGAAGCGGCCGGTTTCGAATTTCGCCGCGGCCGCATCGCCTAAGAGAGGCTCGAACAGCGCGCCGCGGTTCAACGTGCCGATCACGGTCCCGTCCTTTGGCGCGCCGTTGTACAGATAGTTCGCAAATCGCAAGCCGCCGGCGCCGTCCATGTCCACGACCACGGTTCGCGGGTTGCCCGGAAGGTGACGCGCGATGTGGCGGGAAAGCAGGCGCGCATAGAAGTCGTAGGAACCCCCGGTCGTCGAGCCGACATAGATGCTGAGCGTTTTGCCCCGATAGAATTCGGCGTTCTGCGCCCGCGCCGGGCCAAGGCAGAGGCTGCAAAGAAGCCCGCCAATCAGCCCAATTTTGAGGGAAAAGGCCGCCACTTTCCGCCGTTTGCGTTGTGCTTGCGGCGCTCACTCTATAGCCTCAGGGCCAACGCATAAAACAGGACGATCAGGGGGAAGCGATGAGCGCCGGCGACGTCACTGCAATTCCGAGCCAAGCTGCGAGAGAAGAGCAGCGCCCCGATAGCTTGCGCCTCATCTTCACGATCATTTCCGTAGGCGTGCCTGTTCTCCTCTGGTTTGCGCCGCTCGATATCCCGGTGCTCGCGAAAGAGGCGATGGCGATCTCCTCTTTCATGATCCTCGCCTGGATGACGAACATCATGGAGTACGGCGCGGCAGGGCTCATCGGCTGTCTCCTGTTCTGGTTCTTGGGCGTGGCCAAGATCGAGACTGCGTTCTCGGGCTTCGTGAACGACATCCCTTGGTTCCTGTTCGGCGCGATCCTTTTGGGCGCAGCAGGCGTCAAGACGGGCGTGCCGCAGCGCATCGGCGCCTTCGTCGTGACGCGCATTGGTTCGAGCTACTCGAACCTGCTGCTCGGCCTCGTCATCGCAAGCTTCGTGCTCACTCTGTTTGTTCCATCCGGCGCCGCGCGGCTCGTCGTCATGGCCGCGATCGCGATCGGCGTGATCAATGTCTTCGGCGTCGAGAAGGGCTCGAATATCGGGCGCGGCATATTCCTCGTCATCACGTACACGGCAGCGATCTTCGACAAGATGGTGATAGCCGGCGCGGGCGCCATCACGGCCGTCGGCAACATCCAGCGTTTCGGCGGCGTGCAGGTTTCCTGGGCGATGTGGTTCTTCGCCTTCCTGCCCTGCGCGCTTCTGACGATCTTATCCGCCTGGCTGTTCGCGAAATGGGTCTATCCGCCGGAGATAGACCGCTTGGACGGTGCGCGGATGGAGGCCTTGAAGGAACGCCTGCGCACCAGCACCGCCTGGGACAGCATGGCGAAGAAAGCGACCGCGTTGAGCCTTTTGGCCATCGCCTTCTGGCTCACCGACTTCATTCATCATGTCTCGCCTTCGATCATCGCGCTCGCGATGGCGCTGATCGCGTTCCTTCCCTATGTCGATGTTCTGAACGCCGACGACATGCGCAAGGTCAATCTGATGCCGGTGTTCTTTGTCGCCGCCGCCTTGAGCATGAGCAACGTCGCGCAGCAGACAGGCGCGCTCAAGCTCATCACCGACAACTTCTTCGGATTTCTCCAGCCCCTCCTAGCAAACAAGATCGTCGCGGTGCCGGCTCTCTATTGGGGTGGTTTCGTCTATCATTTCGCCACCGCGAGCGAGATCTCGATGCTCGCGACCTCGCTCCCGGTGCTGATGGAGTTCGCCAAGTCGCACGGGCTCGACGTGCTCTGGATCGGGATGGTATGGGGCTTCTCCGCGGGCGGAAAGCTCTTCGCCTATCAATCGGCGCCGCTCGTCATCGGTTACTCCTACGGCTACTTCAAGCACACCGATCTCATCAAGATCGGCGCGATCTTGACCGTGATCGAGTTCTTCGGGCTTGCGCTAAGCGCTGCGATCTATTGGCCGCTATTGGGAATCTGACGTAAGCGCTTCAGGCGCTTCTATCGTCTCGGCTCATGCTCTACTCTTGAGAGCATGACGGATACGGACGAACAGCGCCGCTTCAAGGGCAATCTTCAGGACGAGGTCGACGGCGCGGCGGTCTACGCTGCGCTCGCCGAGGCCGAGGCCGATCCCAATCTCGCCAAGATCTATCGCCGCCTTGCCGCGGTCGAGCGCGCGCATGCGGAGTTCTGGCGCTCGCGGCTCGACCGCTCGGCCAATTTGCGGCCGAGCTTGCGCGCACGCAGCTTGAGCTGGCTCGCGCGCCGCTTCGGCCCTGCCGTCGTGCTTCCCACCATGGCCGCGACGGAAGCGCGCGGCAGCACCCATTACGACGCGCAGCCCGATGCGGTGGCGCGCGGCATGCCAGCCGACGAGCGCTCGCACGCGCGGCTCATCCATGCGGCGGCCGCAACGGGGAGAAGCGGGCTCGCCGGGCCATCGCTTGCGCGGCTCGAGGGGCGGCATCGCGGCGCCGGTGGCAATGCGCTCCGCGCCGCGGTCTTGGGCGCCAATGACGGCCTCGTCTCCAATTTGAGCCTCGTCATGGGCGTCGCGGGCGCCACGGCTGCCGAGCGTACGATTCTGTTGACGGGCTTGGCCGGCCTCGTCGCGGGCGCCTGCTCCATGGCGATGGGCGAATGGCTTTCGGTCAACTCCTCGCGCGAGCTCTACGAGAAGCAGATCGCGACCGAAGCGGCCGAGCTCGAGCAATCGCCCGAGGAGGAAAAGGAAGAGCTGGTGCTGATCTATCAGGCCAAGGGCTTGAGCGAAGCCGAAGCCCGCGCGCTCGCCGGACGGCTGTTGAGCGAAGAGAGTGTCGCGCTTGAGACGCTCGTGCGCGAGGAGCTCGGCATCGATCCGAAGAAGCTCGGCGGCTCGGCCTGGGAAGCGGCCGCGACCTCGTTCCTCTTGTTCGCGATCGGCGCGATCTTTCCGGTGCTGCCGTTCTTCCTCGCTATGGGGAACACGGCCATCATCGCGAGCCTTGCGCTCTCGGGCGCGGCCCTGGCCGCAGTTGGCGCGGGCACCTCGCTCTTCACCGGAAGAGGCATGGTGTTTTCGGCGCTCCGACAGCTCGCCATCGGCTATGCCGCGGCGCTCATCACCTTCCTCATCGGCCACCTCGCCGGAATTGCACTGAGTTAACTCCAAGGAAAACAGCATGAGCCGATTGTCTTATGTGGATTGCACTCGGCTGAGCCCTGAGCAGAAGGAGCTCTACGATTCGATCGCCGGCGGACCACGCGCAGCGAAGCGGCCGTCGCTCCTGGACGCGCAAGGTCACATCACCGGGCCGTTCAACGCTTTCCTGCATTATCCCGCGCTGGGCAAGCATTGGTCTGCGATCGGGGAGGGCCTGCGCTTCAAGACGAAGCTCGCAAAGCGCCTGTTCGAGCTTTCCATCCTTGTCATCGCGGTCCAGTGGAGAGCGAGTCACGAATGGGCGGCACATGCGCACCTCGCGCGCGCGGAAGGGGTGTCCGACGATGTCATCGCGGCTTTACGGCGCGGCGAACGTCCGCGCTTCGAGAAGCGCGATGAAGAGACGGTGTATGCGTTCGTGCATGCGCTCGTAAGCGAGCATCACGTCAATCAATCCGTATACGATGCATTGTTCGCGCTTCTGGGCGAGGAACAGACGATCGAGCTCGTGAACGCCTGCGGCTATTACATCGCGCTCGCCGTCATGCTCAAAGCCTTCGATGTCCATCCGCCTTCAGGGCTGGATGACCCTTGGTGATGATCCGATCGCTGCGCTCAGTGCCAATTGATATTTCATTGATTAAAATCAGTTTGTCGTCGCCTTCCTTTCCCGCCGCCTTTGATTTCCCGAATTTTTGATTGAATTCAAACAGCGCTCATTTTGCTGCACTTTCCGAGTGGCGAAATCAAAGTCGCTTCCGCCATCGCATTGCAATTTGCAATGTAGCATGATCACTGGCGAGGTCAAGAGGCGCGAATGACTTCTTTTGCGCGCATGGACATGCGCGCACTGGGTGGTCCGCTTTCGCAGACCATGACACGGTTTTTTATTCGCTCTTTTCCGCGATGTCCTTTAGATCGCCGCGATCGAGGAGGAGCGCGAGCTGCTTCTTGGCGCGATAGACACGCGTTTCGACGGCTTTGGCGTTGATGCCCAAGAATTCGCCCGCTTCCTTGTGCGAAAGGCCTTCGAGCGCGGTCAAAAGGAGCGACTCGCGCAAGCCGCGCGGCAATTTCGCGATCGCCGCTTCGAGACGCTCGAGCGCCTGATCGGCCGCGGCGGCGGCATCGGCGGCCGGCGCGCTTGCGGCAGCCTCGGCGCCGAAGCCGAAGATGCGCAGCGCCGTGCGCCGCACCGCGTTGCGCCGCGCGCGGTCACGGCATTTGTTGAGCGCGATGCGCCTGAGCCAGGCCTGCATCGGCCGTTCCGTGTCGAAGCGGGAAAGGGCGCTCCAGGCGGAGACGAAGGTCTCCTGGAGAATGTCATAGGCTTCGTCGCGATCGGCGACATAGCGGCGGATGAACTGATAGAGCCAGCCCTTGTGGCGGCGCATGATGAAGCCAAAGGAAGCATCGTCACCCTGGCGCGCGGCGACGGCCAAGGACGCGTCGGTGGGATGATCGGGCCGGTTCACGGCCTCGGCGCAACGGACGCAGTCAGAACTTCCCGTACGCGGCGGTCATAGATCATCTGCTGTTCGGGCGTCAGCACGTCGCGAACCTGCAGGACGTAAAGAATGGTTGCGCGCTGGAGCTCGCCCAATCCCTCTTCGACATGGTTGCTCGCTGTCTGCGCTTCGCGGCCGAACGCCATGTCGGCCATGAGCGCATCCGCGAGCTCGCGATTGGCATCGGCAACCTGATTCCGGAGCGCCGCGCGCTGGTTGTAGTATTTGTTTTCGATCGCCTGGACTTCCTTCGATTGGTCCGGCGTGAGCTTCAAGTCGGTTTGGACAATCTCGTGCACCGTCTGGCGGAGAGCCAAGCCCTGCTCTTCCGCATCGAGCGCATTGCGCGCCCCGAGCCAGCCGCCCACGCCACCGGCGAGCAACGCGACCACCAGCGTAATCGCGAGATTACGCCACAGCGGATTCAAATCCCGCCCTCCAGCCTGACCGACGGCGCCATGGCGCTGTCGTCGGAAAGGACGATGAGCTCGCTGCTTAAGGGCTGGGGCATGATGGCCGATTCCGCCATGCGGGCGATGGCGAGCCCCATCAGAAGCGCGCCGCAGGTGGCGGCGATCTGGATCGAAAGAGTCCGGCCTCCAAAGGCATCGCGGCGCTGGCCGATGCGAGCCCAGACGGCGCCTTCGAGGCGGCTCAAATCGCGGTCGGAGCCGCGGGCGGCAAGCGATTCTAACAGTTCGTTAATGCGATCGTTCATCGGTCAAGAACCTAGGTTTCCGCCTATTATACGCGCGGGGGCGGCCTGTCCCGCAACGGGGAGCGGATTATGGAGCCTGCGATGAGGGGGCAAGGCACGGCCCGCGTATGCTAGGGTGCAAGCCAGCGCCCAAAGGGCGGCGATGCGAACGGCCAGCGAAGCGATGAAAGCGGCACTCCTCGCGGCAATCATAGCCGGCGCCATCCTCACGGCCGGTGGTGCTTCCGCGCATCATTCTTTCGCGATGTACGATCGCCAGAAGACCTTCAGGCTCACCGGCACGGTGAAGGAATATTTCTGGGCAAGCCCCCACGTCACGATCGAAGTGCTGGCGGAAAATCCAAAAGGCGGAGTCGCCGATTGGCAGATCGAGGGCAGCGCCCCCGCAGTCCTCGCGCGTGGCGGGTGGACAGCGTCGCTGTTCCATCCCGGCGACCAGATTTCCTTGGGCGTGCATCCGCGCAAGGACGGAACACCGGGCGGACTCTTGGCCGACGAGCAGCAGCTGCTCGTCAATGGTCAGACGCCGAAAGGCGTGTTGTGGCTCAATCCGCCAGCTAAGGAAAACTGCGTACAGTGAGACGCGGCAAGAGATGTTACATTCTTTTGCAGCTGCTAACTGAACTGAAACGTTGACAATTTTTGGAAATTGCCTTCAGTAGCTAGGCAAATAGGTGGGGGCCTACATGCATCTCATTCCAGATACCTGGTCGCACTTGCACATGCTGGTGAGCGTCTTTCCGCTCGTCGGACTGCTCTTCACGCTCGGCTTTTACGTCACCTCGATGGCGACGAACAACGAAACCGGAAAGCGGATTTCCCTGCTGGCGCTCGGCATCATCGCCATCCTCGCGATCCCCACCTACTGGAGCGGCGACAGCTCTGTTGCCGAGCTGATGAAGAACGCGCCGGTGACGCAGGACACGGCGACGCCCGACCGGATATTCTACCACGAGGGCTGGGGCTATGCGGCGCTGCTTCTCTTGGTGATCACGGGCATTGCCGCGTTCTTGAACCTCTACCGGTTCCCGAAGGGCAAGGCGCTGTCCCAGAACGCGGTCCACCTCGTTCTTGGCCTTTCGCTCGTGACGCTGTTCTTCATGGCGATTGTCGGCGAGCTCGGCTGGGAGATCAGCCATCGCGAGCTGCATGCGGTGATCCGCGCCGGCGTGAACCTGCCCTCGGGCAGCGACGTTGCGGAAGGACAGTCGACGCCGCAGCTCTGGTCGCATGTCCATATGATCATCAACCACTTCCCGACCGTCGGCCTCGTCACGACGCTCGCGTTCTACATCCTCGCCCTCTACCGGGATAACGATGTCTTGAAGCGCGCGAGCCTCACCGGCTTCGCGATCTGCGGCATCCTCGGCGCTCCGACCTATGTCACGGGCGCCGCGGCCATGTGGGCGCTGACCCAGCCTCCCATGGCCGGCATCACCAAAGCGGCGATCGACTCCCACCGCGACATGGCTCTGCTCACGCTCTTCGGCCTCGCCTTCACCGGTGTCACGGCCTATTTCGAGCTTTGGCGCTACCGCTATCTCGGCAAGTTCTCGAAGCGCTCGCTCAACCTCGTCCTCGTCTTCGCAGTGATCACCTTAGGCATCATGGCCGAGACCGGCCATCGCGGCGGCTTGATCAATCATCCCGAGATCCGCACCGAAGCCTTGCCGACCGGCACCGATTTCTGGAGCCCGGCGATCGAGAATCTGATCAACAACGTGATCTGGTTCGTCCCCTGGCAGACGGTGCACTTCTTCGGCTACTCGCTGGTGTTCGGCACCGTGACGGTCGTCGTCTTGCGCGTGCTCGGCTTCTGGAAGTCGGTTCCGTTCTCGGCCGTCCACCGGCTCTTGCCGATCGGCGTCTTCGGCGTGACGATGAACATCTTCACCGGCATGCTGATGCTGATGGCCGACACCTTCCGCTATGTGAACGAGATCACCTTCGTGCCCAAGATGATCTTCCTGCCCATCGGCGCCATCGCGATCCTGTACTTCTCGTTGAACGAGAAGATCTGGAACGTGAAGGCGGGAGAGGATGCTCCCATGGGGGCCAAGTGGGTCGCCGCGCTGGTTCTTGTTGCCTGGATCACGGTGATCATGGGCGGCCGCTTGCTGCCTTACGTCTGATCGGGGGGAGAAAAGAAAAATGGCACTCTTGCTGCTCGTTATCGCGACTTGCATCATCGTCCTGGGCCTGTCCTTCACCGGGATGTTTCTCTTGAACAAGGATGTCGACGGGACTGGCCGCTAGGCCTCACCTTCGGTCCAACAGGGAGGGTTCAACGTGTACGACTGGATTCAGAGCACGGCTTACGCCACTTGGGTCCGTGAATCCTGGGGCTGGCCTTTCGCGCTGGCGCTGCACGCTTTCGGCAACGCGATCGTCGTCTCGTTCAGCTTCATCATCTTGATGCGGATCTTAGGCCTGTTCAAGACGATCCCCTTCACGGCGCTGAACAAGCTCATCCCCATCATGTGGTGGGCCCTCGTGCTCCAGGCCTATAGCGGCTTCACGCTCTGGGCCTCGAAGCCGGGACGCTACATGTCCGACGGTATGTTCGAGTGGAAGTTCACGCTCGTCATCCTCGGCATCATCACGACCTACTATTTCCAGAAGACGCTCGATCGCGAGACCGCGACCTGGGGGTCGACGGGAAAGGTTTCCACCGCGGGCTTCCGGATCGTCGCCTTGACGGCGCTCGTCTGGGGCGCGGTGCTGGTGGCGGGACGCTTGACCGCCTATCTCGGCCAGCTTTACCACGCGTAAGTTTTTTCCGCTAACGCGGACAGTTTAGAACGCGCCCTCTTCAAAAGAGGGCGCGTTTTGTTTTTGGACAATGTGAAATCACCCCTCACCCGTCGCGCCAGTGGCGCGCTTACGCGCGCGGCGCACCGCCCTCTCCCGCAAGGGGAGAGGGCGGTTATGCGATCGTGTAGCCGCGGGTGACGAACCAGTAGAGCCCGAGCGCGACGAGGATGCCGGAGAGCACGTCGACAGTGATCGGGCGCGGCAGCGTCCATTTGAGCCGCGAGAGGATCGCGAGCCCCGAGAGCAGCACCGCGACGACCGCGAGCTGGCCGATCTCGACGCCCAAATTGAATCCGACCAAAAGCTCCGCGAGCCGGCCCGTCGGAAGCTTCATCTCTAAGAGATTGTTGGCGAAGGAAAAGCCGTGAATGGTGCCGAAGATGAGCGTCACCACGAGCCGCATCTGCGCCGCGTCGCGGATGAAGCCCGCCATCATCATGTAGTTCGACGCGAACACCGCCGCGCCGACCACGAGATAGAAGGGAAGGCCTTTGAGCCCCGCGAAGCTCAAGAGCGCGAAGACGAGCATGATCCCGCCGAAGGCGAGCGCGATCGTGCCGCGGCGATGGGCGGTATCGGCGATATTCTCGGCAGCAATGAGCGCAATAGTAAGCCCCACGAGCGAGTCGATGTATTCGGCGTGCGGGCGCAGGATCCCGGTGACCGCGAGGCTAAGCGAGATGCTGTGGCCGATGGTGAATCCGGTGACGACGAAGATGAGATCGCGCAAGCGGCGCGAGAGCAGCACGAGTCCCAAGAGGAACGCCTGGTGATCGTAGCCGGTGAAGATGTGCATGATCCCCATGCCGACATAGGTGAAGAAGCTCGCGTTCTGCAGCGGGCTCTCGCCGGACGCGCTGGATAAGGACAGCGTCTCGTTTCCGGCATCCAAGATCTGCGAGATGAACTCGCCCTTGTCGGTGACGATCTGCGCATACGTGACATGCGTCGGGACCACCGGGAAGAAGGCCGAGGAGTGGATCGCCATACGCTCTGCATCGGCGCATTTGTAGGCGAACTCGAAGCGGCGAAAGCCTTGGCTCGCGGCGACCGGGCGCACGTCTTCGCTGCGTTCGCAAGGTTGGCCGTCCTCGAGCACGTTGACATTCGTGCGAACGTAATTCGCGATCTCGGCTTCGCTTGGCAACGTGCCGTCGGGATGGCTAAGGCGCGGGAGCTCGATCTCGGGGATGGTATAGGCGACGTGCACCGTGTTCCCGATGACGCGCCAGATCGACTGCGTCTCGCTTTTGGTGTGGGCAAGCGCCATTTGCGGCGTGGCGGCAAAGATGAGCAAAGCGCTCAGTACCAAGGCGAGCGTTGATCGGACGGGGCCCCCCCTCTCCCTAGCCCTCTCCCCCATCGGGGGCGAGGGGATTCGAGTTTTGATTTCCCCTCGCCCCCGTAGGGGGAGAGGTCGAGAGGGATGGAGCGCAGCGACATCCCGAGCGGGAGAGGGGGACCTTCGCGAAATGCGGAGTGGGGAATAACAGAAGAAACGCGACAGGAGCGTCACGGCCGGAATTCCGGGGCGAGCTGGATGTCCGCTTTGCTCTTCAGATAAGAAAGATTGGCGCTCTCGACGCGCGCGGTCGCTTCCTTCTTGTAGTCCTGCAACACGGCGTCGCGCACCTGCGCGAAGCTCCGCTCGACGGCCGCCGCGCGCTTCTCCATCAGGATCACGTGCACATCGGTGCCATCCTTGATCGGATCTGAGGCCTCTTTGGCTTTCAGCTTCTGCGCCGCGGCGTAAAGTGCGGGCGCGAGCTTGATCTTGACCGCGAACTCGAACACGTCGCCGCGCTCGATCCTGCCGGAATCCCTCAAGTCGAACGTGGCGGCGATGTCGCCGCTGTCACGGCCCTGGCGGAAGGCATCCGCAGCGGCTTTGGCTTTTGCCATCGCCATCTCCTCGCTCATCTCGGCCGTGGGGCGGATGACGAGGTCGCGAAGCGCCATGATGCCTTCGCCGTTGTATTTGTCCTTGTGCGCTTCGTAGTACTTTTGCAGCTCCTCGTCGCTCGGCGCTTGCGCCAGCACGTCGGCGTCGATCTGGAGCTGGACGCCCATCACTTCGGCCATGCGGACGTCGGGATCGGAGGCCGCGAGATCGACCTCGAGCCCGCGCTGGACGAGCAGCTCCTCGTCCAGCATCTCGTTCAGGACTTTCAGCCGCTGCTCTTTGGTCGTCATCTCGTAGGGAAGCGAGGTCTCGAGCTGCGTCTGGGTGATGAAGTCGCTTTTCAGGATGTGGCGGCCATTGACGAGGGCGACGTCCTCGGCCGGTACGCCCGCGACGCGCGTTCCGGCGGCCGAGAACAGGCCATAGGCCGCCACCGACAATCCGAACGCGGTGCCGAGCGCGAACATCAGAAGCGAGCGCCTGGGATGGATTTCCGCCATCCGGTCCCAATAGGGCTTTGCGGGTCTTTCGCGGCTCGCGTCGTTCATGACTTGCCCGAGCCGTTGACGGGGGAATCGGGCGATTCCTTCGACATCGCGTGCACATAGACGGCGAGCGCGCGGATCGTTGGGAAGGAAAGCTTGCCGATCCAGGCCGGGCACTTGCCGTGACGGCCGTCATAGATCGATTTGTAGAGCGAGGCTTCATCGCCGCCGTAAAGCCAGTCATTATCGGTCAGATCCGGCGCCCCGTAATCGGAAATGCCGGTCGCATCGCGCGCGTGGCAGTCGTAGCAGACGCCCTTGTCTTGAAAGATCATCTCGCCGCGCTTCACCGCGTCCGCAGGCTCGTCGTGCTTGCTCAAAAAGAGGACATAAGCGATCACGTCCTTGATCTCGTCAGGCGAGAGCGCGTTCTGAACGCCCAGCGCCGGCATGTCGGTGACGTTGTGGGATTTCCCCAAGCCCGCGCGGATCCCGTAAAGGATCGTCCGCTCGATGTCCGAGACGCGGCCATAGTCGTAGAGCCAGACGTCGTCGGTGAGATTGGGGACGCCTTTGCTGTTCCCCTTCAGCTCGTCGCCATGGCAGGAGGCGCAATTTTGGACGAAGGCCGCGCGGCCCAGGGGCATCGCGTAATCCACGAGATCGGGTTTCGAGGGCACGAGGTCTGGATCGGACATGGCGAGCTCGCGGCCGGTGAGATAGTCCTCTCCTTGCGCATAGGCGAAAAAGCCGAGCCCGAGGCCGAGCGCGACCAAGGCCGGCGCCACCCACTGAGTGTTCTTTTCTTTGGTCTTGTGCGGTTCCATGACGCTCAGCTTCTAACACGGCCAAAATAGCAGCGCTTCGCCCTGGGTCCATACGCAGCTTTGCGTGCCCAACCCTTGGCTGGGGCAGCTTTTTTCAGGCTATGGTTTGGTCATGTTGTTCGGCCGGCCGGAGTTGAAAGAAGACGAGCTCGCGGCGCTCGAGAACATCCGCGCTTGGACCCGGGCGCGGTTCAAGCTCGCGACAGACGCCGCCGTGCTCGTTTCCGAGATTGCCTGCGCGGTGCCGGGCTGCCCTCCGCTCGAGACCGCGGTCGCTTATTGGATTGAGGACACGCGGCACCAGTTCCGCCTGTTAAAGCCCGCGGCCCAGGTCGTCTATGACGACATCGGCTGGCTGATGGTCTCGGAGCATGAGGGCGTGGTGTGGGATTGTTGTTGAGCATTGCAACTGCTGCCCCCTCACCCGCTTGGGATGTCGCTTCGCTCCATCCCAAGCGACCCCCGATCAAGTCGGGGGCAGGCTCTCTCCCCCAGTGGGGGAGAGGGGATTTCAGCTGTAATTTCCCCTCGCCCCCGTAAGCGCACCAAAAAATGTGTCATGGCCCGGTCCCGAGCACTTGTGAGGGAGCCGGGCCACCCAGCGGCCGCGCGTCTGCGCGGCCAATGAGTCCTTCGCCCGCCTGGGTGGCCCGCGTGCGCGGGCCATGACAACGTTTTTTTGGTAATCTCTCGCCCCGCAAGTGGGAGGCTGAGATGAAGCGTTCCTCCTCGATCTGGTTTGGTCTTGCTGCCGCTGTGTTCGCGTTTCCGGCCATGGCGGATAGCGCCCCCGATTTCACCGGCGCTTGGGGGCGGAACGCGTTTGACCTCGAGGCCGTGCCTTCGGCGAAATTCAAGCCCGTGAACAACACGCTGCTGTTGCCCTCGGGCGCGGGCGATCCGACACGGCCGATCGCCGATTACACGAATCCGATCTTGAAACCCCAAGCGGTCGAGATCCTGAAAAAACGCGCCGCGGGTGCGACGGCGGGGGACATCTCCATGGATCCCTCGAACCAATGCGCGCCGCAGTCGCCGCCGTTCATCTTCGGCATGGAGCTCGGTGTCCAGATCATGCAGGGCAAGAGTGAGATCACCATGCTCTACAATCAGGACAGCCAGGTCCGGCACATCCGCATGAACGCGACGCATCCCGCCCATGTCGCGCCGTCCTATATGGGGGATTCGATCGGCCGCTACGAAGGCGACACGCTCGTCGTGGATACCGTCGGCGTCAAACCGGGGCGCATCGCGGTCATGGATCGTTACGGCACGCCGTTCGACGAAACCATGCATCTGGTGGAGCGCTATCGCTTCATCGACGCGGGCGACGCCAAAGCCGCGCAAGCGCGCCACGAGAAGATGGCGGGGCGAATCCCAGCGATGGCGCTGGATGAGAGCTACGCCAAGGGGCTTCAGCTCGAGCTTACGATCGAGAACCCGGCTTACTTCACCGCGCCATTGGCCGCGCTGATCACCTATCGCCACACGAACCAGCCCTGGGGCGAGCAGGTCTGCGCCGAGAACACGCGGGAATACTACAAGGAACGCGACACGCCGATCCCGCGGGCGGATAAACCGGATTTTTGAGGAACGACCATGCCCAAGATCGCAACGCAGGCGATGATTTTCGCACTTATCTCAGGCGCGGCGATAAGCGCGTTCATCGTGCTGCCCTCGAAGGCCGCAAGCGATTCCCATCCGGATTTTTCGGGCTTCTGGGGACGCAACTCGTTCGATCCGGAAGCGCCCGATTCCGGTCCGGGCCCCTTGCAGAACATCAAGCGCCTGCCCAGCGGCGTCGGCGATCCGCAGGCCCTCGTCGGCGATTATCACAGCCCTATTCTGAAGCCCGAAG
>DASQHF010000134.1:0-3278 GCA_035632215.1 Micropepsaceae bacterium | reverse complement strand
ACAAATCTTTCAGCAGACCCCACTCGCCTTCGCTCAGGTCGCCGCGACTCAATTCCGCCTCCCTCCAAGAGGCATTCTTGAATCAGGCTTCGAGCCATGCGTCAATCACTTTGTAAACAGCGCCTAGGATCCGCTTGAGCTCTGGCAGGCACGAGCCGCAATTTGTTCCGGCCCTCAAGGCCGCGCTGATCGCCGCGGGGCTTGCCGCACCCGCGACGACGGCAGCGCGGATCGTATCCAGGCCGACGCCGAAACAGGCACAGATCACCGGGCCGTCACCATCATCATGCGCAACGCCGCGGATCCGCGGCGCGGAACGTCCGGCTGCGAGCGCATCTTCGGCAAGCATGACCTCGATGTCGTTCATCCGAGGCGGAGATTCAAAAGGTCCCACAGCGAGGCAATCCGCCGGCCCGTCCTCGACCATAGCGGCCGCGCGATGCGTTTCTGTTCGTCCAGGCGCTCGACCAGGACACCGTCCTCGCCGAGCAGATTTTGGGCGGCGTCATGCCAGTAGAGAAGCCCGCTATCCGCCGCGAAGCGAAATTCGGTCCTGCCTTCTGCCGCGACCTTCGTCCACCATACGGTCGAGGGAAACCGGATGTTGCCTCTTGTATGCACGAAACCGCGGAGCGGCCGTTGCACGGGCGAGATCGAGGCCGGGGTCGCTTTTGCTTCGGGCTGACCGGAGAAAGGATCGAGATGGGCCGAGACGAGATCGCCCACGCGCGCTTTGGATGCGTTTTCGCCGCTCCAATGAATGGGGGCAAACAGCGACCCCGGGTTCTGGGCCTCGCTGACCGCGACTCTCAACACGCAGCTCCCATGACGCGTGACGACCTCGGCAAGGCCGCCATCAACGAGGCCATAGATTTCGGCATCACGAGGGTGCACGTCGACGAACGGCTCCGGCAGGTGCCGCGAAAGGCGGGCGCTCAAACCCGTGCGCGTCATGCTGTGCCACTGATCGCGAATGCGTCCGGTGTTGAGGCACAAGGGGTAGTCCGGGGACGAGTTCTCCTCGAGCTTGGGATGTTCGGGCGCAAGGAAGCGTGCGCGTCCGTCGGGCGTGAAGAATTGGCCGTCCGCGAAGAACCGTTTCTCGCCTCTCTCGCCATCTCCTTCGCTAAGCGGCCATTGCACCGGATCGAGCGCGTCGTATTCGGTGTCAGAGATTGTGCTTAAGCCGCCGATATCGAAGTCTCGCGTGCCTCCGTTCTCGAAGCCGGACAGGGCTGCATGCTCGCGGAAAATCTCCGCGGGCCCGCGGTAATTGAATGCCGCCTCAAACCCCAAGCGGCGCGCGACTTCGGTGACGATCCGCCAATCGGGCTTTGCTTCTCCCGGCGCAGACAGGAACGCGCGCTGACGCGAGATGCGGCGCTCGGAAATCTCCGAGACCCAAGCTGGTCGCGACGGCAAACGGCGCCAGTATGTGAGTAGCGTCGAAGTGGCCCAGGATGAGCTTGTCGCGAATATTGGCCCATGAGACTTCGCGCACGAGTTCGAGCACTAGGCCATCGCTTTCCGCGAAGCCATGCGTGGCCGCGGCGATGAGGACAGCCGCGTCGGTGAGCGGCACATAGCCGATCCGCAACCGCCTCATGATCTCCTCCGACACATCATTTGAATATTTCCGCCGCCGTGATGATCGATTGGGCGGTCTCCGCGATTCGGCGCTTTTCATTCATCGCCGTCTTGCGCAGAAGCGCGTATGCCTCTTCTTCCGAGAGATTCTTGGCGCGCATCAGGAGACCTTTGGCGCGATCGATCAGCTTGCGCTCCTCGAGCGCGTTCTTGGCTTCGTCCAGTTCGTCCTTCAGGCGCGAAAATGCCTTGAAGCGCATGATCGAGATATCGAGCACGTGCTTGACGCGCTCCTTTCTCAGGCCCTCGACGATGTAGGCCGATACACCGGCCTCGATCGCGGCCTGCGTCGACTCGCTGTCGCTTTGCTCGACGAACATGGCGATGGGTCTTTTGACCACGCGGCTGACCTGGAACATCTGCTCCAGCACATCGCGGCTGGGATTTTCCAAATCGATGAGAATGACATCGGGATCGAGCGCGTTCAGGCGCACAAGCAAGTTGGTATGTTCGGCAATGTGTTGGACGTTGTCGTGCCCGGCCTCGCGCAATCCCGCTTCCAGGATCGCCGCCCGGATTGGATTTTCATCGACGATGGCGATCTTGAGTGCCCCGCTCATTGCCCAGCGAATGTTCATGCTGCATTGCAGCAGAGCAAAATTACCTTTCTAAATCAAATGGTTAAATAATAGTCAGAGTGCCCAAATTTCGTTCGCGGAAAATGCGGCCTGCTTTAACTTCAACGCTCAGGCGGCTTTCGCGCGCCTCGTCTCGCTGCCGAAAAAGGAGTGCATCGGAGTTGGGCGACGACCGCATGTTCGCTCTTCTACCAACTCTCCGGCCCAAGCTTTCGCGGCTCGCCCGAGATGGCGATCACAAGTCCGATGCGGCGCATAAACATAAGCTTTTGCTTGCGATCCCTCGGAACCTTTCCGGGAGTTTAGGGTTCGCAGGAAAAGGCTGAAGTCGCTCAAGGCATTTCCGTGATCACGACACTCCCGGCGCGAGACTTATCATTCGAGCTGACTCAGAAATGGCGCGCGATTCAATCGGCCAACCCTTCGCTCGCCGCGCCCTATTTTTGTCCCGAGTTCACCCAAGCCGTCGCCGCCGTGCGGCCCGATGTCCATGTTGCGATGAAGGAAGAGCGCGGTTCCATCGTGGCGTTTTTTCCTTTTCAAAGGCAGGGATATTGCGGTGGACCTGTGGGCGGGTTTGTCTCCGATTTTCAAGGGATCGTAACGGTTCCCGGTCTCGAGCTTGACGTCGCCCAGATGCTGAAGGCGTGCCGGCTGCATGCCTTCGATTTCGATCACATGCTGGCGTCGCAACGGGGCTTCGCATCCCATGCGTCGGAGTTCGAGCCATCGCCTAAGATGGACCTCTCGGCGGGATTTGCCGCCTATGTCGCTGCACGTCGAACGGCTGGTTCCGAGCAGATCAAGAAGTGCGGGAACCTGATGCGGCGAATCGAGCGTGAGGTCGGTCCACTCGTCTTTGTCGAACGAAGCACCGATTCCAAGCCGCTCCAGCAGGTTCTGGCTTGGAAGTCTGCGCAATATGTGCGCACTGGGCGGCGCGACATTTTTCTCACCGGTTGGGTCCGGGCGCTGATGGAGCGAATCCACGCCACCGACACCGATGGCTTTGCCGGCCGTCTGTCCTTGCTTTACGCGGGCGACCGCCTGATC
>DASQHF010000133.1:0-5801 GCA_035632215.1 Micropepsaceae bacterium | reverse complement strand
CGGGCATTCTCGTCGACGGTCGGGTCCATGGGCCTACCGCGTCAGCATGAAATTCGCGATGTCGATCCGCCGCGCGACCCAGACGTCATTTGCCGCGGCGGCCTCGCCAATGATCTTCTCAAGATAGTAGGCGCCGCGCGGGTGCCCAAAGATATGCGCGTGCACGGTCACGTCGATCAGGCTCGGCCGATGCTCCGCCTCGCGCGCGATGACCAGGTTCTCCTCGAAGGATTCGAGCATCATCTTTGGCGGGTTGCCGTATTTCATGAACGGCATGTCGTTGACATCCGTCGACAGCGGAATGGCAACGATTTTCTTTCCGCCGAACGCTTGCACATAGGGGAGATCGTCGTCGAACACGTCGCCGTACCATTTGTAGCCTGCTTCAGCGAGGAACCGCGGGAAATCAGGGGAAGATGTGCCCCGCGGGCTGAGCCAGCCTTCGATCGCCGCTCCCGATGCCGCGCGCAAAAGATTCGTGCAGCGCGCGATGTTGTGCTGCTGCTCCGAAGGCGGGAGGAGCGCCGGGATCACATCCATGGCGTAGGAATGCGATAGCACCTCGTGCCCCGCTTCCGCGACTGCCTTGACGGCTTCGGGCGCGCGCTCGGCGATGATCGCGTTCGTCATCACGCTTGCCTTCACGCGGTGCGCTGCGAAGGCGTCGAGCAGACGGTAGATACCGATCTTGACGCCATAGGCCGCCCAGGAGATCGCCATGGTGTCGAGCGCGCCCGCTGGCAGCGGATTTCCCATCGGACTGATGCCCGGCGCCTTCCCGTCGGACCAGGCTTCGAGACAGATGTTGAAGATCACCGCGACGCGCTTACCTTGGGGCCATGTCCAGTCGACGCGCTGCATACTCCCTCCCAAAGACTTCGAGCTTATCGCTTGACCGGAGCGCTTTCGAGGAGCGCGAGCAAGCCCGAGAGGAGCTCGGTCGGGTTGGGCGGACAGCCGCGGATGTGAAGATCGACGGGGATGATGTCCTTCACCCCGCCCGCGACCGCATAACCGCCCGCGAAGTGTCCGCCGTCGGCGGCGCAATTGCCCACTGCGACCACCCATTTCGGGTCCGGGGTCACATGGTAGGTGCGCTCCAAGGCCTCGCGCATGTTCTTGGTCACGGGACCCGTCACCATCAGTACGTCGGCATGGCGCGGCGAAGCTACAAAGGAAAAGCCGAAGCGTTCGAGGTCGTAGAACGCGTTGTTGAGCGCGTGGATCTCGAGCTCGCAGCCGTTGCACGAGCCCGCATCCACTTCGCGGATGGAAAGGCTGCGACCGAGGCGGCGCTTCGCCGCTTCGTTCACTCGGCTGGCGAGTTCTTGCAGACCGGCATCGTCGATGCGCGGCGCAGGCTCGGTCAGGACCCGCTTGGTAATGCCCTGGAAGATCAGCCGCCGCATCTCAAAGATCGTGTCCCGAATAGGAGCAGTTGAAGGATTTGTTGCAGAGCGGGAAGTCGGCAACGATGTTGCCTTCGATCACCACCTCCAAGAGCGGCCACTGGAACCAGGACGGATCGCGCAGGTGGCAGCGAGCGATCGTTCCATCGCCGTTCAGCCGTACCCAGGCGACCACGTCGCCGCGGAAGCCCTCCGCAATTGCCATGCCCTCGCCTGCTGTTGCCACAACCTCTACCCGTGCAGGCCCTGAAGGGAGCTTTGCGACGATCTGCTTGACGAGCGACAGGCTCTGTTCGATCTCGCGGACCCGAATCCAGACGCGCGCGTCCACGTCGCCCGCCTCGCGGACGGGGACCTCGAACGAGAGCTGATCATAGGGCGCGTAAGCGAAATCGCGTCTTACATCGAAATTGCGTGCGGAAGCGCGGCCGACATAGCCCCCTGCAGCAAAGCGCTTGGCGAGCTCGGGCCTCAATATGCCGGTGCCGACGGTGCGGTCCTGCAGGGATGCGGTCGCATCATAGACCTCAACCAGTGCCGGAAAGCGCCTCTCGATCTCGCCGACGAGCATTTCGATCTTGGTGATTCCAGCGGGATAGGCATCCGCGACGCCGCCCGGCATGACGCAATCCATCATCAGCCGGTGACCGAACGCGGCCGATGCGGCGCGCAGGATCTCTTCGCGCAGGATTCCGCAATGCGCGTGCATCAGGCTGAACGAGGCGTCATTGCAGATAGCACCGAAATCTCCGAAATGGTTGGCAAGCCGTTCAAGCTCGGCCATCAGCGCCCGCAAATAGAGCGCGCGTGGCGGCGGCGAAACGTTCAGCGCCGCTTCGACCGCGCACGAGAACGCGATGCCGTATGCGACCGCGCTGTCGCCCGAGACATGACTGCTCAAGGAAGCCGCACGTGCAAGCGTCGCGCCGGCGAACAGCCCGTCGATCCCCTTGTGCACGTAGCCCAAGCGCTCTTCCAGGCGCACGACCGTTTCGCCGCTTGCGGTGAAACGGAAATGCCCGGGCTCGATGATGCCGGCGTGCACGGGGCCGACGGGGATCTGATGCAGGTTCTCGCCGTCCACGTCGAGGAAGGTATAGGGAGATGCATCGGGAAGCGCAGGCGTCGCACTCAAGGGCTGCGAGCTGCTCCAGCGCCCATGGTCGAGCCAGGGCCGTGTGTCGTCCGCGTCTTCAGGAACGAAACCGTAAAGATCGTGGATCGCGCGCTCGAGCCTGATCGCGGGGGCATGGCGCGCGCCGACAGAGGGAAAGGTGTTGATCACGGGCAGGCTCAAGACCGCGACCGATCTTTCTTCCAGGAGCGCCATGTGCACGGACTTCGGTTCGGCCCACAGGCTCAAGAGTGAAACGTGGCCCGCTTCGAGCTCCGCGATCGCCGCGCGCCACGTTTTCGCGTCGACGAGCGCCCGCGGAAACGGCCTGTGCTCCGGCACCCTTTGTCCTTGCGAAAGAAGCGCGTCCAAGCCCATCACGTCACCCGAGCAGGCTTGCCACGTGCTGGAACCAGATCACGAGCGCGGGCGGAAGATAGATGCCCGCGATCAGGACCAGCACGAAATGCGCGACTATCGGCAGATAGGACGTGCGCACGCGCGCCGTGCTGCCGGTGGGCTCGCCGAAGGCGAGACCATTCAGGCGGAAAAACAATCCGCCGATCGAAACGAGAAGGCCAAAGACAAGCGGGATGGCGAGCAGAGGCTCGCGCGAGAAGGTTGAGCTCACGACCAGGAATTCGCTGGTGAAGATCCCCAAAGGCGGCAGACCCGCGATCGCAACCACACCCATCACCAGAAGCCAGCCGAGCGCAGGATGACTTTCGGTCAGCCCCTTGATGTCGGCAATCTTCTGCGTGCCTTTGATGCGGGTAATGTTGCCGACGGTAAAGAATATCCCGGACTTCGTCAGGCTGTGCATGGTCATGTGCAGGAGTCCGGCGAAGTTCGCGAGCGCGCCGCCCATGCCGAAAGCAAAGGCGATGATCCCCATGTGCTCGATCGAGGAATACGCGAACAGCCGTTTGATGTCGCGGCGGCGGTAGAGCATGAACGCGGCGAAGACGAGCGAGGTCAAGCCCATCCCTACCTTCAGTGGCCCGGGCGCAATGGCCGCGCCATTCGCCGTCAGGAGGATCTTGAATCGCAGCACCGCATAGAGCGCGACGTTCAAGAGGAGCCCCGAGAGCACGGCGGAAATCGGCGTCGGGCCTTCCGCATGGGCATCCGGGAGCCAGGCGTGCAGCGGCGCGAGCCCCACTTTCGTGCCGTAGCCCAGAAGCAGGAACACGAAAGCGACATTCAAGAGTGCCGGATCGAAATGCGCGGCTTGGCTGATCAGCATCGACCAGCGCATCGCGTCGAGTCCCTCGCCAACCACGGGCTGAGCGGCGATATAGACGAGGATCGTGCCGAAAAGCGCCAGCGCGATTCCGACGCTGCCCAGGATGAAATACTTCCATGCGGCTTCGAGCGCCTCATGCGTGCGGTAAATGCCGACCATAAGCACGGTCGTAAGCGTCGCCAGCTCGATCGCCACCCACATCAGGCCGGTGATGTTGGCGGTGAGCGCGAGGTTCATCCCGAACATCAGCACCTGATACATCGCATGATAGAAGCGCAAATAGCCCGGCGTGAGCCTTCCGGTCTCGAGCTCGTGCCCGATATAGCCGACGGAAAAGATACTGGTGGTGAAGCCGACAAAGGTGTTCAGCACGATGAAGACGACGTTCAGATCGTCGACCAGGAAAAGGCCGTTGGGTTCTGGCCGGACGACGAACAGCGCGAGCGCGAACAGGAAGGTGAAAAACGAGGCGAGCACGTTCAGGCGCGAGGCAAGCGTGTAGGAGGAAATCAGCGACAGGATCGCCGCCGCGGCTGCGGGGATCAGCAGCACGCCGTAGATCGGCTCCAGGGGCAGGCTCATCGCCGCTCTCCCCGGAAACGATCAAGCGCTGCAACATCGACCGTGTCGAAACGCTCGCGGATTCGGAAGAGGAATATCCCGATGACGATGAAGGCGACGAGGATCGAGAGCGCGACGCTGATCTCGACCACCAGCGGCATGCCTTTGGCGGCGGCCGCCGCGAGGATGAGGCCGTTCTCGATCGACATGAAGCCGATGACCTGCGTCACGGCGTAACGCCGCGTGACCATGATGAGGAGCCCCAAGAGAACGACGGAAAGCGCGAGCGCCATGTCCTCGCGCGCCACCGCGCTCGCTCCCTCCGTAACGTGGAGCATCACGACCATGGAGAGCGCGACCAGTCCCATGCCCAACAGCATCGTCGGACCGATGCCCACAACCGTTTCGATCGTGCGGTGAACGCCCAACCGCTCGACGATACGGTGGAGCGCGAGCGGAATAATCACCGCTTTCACCGCAAACGCGATCGCAGCGGTGACGTAGAGGGAGGGCGCGCTCTGGACATAGCCTTGCCAGACGACCGCGAACACAAGCGCCGTCGCATGCAAGGCGAAGATGTTGATGAGCGCCGGCATGCGGTCCTGATAGAGCAACATGAAGCTCAAGAGCACGAGCGCGCCCGAGAAGAAATGCGAAATGTCGAAAGCGGCGCTGCTGCTCATCTACAGGCTCCGCGAAACGAACTGGAGAATGGTCGCAAGCAGTCCCAGCATCAGGGCAGCGCCCAAGAATTCCGGCACGCGGAAGACGCGCATCTTCGCGATCGAGATCTCGAAGAACGCCAAGAGCAAGGCTCCGATGACGAGCTTCGCCAGATAGAGCGCGAGACCGAGCAGATAAGCCGCCGGCCCGTCCCCTTCGGCTGCCATACCCCAGGGCGCGAAGACCGCGGCAAGAAGCGAAACGTAGAGCAGCAATTTCAGCGACGCCGCCCATTCGATGAGTGCGAGATGCCGTCCCGAATATTCGAGCACCATGGCCTCGTGCACCATGGTGAGCTCGAGATGGGTCGCCGGATTGTCCACTGGGATGCGCGCGTTCTCCGCGATCGCCACCATGATGAAGCCGACAAGAGCGAGCGCAAGAGAAGCGCGCAAGGTCAGCGTTCCGGCCATGAAATGGGAGATCGCGGAAAGATTGGTCGTGCCCGCGATCAGAGCGAGCGAGAAGACGATCATCAGCATCGCGGGTTCGGCGAGCGAAGCGATCATCACCTCGCGGCTCGCGCCGATGCCGCCGAAGCTCGTGCCGACATCCAGACCCGCAAGCGCCAAAAAGAAGCGCGCGCTTCCCAAGAGCGCGACGACGGCGATGAAATCGGCCGCGTAGGCGAAGGGCAGATCGACGGCAAAGGCCGGCACCAGCGCCGCCGCCACCCAGGTGAAGGCGAAGACGAGAAACGGTATCGCGCGGAACAGCCAGGAGGCGTTCGCCGCGAGCACCGCCTCCT
>DASQHF010000132.1:0-2337 GCA_035632215.1 Micropepsaceae bacterium | reverse complement strand
GATCTTCTGGCCCGATAACGGTCTCGATACCGGCGACGTGCTCATCCAAAAGAAGACGCCGATCAGCGCCGACGACACGCTGGGCACAGTCTATTTCGATCGTCTGTTCCCGATGGGCGTGGACGCGATGATGGAATCCGTGGACCTCGTCAAGGCCGGCAAGGCGCCGCGCATCAAGCAGGACGAGAGTCTCGCGACCTATGAAGGGCGATGCGGCGCCGAGAACGCAAAGATCGATTGGGGCAAGCCCTGGCGGCCAATCTACAATCTCATCCGCGGCTGCAATCCCGCGCCCGGCGCGTGGACGACCCACGACGGCAAGACGCTCCAGATCTTCGAGGCCAAACCCCTTCCCGCCAAGGATCCCAAAGGCATTGGCGGCAAGCTCGGAGAGGTCCTCGATGTCGGCGCCGACGGTTTCTCCGTTGTCTGCGCCGATGGCCGCATCCGCGTGACCCGCGTAAAGCCTGCCGACGGCGGCAAAGTCCCCGCCGGCGATTTCGCCAAGTCCATCAACCTCGCCGCCGGCACGCGCCTCGGCTAATCGTTACTTCACAAGAAGGGTTTCCCATGCCGGCCTCGCAGCACCAGAATCCCAAGTCCGACATCGAAATTTCGCAAGCCGCGAAGAAGGTCCCGATCATCGACATCGCGCGCGAGCGGCTTGGCATAGGCCCCGAGAGCCTCGAGCTCTATGGCCACTACAAGGCCAAGGTGTCGATGGATTACGTGAAGTCGCTGAAAGACCGGCCGAACGGGAAGCTCATCCTCGTCTCCGCGATCACGCCTACGCCCGCGGGCGAAGGCAAGACCACGACCACCGTCGGCTTGACGGATGCGCTCAACCACATCGGCAAGAAAGCAATGCTGTGCCTGCGCGAGCCCTCGCTCGGGCCCTCCTTTGGTGTCAAAGGCGGTGCGGCCGGCGGTGGCTATGCGCAAGTGATCCCGATGGAGGACATCAACCTCCACTTCACCGGCGATTTCCACGCCATCACCTCGGCCAACAATCTCTTGGCCGCGTTGATGGACAATCACATCTACTGGGGCAATTCGACGGGCATCGATCCGCGCCGCATCGTCTGGCGGCGCGTGATGGACATGAACGACCGCGCGCTGCGCCAGATCGTCTCCTCGCTCGGCGGCGTCGCGAATGGCTTCCCGCGCGAAGACGGCTTCGACATCACGGTCGCCTCTGAAGTGATGGCGATCTTCTGTCTCGCCTCCGACCTCGATGACTTGAAGAAGCGGCTTGCCAATATCATCGTCGGCTATACGCGCGACCGGAAGCCGGTACGCGCTGGCGACTTGAAGGCGCAGGGCGCGATGACGGCGCTCTTGAAGGACGCGCTCGCGCCCAATCTCGTCCAGACGCTCGAGGGCACGCCCGCCTTCATCCATGGCGGACCGTTCGCCAACATCGCGCATGGCTGCAATTCGGTGCTCGCAACGACGACAGCCTTGAAGCTCTGCGATTATGTCGTCACGGAAGCGGGCTTCGGCGCCGATTTGGGCGGCGAGAAGTTCATCGACATCAAGTGCCGCAAGGCGGGGCTCGAGCCTTCCTGCGTCGTCCTCGTCGCCACCATCCGCGCGCTCAAGATGCACGGAGGCGTGAAGAAGGAAGACCTGAAGACCGAGAACTTGAAGGCGCTCGAAGCGGGCATGTCGAATCTGGCCCGCCATGTCGAGAACGTGCAGAAATTTGGATTGGTGCCGGTGATCTCCTTGAACCGCTTCTCGGCCGATACGCCGGCCGAGATCGATCTCGTGCGGACTGCTTGCGCCAAGCTCGGGGTCGAAGCCTTCATGGCCGATCACTGGGCGATGGGCGGCGAGGGTGCTGCCGAAGTCGCTCGTGCGGTGGTGAAGATCTGCGAGTCAGGCCGGAGCAGATTGAAGTTCCTCTATCCCGACGAGATGCCGCTCTATGAAAAGGTTCGCACCATCGCGCGCGAGATCTACCGCGCCAAGGACATCTCGGCCGACAAGTCGGTGAAAGACCAGCTCGCAGCGTTCGAGGCGATGGGTTACGGCAAGCTCCCCATCTGCGTGGCGAAGACCCAATACAGCTTCTCGACCAATCCCGACGCCAAGGGCGCTCCGGCCGATCACGTGGTCAACGTTCGCGAAGTGCGGCTTTCCGCGGGCGCCGAATTCGTCGTCGCGATCTGCGGCGAGATCATGACCATGCCGGGCCTGCCCAAAGTGCCGGCGGCCGATTCGATCGACGTCGGGCCCGACGGCAAGATCCTGGGGTTGTTCTGACGCGATTGGCGGCCCTCATAGTTTGTCGTTCCCGGCAAATCGCCGGGAACGACATAGAGGCGTAAGTTT
>DASQHF010000131.1:0-2022 GCA_035632215.1 Micropepsaceae bacterium | reverse complement strand
CCTGTGGCATGCCGGCTTCCATCCCCAGAGCGAGAATTACCGGCGCACCAAAGCGCGCGCCGTGGTCGCTGCCGACATCCTGGTCAAGCGTGCGGAAGCGCATAACGGCATCGCCGTTCTGGTGGCTCATGGCTATTTCAACGCCATCATCGGGCGCGTCTTGAAGAAGCGCGGCTTCTCCAAGACCGGCTCGCACCGCTACCGTTTCTGGAACGCGGTCCTCTACGAGCGCGGCTAGGAGTCGCTCAGAATCGCGTGGTGATGGATTCAAGCGGCGGCCGCGGACGATCCTCCAGCGGGTCTACCGCATGTCCGATATAGATGAATCCGGCCATTCGTTCGGTGGGTTTGAGTCCGATGCGCTCCAGCACTTTCGGATGATAGGCGCACCACTCGGTGATCCAATTGGCGACGAAGCCCAAGGCGTGGGCCGCGAGCACCATGTTCATGCACACGGCTCCGGCGGAGAGCTGCTGCTCCCAGACCGGAATCGGAATCTGTTCGCGGACACGGCTGACAACGCCGATGATGACGGGCGCGCGCAGGAAACGCTTCCGCTCGACTTCGATCCGTTCGGGCGTGGAATCGCGCTCATTCGCCATGGCCTCGGCGAGAATCTCGCCCATCCGTTCGCGGCCTTCGCCTTCGAAGATGATGAAGCGCCAAGGCGCCAGCTTCCCGTGATCGGGTACGCGAACGCCAGCAGCCATGATGCGCCGGAGCTCGGTCGGGCTCGGGCCCGGGCCCTTCATCGCTTTGGCCGAGCCCGAACGGCGGCTTAATAGAAGATCGAGCGTTTCGGGCGCGGGCAAGTTGAGCGTCGGCGAGTAGTCGGACATGAGGATTTTCCGGAAGATTTCTCGGGCCGGACCATATGCGAGCGCCGCGCCGCGCGGAAGATGGTTTATACGGATCATTCTGTGTGGAACGGTACTTCTTTCACTAAAGCAGCGTTCTAAGCTATTGGGTGACGCGAGCCTGACATAGAATGGCGCCATGAGAGACGAGCGGAAATTGAAGTCGCGCGAGAACGTCGCGAGCTGCGACCCGATCTGGTCTGCGGTTCGCGAGCAAGCGGAGCAGATCGCCGAAAGCGAGCCCGAGCTCGCGAGCTTCGCGCACGCCACTATTCTCAAACATGAGCGGCTTGAGCAGGCGCTGTCCTATCATTTGGCCAAGAAGGTCGGGAACGAGGATCTCTCGCCGATGCAGGTGCGGGAAATCTTCGAGGAAGCTTTCGATTCCGCTCCGGCAATGGGCGAGGCCGTCCGGGCCGATTTGTCCGCCGTTTATCAACGCGACCCCGCTTGCCATTCCTATGTTCAGGCTTTCCTCTTCTTCAAAGGCTTCCACGCGCTCCAAAGCTATCGCGTCGCGCACTACCTGTGGACCGGCGGGCGCAAGGTGATGGCGCTCTTCGTGCAGAACCGGATGTCGGATCTTTTCGCCGTCGATATTCATCCCGCGGCGAAGCTCGGGCGCGGGATCATGATCGATCACGCGACAGGCGTCGTCATCGGGGAGACCGCTGAAGTGGGCGACGATGTCTCCATGCTGCATGGGGTCACGCTGGGCGGGACCGGCAAGGAGAATGAGGACCGCCATCCCAAGGTTCGCCGCGGCGTGCTGTTGTCCACCGGCGCCAAGGTCTTGGGCAATATCGAGATCGGCGAATACAGCCGCGTCGGCGCGGGCTCCGTCGTCTTGAAACCGGTGCCGCCGCACACGACCGTTGCCGGCGTGCCGGCGCGCGTCATCGGCAAAGCCGGATCGGAACGTCCATCCCAGGAGATGGACCACGAGTTTCCGGTCGACTTCCAGATTTAGGCGGTAAGATATCTGACTTTCCGAAAGCGCCGGTTGAGAGCCGGCGCCGTTCCGTTTTCCACTACCTCGGGGGGAAACGAGCCATGACGTCCGATTTGCAGGTGCGGCCGGTCCGCGCCGAGGACCATGAGGCCTGGATCGTCCTCTGGCGCGGCTACTGCGCGGACTTGGGCGGGGAGGTGGCAAAAGAGGTGA
>DASQHF010000130.1:0-18402 GCA_035632215.1 Micropepsaceae bacterium | reverse complement strand
GGTCCGAAGCGCGATGTGGTTGATCGTGCGCGTGTGCGCGGCCTCGCCCGTGTTCTCGGCATAGACGTCCTTCTGGAAGCCGATGTTTCGCTGCGAGAGGTCGAAGATGTTGGTGTCGGGATCATGCGTGCTGAAGGCGGCAAAAGGGCGGATCGGCGGGCGCTTCAACGCATCGATCTCGGGATCGAATTTCTTCATGCGGGCGATAGTGTCCTCGATGTCGTCGACCTCGATGCCGAAATGATCGAGGCCGGCGAGTCTGCCGTCGCGACGCGGGATGTGCGTCATGCCGACATAGCCGTCGCCGACCGAGATCGCGCGCGACGGGTGGAGCGTGCGCTTGGTGCCGGTCTTCATCCCGAACAGCGCCTGATAGAAGCGCGCGTTCATGGCGTAATAGTCGCTGGTGATCCCGATATGATTGATCCGCGCCGACATGCTCTCCTCGTCTTGTTTTGCCGTGTTCTTAGCGCCCTTGCGTGACCACGTCGAGCAGTGCCGGCTCGCCGCGCTTCACGACCGCGATGGCGCGCTTCAAGGCGGGGCCCAAATCCTTCGGATTGTCGATCGGGCCTTCCGAATAGACGCCCAAGCCCTTGGCCACCGTCGCATAGTCGATGAAGGGCTCGCGCAGTGTGGTGCCGATATGGGCGCGCTCGATGCCGCGCTGGCGCCGGTTCGCGATCCTCTGGAAGCCCATATATTCCTGCTGATAGGCGCGGTTGTTGTGCATCACATAAAGAATCGGGATCTTGTGATGCGCCGCGGTCCATAAGATCCCCGGCCCCATCATCAGGTCGCCGTCGGGCTGGATGGTGAACGTCAAGCGCCCGTGCTTCTTGTTCGCGAGCGCAGCACCGACCGCGGCCGCCGCGCCGAAACCGATGCCGTTGCCGCCCGACTCGCCGGTGTAGTTGTAGTACTTGTCCATCGCCCAGAGCTTCTGCGGCCAGCTCGAAATACCGGACGGCTTGGTCGAGGCCCACGACCAGTCTTCGGTCTTTATCTGCTCGAACAGCTCGGCCGACAGACGCGCGGTCGTGATCGGGCTCGCGTCCCAGCCATTGGCCGCATCGGCGCGCACGCGGGCAAGCGCCGCCTTATGCGCCTCGGCGAGCTTCGCACCGCGGGCTCCGAACTTCGATTTCATCTCGGTGCTGATCTGACGCTTCACGGCTTCGATCAGCGCCGGCATCGTGGTCGCCGCGTCCGCCGCGAGCGCGAGATCGACCGGCTCGAAGCGCTGGAAGTTCTGGAAGTTCGATTTTAAGAACAGATCGCCCGAGCTGATGCTGATGATCTTGGCATCGGGCTTCGTTGTCGGCGACGAGCTCGACACGATGTGCTCGCGGAAAGCATGCGTCACGCCCCAGAAGTCGACGACCTCGAGACCCAACACCACGTCCGCCTGACCGACCGTCCCCCGCGCGCCGCGATTGCTCTGGTTCAAGGGATGGCGCGTCGGGAAATTCATCCGCGCGGCGAGATCTACGACTCCGCATTGCAGGGTCTCGGCAAGCTCGACCAGATGATCGACCGCCTGCTGGCTGCGGCCATAGGTGTCGGCGACGAGGATCGGGTTCTCCGCATTCACCAGGAGCTTTGCCACTTCGGCGACGGCGCCCGCTTCGCCCTGCGGCATCGCGGTCGACGGCAATTTCGGGATTGAGAGCTTTTCGCCCCCCGGAATCGGTCCCTCCTGCATTTCCGTGTCGACGGCGAGGATCACCGGCCCCATCGGCGGCGTGGTCGCGATCTTGTAGGCGCGCACGGCCGATTCCGCGAAGTGCTGGAGTGAGCCCGGGCGATCGTCCCATTTGACGAAGTCGCGCACCATGGCGACATCGTCCTGCGAGGAATGAACCCAGTTCACCTCGTTCGAGCGGTTGGTCACATCGAAGATGTTGCCGACGAACATGAAGACGGGCACGCGGTCGCAGAACGCGTCATAGACCGCCATCGAGGCGTGCTGAAGCCCGACGGTGCCGTGCGCGCAAACGAGCAACGGCTTGTTCTCGACCTTGGCGTAGCCATGCGCGATTGCAACGGACGTCTCTTCATGTGTCGTCGTGATGAATTCGGGCGCGGCATTGCCGCCGTAATTCACGATCGACTCGTGGAGGCCCTTGAAGCTCGAGGCGCAGGTCGCGGCGACATATTCGAAGCCCACCGATTTCAGCACATCGAGCATGAAGTCCGAGCCCGAACTCGTCTGCACGATCGGGCTGCCGTCGACGGTGTAGGTGTCGTCAGGCTGAGGCGGCGAGGTGGTGCGCGCGGGGCCCGGCGCTGGTGCCGCCGCTGCTTGCGCCGCAAGAGGTGCCGCTGCGGCTGCGCCCGCGAGCGCCGCGCCTTTCAAGAGATTGCGCCGGGTGACCTTCGGAGCTTTGGCTTTGGACATCTCGTCCCCCCTGATTTCCCAGTCCGCGACGCGGTTCGCCGGCACCGTAAGCCTCTCGCTGGAACTGGGGAAGGGCAGAGGAGCGCAACCCGTCGGCGAGCGGTGAATTTTATGCTTTTCCAGGGTGTTATCGCTTCGCAAGGCGATTTGACCGGGCGTCGGCAATCATGCGACATCCACCCAATATCCATCGGCATTAGAGCGGTTCGTGAACGGAAGAGTCCTCTCGCTCGTGTTCGAAGATGCCGCCGGCATCTTGCGGCGGGACACCCGCATCACCGAGGCCGTGATTGCTGGCTGGACCGGCCGCGATGCCGCTGCGGTCGAAAAACACATACAGGAGCTTGCCGCGCTCGGCGTAAAGCGGCCGGCGACGACCCCGATCTTCTATCGCGCCGCGGCTGCGCGGCTGACGATCGAAAGCTCGATCGAGGTGCTGGGCTCGCAATCGAGCGGCGAGGTCGAGTTCGTGCTGCTCGAGACCGGCGGCCGGCTCTGGGTCAGTACGGGCTCCGACCACACCGACCGCGAGGTCGAGGCCTATGGTGTCTCCGTTTCCAAGCAGATGTGCGACAAGCCGGTCGCGGAAACCTTCTGGCCCTTTGGCGAAGTTGCTTCGCATTGGGACCGGCTGGTGCTGCGGTCCTTTGCGACTATGGATGGCAAGCGCACGCTTTATCAGGAAGGCACGGTCGCGGGCATGCGTCATCCCGAAGACCTGATCCGGCGCTATGCGAAAGGCCGGTTAAACGAGGGCACGTTGATGTTCTGCGGCACGCTTCCCGTGCACGGCGGCGTGCGCCCCGCCGTGCGCTTCGAATTCGAGTTGGAAGACCCGGTCTTGAAGCGCAAAATCGCGCATCATTACGACATCATCAGCCTGCCCAATCTGGGTTAGGCAGAAGGCGAAACGCGCATGCCCATGAACAAACCGCATCTCGAATTCGAACGCCTCGACATGAGCCGAGGCTGGGCGACTCCGGAAGGCTATCCCGACGGCATCAAGCAGAAGATTCTCGCGAGTGACATCGACGAGAAGAAGAAGACGGGAAGCCGCACGCGGCTCTTGCGCTTCGACCCGGGCACTTACACGACCGCGCCTTTCGTGCACGATCATTGGGAGGAGGTCTATCTCCTCTCCGGAGACCTGATCGTCGGCAACGATTCACAAGGCAAGGGCGGCGAACCGTTCTTGAGCCCCACTTACGCTTGTCGCCCGCCCGGCGTGCATCACGGGCCCTTCAAATCCGAGCGCGGTTGCATGCTGTTCGAGATCCACTACTACGACGAAAGCCGGAAATAGGCAGCGATGAACCGCCAGCAGATTCTACAATGAGTGAGTTGGATTGCTCATGAAGCTGGCCGTCCCCGATATCATCTCCAACTCCTACTTCCCGGCCGCGGCTGCGATCGAGCTTGGATTTTTCAAACGCGAAGGACTCGACGTCTCGCTCGAGCTGATCTTCCCCGTCGACAAGGCTTACGCGGCCCTCAAGGGCGGCGCGGTCGACTTCGTCGGCGGCTCGGCCCATTCAGCGCTCGCGGCTTTTCCCGAGTGGGACGGCGTCAAGCTCCTCTGCGCGCAAGGGCAGGGCATGTACTGGTTCCTGGTCATGCATTCGGACTTGCATGCGAAGCGGGGCGATGTCGCGATCGTCAAAGGCAAGAGCATCGGCGCTGCGCCGTGGGTCGAGATGGGTTTGCGGCGGCTCCTGAACGAGGCGGGCATCGATCTTGATCGCGACCAGGTGAAAATCGCGCCCGTTCCCGGTGCCCAAGGAGCGGGCGTGAATTTCGGCGTCACCGCCGCGCGCGCTCTCGAAGAGAGGAAGATCGACGGTTTTTGGGCAAACGGCATGGGCGCGGAAGTCGCTGTGCGCCGGGGCGTTGGCACGGTCGTGCTCGACGTTCGCCGCGGCGACGGGCCGAAGCCCGCTTTCAACTATACCATGGCTTCGATCGCGGCGACCGATCGTCTGATCGATCATTCGCCCGATGTCGCTGCGGCGGCGATCCGTGCCATCGTCAACACGCACGCAGCGCTCCGCGCCGACCCGGAGCGGGCCACGGAAGTCGGGCGCAAGCTGTTTCCGCCGTCCGAAGCCGAACTAATCGCCGAGCTCATCCGCCGCGATTTGCCCTATTACGACGCATCGATCTCGAAGTCCTTCGTCGCCGGCATGAATCAGTTCACGCGCGACATCGGAATCTTGAAAGGAGATCCGCCTTACGATCGCGTCGTCGCGACAGAGTTCCGGCAATACTGGAAGAGTTGAGGCGTGCTCCGGCAAGCACTCGCGCTCCACCAGGAAGGCAAGCTCGCCGAAGCCGAGACGCTTTACCGCAAGATTTTGGCGCGGAATCCTCATGATGCCGATGCCTTGAGCTTTCTTGGCCTCATCGAGATCCAGCGCAAGAACTTCAAGGGCGGCGTCGCACTGATCGACCAGGCGATCCGGATCAATCCGAAGAATCCGAGCTTCTTCATAAACCGCGGCAACGCGCTGCGCGATTTGAAGCAATACGAGGAGGCGCTCGCCTCTTTCGATTGCACCCTTGAGATCAATCCGCGCTTTGCCGAAGCGCATTACAATCGTGGCAATGTCATGCGCGATTTGAAGCGGTTCGACGACGCGCTTACGGCTTACGATCGTGCACTCGAAATCAAGCCCGATTTTGCCGAGGCCCATCATGGGCGGGGCAATACGCTGCTGGCGCTGAAGCGCCTCGACGAGGCGTCGGCAAGCTTTGACCGAGCGCTCGCAGCGAGGCCGGTCTATGTCGAGGCGCTCATCAGCAGCGCGATCGCTCTGCGGCAGCTCCGCCGCTTGGATGAGTCGCTCTTACGGCTCGATCGCGCTTTGGCGATCCGGCCCGATCATCCCGTAGCCTTGAATAATCGCGGCAACGTGCTTCAAGACTTGCAGCGATCGGAAGAGGCGCTTCATTCCTTCGATGCTGCGCTCGGCATAGACCCGAACTCGGTGGAAGCGCTCAACGGCAAAGGCGTGACGTTACAGGCCTTGGCGCGCTTGCCCGAGGCGCTTACCTGTTTCCATCGCGCGCTCATTCTGAAGCCCAACTATGTCGAGGCGCTCAACAACGGCGGCAACGTGCTTTCGCAACTCAAGCGGTTCGACGAAGCGTTGGTCAACCTTGATCGCGCTCTTGCGCTCGAACCCGACTATGCCGAAGCGTTGAACAACCGCGGCACTGCCTTGCGCGGGCTCGAGCGCTTCGAAGAGGCGCTCGAAAGTATTGACCGCGCGCTTGCGCTCAAACCCGATGGAGCCTTGGCGCTTACCAACCGCGGCGTGACGCTCTTAGACCTCGAGCGCCTGGACGAAGCGCTTGCCGCTTTCGACGCCGCGCTTGCGTTGAACGCCGATCGCGCCGAATTCTTCAACAATCGCGGCAATGCGCTTTTGAAGCTGAGGCGTCCGCAAGAAGCCTTGGAAGACTTCGATCGCGCCATCGCGTTGAAACCTGATTACGCGCACGCGCTGTTCGGACGAAGTCTTTGCCGCTTGCGATTGGGTGATCTTAAGGGCGGCTGGCGTGACTATGAGCATCGCTGGGAGGCGATGGACCACGCGGGCGAGCGTCCGGATCATGCGCCGGAGTGGGCGGGAGAGGACGTTCCGGGGCGCTCGATCCTCGTCTATTCCGAGCAGGCGAACGGCGACATGATCCAATTCGCGCGCTATCTCCCCTTGCTGGCGCGGAAGGGAGCGGAAGTGACATTTCTCGCGCCGCAGCGGTTGTTCGGGATCTTCGGGGCGTTGCCGGCGTCGATCCGTCTGATCGCTTCCGTCGCGCCTCTAGACCGCTTCGATTATCAATGTGCGCTGATGAGCCTGCCGCTCAAGTTCGACACCGATCTCTCTTCCATACCGTCAGACGTGCCCTATCTCGCTGCCGATCCCAACCGGTCCGCGCTTTGGCGCGCGAAGCTGGGGAGAGAAGGGTTCAAGATCGGCATAGCTTGGCAGAGTGCTCCCCGCGGAGATGGCCGTCCGATCCCGTTGCGCGAGTTCTTTCCCTTGTCTCGGATTCCGAAGGTTCGCCTGATCAGCCTTCAGAGGAATCAAGGTGTCGAGCAGCTGCAAAGCCTGCCCCATGGAATGATGGTCGAAACGCTCGGCGACTTCGACAACGAATCCGGCTTCATCGATACAGCCGCCGTTATGGCCGGGCTTGATCTCGTCGTCACCTGCGACACTTCGGTCGCCCATCTCGCGGGCGCGCTCGCTCGCCCCGTCTGGGTGGCGCTGAAATGGGCAGCCGAATGGCGCTGGATGATGGAGCGCGAGGATTCCCCTTGGTACCCCACGATGCGCCTGTTCCGCCAGAAGACGGCCGGCGACTGGAGCAGCGTGTTTGCGGAGATCGCCGACGCGGTGAGGATGCGGATCCGTGCTTGAAGAGGCGATCGCGCTCCATCGGAAAGGCCGGCTCAAGGACGCGGCAGCTTTGTACCGGCAATTCCTCAACCAGAACCCGCGGCACGCCGAAGCGCTTGGGCTTCTCGGCGTCACCGAGGTCCAGGGCGGGAATCCCGAGGCCGGACTCGAGCTCATCGACCGGGCGATCGTCATCGAGGCAAGGAACCCGATCCTCTTCAACAATCGCGGCAATGCGCTCCGCGATCTCAAGCGCTTCGAGGAAGCGCTCGTCGCCTATGATTGCGCGCTTGCGCTCAAACCCGATTTCATCCAGGCGCTCAGCAATCGCGGCAATGCACTGATCGACCTCAAGCGTTTCGAGGAGGCGGTCGTGACCTTCGACCACGCACTTAAACTCGATCCGCGTTCCGCTGACGCGTATTTCCATCGCGGTAGCGCCCTCTATCAGCTGCGCCGTCTCGATGAGGCGGTTTTGAGCTTTGAACGCGCGCTTTTGCTTAATGCGCGCCATGCCGACGCCCACAACAATCGAGGCATCGCGCTGGCCGGCTTGAAACGTCTGGAGGACGCGCTTGTCGCCTTCGACAGCGCCTTGGCGATCAACAGCAGGAGTCCGGGTTATTTCAGCAACCGCGGGAATGTGCTGTTCGATTTGAAGCGTTTTGAGGAGGCGCTGGCCGACCTTGACGCCGCGATCGCGCTCCGGCCCGGCTACGCGCAGGCGTTTTACAATCGCGGCATCGTGCTGCGCGAAATGAAGCGCAACGAAGAATCTCTGGCGAGCTTCGAGGGCGCGATCGCGTGCGATCCCGGCTATGCCGGAGCCCACAGCAACCGCGGGGCGGTGCTTTGCGATCTCAAGCGATTTGACGAGGCGATCGCGAGTCTCGAACGCGCTATGGCGCTTAAGCCCGACTACGCCGAAGCCTTTCTCAATCGCGGTGTCGTGTTTCGGGACATGAAGCGCTTGGGCGAGGCCATGGCCGATTTCGAGCACGCTCTCGCGCTCGATCCCGACAATGCCGACGTGCTCAATGCGCACGGCGTCGCCCTCGAGGATCTCGAGCGTTCCGCGGAAGCCGTGGAGGTCTTCGACCGCGTGCTGGCGCGCAAACCCGACCACCCTCAAGCCTTCTACAACCGCGGCAGATCGCTGGTCGGCTTGAGGCGGTTCGACGAGGCGCTCTCAAGCTATGGCCGCGCGCTGGCACTCCAGCCCGATTATCCGGACGCCACGTTCGCCCGCGGCCTGGCCAAATTGACGATGGGCGAGCTCGTCGAAGGATGGAAGGACTACGAAGAGCGATGGCGCATCAAGTCGCCCGCCTATTGCCGCCGCACGGAGGGAATCGCGGATTGGAAAGGCGAGGATCTCAAGGGCCGGTCGATTCTCGTCTATGCCGAGCAGGGGGCCGGCGATGAAATCCAGTTCATCCGCTATCTGACCCTGCTCGTTGAGCGCGGCGCGGCCGTCACATTCTTCGTTGATCGCCGCCACATGGCTGTCCTCGTGGGGATCTCGGACAAGGTTCGCCTCATTAGCTCGGTCGAAGGAGGTCACTACGATTTCCAATGCGCGCTGATGAGCCTTCCTTATTGGCTGCGCACGGACCTCGCGAACATTCCGGCATCCGTGCCTTACTTGCACGCCGATCCGGAACGCGTCGATCGGTGGCGCTCGAAACTCGGCGCGAATGGCTTCAAGGTGGGCATCCATTGGCAAGGCGGGCTCTGGCAGGGCGGGGCATTGATTACCGGACGCTCGTTCCCGTTACGCGCTCTTTTCCCGCTTTCGCAGATTGCCGTCGTCCGGCTGATCAGTCTTCAGAAGAATTTGGGCGCCGAGCAGCTGGACGATCTCCCCGTCGGGATGGCGGTCGAGAGGCTTGAGGGGTTCGATGACGGGCCCGATTCTTTCGTCGACACCGCCGCGGTCATGGAGAATCTCGATCTCGTCATCACCTGCGACACGTCGCTTGCGCATCTTGCGGGCGCACTTGCGCGACCTACCTGGGTGGCGCTGAAATACATGCCGGATTGGCGCTGGATGCTCGATCGCGCCGATAGTCCTTGGTACCCGACCATGCGGCTGTTCCGGCAAAGGACCTGGGGCGATTGGGGCGGCGTATTCGAGGAAATCGCTGAGGCGCTTAAGGGACGTGTCGCCCGCCGATAGTCTAGGGCGCTTCCAGCCAGTGAAGGCTGAACAGCCGGGCCTCGTCGCACCACACGGCGCGCGGAATGAATCCGGCCTCCGCCGCAAGCGTCCGGAAGCTCTCGACCGTGTATTTCTGTGACCATTCCGTGTGGATGGCTTCGCCTTCGGCGAACGCGATCGTGCGCCCGGGCAAATGCACACGCTGAGCGCAGGTGCTCACGAGATACATGCCGATGCGGCGACGATAAGGATCATAGGGCGCATAATGGAAGAACCGCGCGGGTTCGAAGTTCGCTCCAAGTTCGCGGTTCGCGCGGACCAAAAGATTCCTGTTGAACGCCGCCGTCACGCCGGCACCGTCGTTATAGGCAGCATGGAGGAGCGCCGGGTCCTTGACCAGATCGACTCCGATAAGGAGCCCGCCGCCCTTCAAGAGCCGCGCGGCGCGGTTAAGGAAATTTCGCGCCTCCTCGGGCTCGAAATTCCCGATCGTCGAACCGGGGAAGAATCCGATGCGGCGAAGCGCGCGCGTCGAGGGGAGCTCGAAATCACGCGAGAAGTCGGCGACGATGGGAAGCACCGCGAGCTTCGGATAGTCGGATTCGAGCCGTACCGCGACGCCCCTCAAATAGCCGCCGGAAATGTCCACGGGCAGATAGGCGCATGGGCGGTCGAGCCGATCCAAGAGCAGCCGGATCTTCTCGCTCGCGCCGGCGCCGAATTCGACGATCTCGGATTGAGGGCCAATGAGCGCGGCGAATTCGCCAGCGTGCCGACGAATGAGCGAAAGCTCGACCCGGGTGGGATAATATTCGGGAAGAAGGCAGATCTTCTCGAACAGCTTGGAGCCTTCGCGATCATAGAAGAACTTGCAGGGGATGCGCTTGTCCCGCGCGCTCAAGCCTTCGAGCAGCGAATCGCAAAAATCGTCGCCTTCATCAGCCGGCTCGTCTCGCTGGAGTCTTGCCTCGGCCCAGGGTGTCATGCGTCGTCCGCGAGCCGGATGCCGGAGAATTGCCAGCGTGCCGCGGGCGGGAAGAAGTTGCGATAGGAGGGCCGGATGTGTCGCTCGGGCGTGGCGCAGGAGCCGCCGCGAAGCACCATCTGTCCGCTC
Source organism: Micropepsaceae bacterium (assembly GCA_035632215.1). Taxonomy (GTDB): domain Bacteria; phylum Pseudomonadota; class Alphaproteobacteria; order Micropepsales; family Micropepsaceae; genus CAIYRG01. The sequence goes on along the minus strand of DASQHF010000130.1, from coordinate 8,323 downwards.
ATGAACTTGCCGTTATATTCGCCGGCCGCGCCGTCGAACGGCTTGAAGCCGGGATAGGGCTCGTAGGACGAACGCGTCCATTCCCAGACGTCACCGAACATCTGCGTGAAACCCGTCTCGGACGCAGGCTTCGGATGAGCGTCGCGCGGGTCGAGGAAGTTGCCGGCGACCGGCTGCTGCATGGCGGCCGCTTCCCATTCGAACTCCGTGGGGAGCCGCTTCTTGGCCCATGCCGCGTAAGCGGCCGCCTCGTAGAAGCTGACGTGGACGACGGGCTCGTCGGCTTTGAGCGCTCGCACGCCGTTGAGCGTGAAGATCCGCCACTTCTTGCCGTCGCGTTTCCAGTAAAGCGGCGCCTCCCACGCATTTGCTTCCACCGCCGCCCAGCCGTCGGAGAGCCAGAATTCCGCACGCTGGTAGCCGCCGTCTTCCATGAAGGCGAGATAATCGCCGCAGGTCACTGCCCGCGAGGAGAGGCGGTAGGGGGCCAGAAGCACGAGATGGCGCGGCTTCTCGTTGTCGAAGGCGAATCCCTCATTCTCATGACCGACTGGGACGATGCCGCCACCGAAATCGTGCCACTCATATGGCGCCGCGCTCTGGACCGCGGCGGGCACCACCGGCATGTAGCTGGGAAGCAGCGGATTGAGCCAAAAGGCGTGCTTGATGTCGGTCAAGATCAATTCCTGGTGTTGCTGCTCATGATGGAGGCCAAGCTCGATGACGGGCTCGAGTTTCAAGAGCTGCGCTTGTCCCGTGCTCTCGATCAGCTTCGCGATCGCGGCATCGACGTGGCGTCTATAGGCATAGACCTCGTTCAAATCGGGGCGGGTTAAGAGGCCGCGCTTGGGACGCGAATGTCTCGGGCCCAACGCCTCGTAATAGGAATTGAACAAATACGCGAAACGCGTCTCGTAGACTTCGTAATCCGTGAGCTCAGGAACGAGCACAAATGTCTCGAAGAACCATGTCGTATGGGCGAGATGCCACTTCGTCGGGCTCGCATCCGGCATGGACTGGATGCAGCAGTCCTCTGAAGATAGCGGCGCGGCAAGCCTCTCGCTCAAAGCACGAACGGCTGCGTAACGGGCCAAAAGACCGGTTGCGCCGTCAGGGGCGTCGTTTTGGAGATTGCGATACATGTCCAATGTCCTGGAGCGACACAAAACTAGACGCGCGCGGGAACTTGCGCGGGACCCAAGTTCAAAACGCAGCAAAGGCCCCTTGGTGCCTTGGGGTCAAGCGTAATTAATCAGTGGCCATCGCGTGGGTATCGGCAAACAGAAAAACCTCGCCGGAGGGCCGAACGCGGGCAGCAGGGATGGATTGGTCGCCTCGTATCAGCCTGCGAAGGGCGGCGCGCTTGTTGAAGCCCGAGACGAGGAACGCGACGCTGCTGGCGGAATCAAGCGCCGGGTAAGTCAGCGTGATCCGCGCCCCATGCGTCGCATCGACCGCGACGACCCACGAATCCCGCTGCCGCAAAGCGGGATTTCCCGGAAAGAGCGAGGCCGTGTGTCCGTCCTTACCCAGACCCAAGAGCTCGATGGCGAAGAGCGGGCGCTCAGGGTCGAGCTCATCCGAACCGTAGAATTTTCGCAGCTCTTGCTCGTAACGAGACGCGCTCTGCTCCGGGGTCATGTTCTCCGTCGGAATCGGGTGCAGATTCTCCCGCTTCACGCGCACCCGCGCGAACAGTGTCTCCCGAGCCATGCGGTAGTTGCTCATCGGATCATCGGGCGGCACGAAGCGCTCGTCGCCAAAGAACCAGTGCGCGCGCTCGAACGGGAAGCTTTCCGAATAGGGCGCCGTTGCGAGAAGGGTGTAAAGACGGCGCGGCGTTTCTCCGCCTGCGAGCGAGACTGCGAAGACGCCACGGGACTTTCTTGCCTCCTGCAGCATCCACTCCGCGGCTTGCCGCGCGAGCTCGTCATCATTTTGCGCGATCTCGATTTTCATCGGCTGGCAGGGCGAGTAGCCCCATTTGCGATTTTCCTCCAGCTCCGCTCGTCGCGCTGGATGAGCTCATCGGCCTCTGGCGGCCCCTCGCTGCCTGCCGGATAAATCGAGAGCATGTTCAGGCGCTCTTCTTTCCAGGCATCTAGGATCGGCTGCACGATTCGCCAGGCGGACTCGATATTGTCGGCGGTCTGGAACAGCGTCGCATCGCCGATCATGCAGTCATAGAGCAGTGTTTCGTAGCCGGTGCTCGGTTTGGCATGGAAATAGTCGCGATAATTGAACGTCATCTCGACGTCGCCCATTGAAAGCTGTGGACCCGGGATCTTGGCACCGAATTTGAGCGCGATTCCTTCTTCCGGCTGGATGTTCAGGGTCAGGTCGTTGCGCGTCAGGCATTCGACCGGCGTACCCCTGAAGAGCGTCAGAGGAGCCTGCTTGAACTGGATGACGATATCGGTCTTGCGCATGGCGAGCGCCTTACCAGTGCGCAAATAGAACGGCACGCCTGCCCAGCGCCAATTATCGATCGTAAGTTTCATCGCGACATAGGTCTCGGCCATCGAGTTGGATGCAACGTCAGGTTCTTCCCGATAGGTTTTATAGGGCTTTCCCTGCACCGTGCCGGCGCCATATTGCGCCCGCACGACGTTTGTCAGCGCGGTTTCACGGGTGAAACGGTGCACCGAGTCGAGCACCTTTCCTTTTTCGTTGCGGAAGGCGTTGGGCTCGAAGCAGGTCGGCGGCTCCATCGCAGTCAGCGTCAAGAGCTGGAACAGATGGTTCGGCACCATGTCGCGCAATGCGCCGGTCGCGTCATAAAAGCGGCCGCGGCGCTCGACGCCAACCGTCTCGGCCACGGTGATCTCGACATGATCGATGTGCGCACGATTCCAAACCGGCTCGAAGATGCCGTTGCCGAAGCGAAGCATTACGATGTTCCGGACTGTCTCTTTCCCTAAATAATGATCGATCCGGTAGATCTGATGCTCGTCGAGCACGGAGAGGAGCTCGCGGTTCAATGCGTGCGCAGTTTCGACATCGGAGCCGAAAGGTTTCTCGATCACCAGACGTCGCCAGTAGCCGTCCTCGCGCATGCAGCCGGCCTGGGCCAAATGCTTCACAACCGGCGTGAATTCCGAAGCGGGCACGGCGAGATAGAAGAGGCAGTTCCCTTGGGTTGCTTGCTCGGCCTCTATTCTCTGCAAAAGCTGCTTCAGCGCGGCATAGGTGTCCGCCTGATTGAGGTCGCCGCTCACATAGCGGCAGCACGAAGCGAGCCAGTTCCTGTGCTCCGCGGCGATCTCCTCGCCGGTGAGTTCCCGCATGCGGTCCTTCAGGCGATCGCGGAATTGCTGATCGGTCTCCTGCTTGCGCGAGACGCCGACGATGTTGAAATCCTCGGACAAGAGCCCATCGCGCTTTAAATGGTAGATCGCCGGCATCAGGAGCCGTTCGGTGAGGTCTCCGGTCGCGCCGAATATGACGAAGGTGCACGGATCCGCCGGTCTTGGCCGCTCCGTCATGACGAGCGGCCAGGCTTCGTCTCGACGTGCCCGCCGAACTTGTTGCGCATCGCCGAAAGAAGCTTGTTGGCGTAGGTCGCCTCGCCACGCGAGCGAAAGCGCGCATAGAGCGCGGCTGAGAGGACTTCGGCGGGCACGCCTGCCTGGGTCGCCGCGTCGACCGTCCAGCGTCCTTCTCCGGAATCCTCGACCGTTCCCGCAAACCGCGCCAGCTCTTGGTCTTCGGCAAGGGCCGATGCGGTGAGATCGAGCAGCCACGAGCTGATCACGCTGCCATGCCGCCACACTTCGGCGATCTCGGAGAGATCGAGCGAATAGCGTTCTTCCTCGGGCCGAGCGACCGAATCCGCATGCTGAAGAATGTCGAACCCCTCTGCATAGGCTTCCATCAGCCCGTATTCGATCCCGTTGTGGATCATCTTGACGAAGTGACCGGAGCCGGTCGGGCCGCAATGAAGATAACCGCGCTCGGCGCTCCCCTGCGATTTGCGCTCGGGCGTATGCGCGACATTATCCTTTCCCGGTGCGAGTGCCTCGAAGATCGGTTCAAGCCTTTTGACCGCGGGCTCTTCGCCGCCGATCATCAAGCAGTAGCCCCGCTCCAGGCCCCAGATTCCACCGCTGGTCCCGACGTCGACATAGCGAACACCATGTTTCTTCAGGGCGCGTGCGCGGCGGATGTCGTCGCGGTAAAAGGAGTTTCCGCCGTCGATCAAGATATCGTCGACCGCAAGCTGAGGCCCGAGCTCCGCGATGGTGTCATCGGTGGGCCGGCCCGATGGGAGCATGATCCAGACCGCGCGCGGTGTGCTGAGGATTTTCACGAGGTCGCTCAATCCTCGTGCGGGCTTTGCGCCTTCTTTCGCCAGCTCCTCGACCGCGCCGGCATTCCGGTCGTAGACCGCACAGGAATGGCCATGACGCATCAGGCGGCGCGCGATATTCGCGCCCATGCGCCCAAGCCCGACGACTCCGATTTCCATATCGCCCCGCCCTTATTAGCTCAGCGCCTCGCGAACCGCGTCTCGCAATGTCCGCAATCCCGCTTCGACGTCATGACCCAATTGTACCCGCAAGGTCCGCCGGCCGCGCTCGTTCAAGACCGAGAAGTCGCCGCGCGCCTGCGCCTCGAGCACGGCGGCGAAATCGTAGTTCCGGCCGGGCACCTTGAGGCTTCGTTGCGGTTCGTGCGTGATCTCGAGGAAGACGCCGCTGTTGGGCCCGCCCTTGTGGAGCTGGCCCGTCGAATGGAGGAAACGTGGGCCAAACCCAACGCAGGTCGCCACGTGACGCGAGTCCCGGATTTCCGTCCGGATGTCGCCGAGAAGGGCTTCCTTGCGCTCGTCGCGCGGAATGAACGCATTGAGCGCGCAATAGTCGCCATCGTGAAGCCGCTCCAAATGCGCCTTCAGTGAACTCGTGAGTCCGCGTCCATCGCCAGCCTGCTTGAGCACGCGCGCGTTGGTCTCATCGGCGAAAATCTTAACGCCTGACTCTTCGCACAACGGCTTGTCGGCAGGGAGCGCGCCGCTCTTTTCATAGGCGTTCATGAGCTCGCGGGCTTTCACCTTGGCCGCTTCGACGTCAGGCTGATCGAACGGATTGACGCCGATCACGCCGCCGATGACCGCGGTCGCCATCTCCCAACGGAAGAATTCCTGCCCGATCTGATAGCGGTCGGCGATAGATATCCGGATCGTCGGGGCACCGGATTTTTCGAGCACCTGGATTGCCTGCTCCTGAGCTGCGTCTTTATCGCTCTCAAGCTTCAAGTAGACGAAAACGCGATCCTGGCCGTAAGCGGCAGGCGAAGCCAAGGGCTCGCCCGCGAGCGGAATCACGCCTTTGCCATTTTTGCCCAAGGATTCGGCGATGAGCTGCTCCAGCCAGGCGCCAAAATCCGCGATCCCGGGCGAGGTGATGATGGTGAGCTTGTCGCGTCCGGATTGGGAAAGCGCGCCCAACGTCAAACCCAAGAGGACGCCCGGATTGTCGGCGGGTGGCACATCGGCGCCGCAGGCCCGCGTCATCTTCCGGGTCCCGCTCAAGAGCTTGCCGATGTCGACGCCGGCAAGCGCCGCGGGCACGAGCCCGAACGCCGAGAGCACCGAATACCGTCCGCCGATCGTGGGCCGACCGAGCAGGGTTCTTGAGAAGTGGCTCTCCTCTATCGCCAGCGCGAGGGTGGAGCCGGGATCGGTGATGGCTATGAAGTGACGGCCCGTTGCCTCTTCGCTCCCCGTCCGCTCCTTCACCCGCGCGAAGAAGTAGTCTTTGAGGATGTTGGGCTCGAGCGTGGTCCCGGATTTGCTCGAAACGATGAACAGCGTCTTTGTGACATCGATCGCTTCTTCGACGCTCCGGATCTGGTCGGGGTCCGTGGAATCGAGCACGAGCAATGGGATGCCGGCGCTTTCATCGCCGAATATGGTCGCGAAGACCTCGGCACCGAGCGAAGAACCGCCCATGCCCAAGAGAACAGCGTGCGAGAATTTCTCGGCGTCGGTAACGAGCCCCTCGAAACGGCCGAGGTCTTTCTGTTCTTCCTCCACGATGTCGAGCCAGCCGAGCCATTTTGCCTCGTCCACGCCCGTCCACAGCGAGGCGTCCTTGCGCCACAGCCGCCGCACTTTGCGTTCGCGCCGCCAGTCATCCATCAAGGCCTTGAGGCGCTTCTGGTCGTCCGCGGCCAGCGTGCTCGATTGGCGATTGAGCGCCGGCCCAAGCATGGCGGCGCGCTTTCTCTCAATGCCGCCAAGCAGCTCGTCGAAGGCGTCCGAGAATAGGCGCACGCCGTCGGCGGTCAGTTTGGTCGTCACCTCGTCGAGCGAGATCCCAAAATGCGCGAGTGTTCCCAGCATGTGATGCGCGGCGGCAATGTTCTCTTCGAGACTCGGCCGCGGCTTGCCGTGGTCGCGATACGCATCCATCGTCTCCGGCGGCATGGTGTTGATGGTGTCGGGACCGATCAGCTCTTCGACATAAAGCGTGTCCGGGTAGGCGGGATTCTTCGTGCTCGTGCTCGCCCAAAGGAGGCGCTGGGTTCGCGCCCCTTGGGCGCGTAATTTCTCCCAACGAGCGCCCGAGAAGATGCGCTTGTAATCCTCGTAGGCGAGCTTCGCGTTCGCGATCGCGATCTTCCCGCGCAGGCCCTTGAGGGCATCGGATTCCCCGCCCGGCGGCTGTTTCTTGAGCTGTTCGTCGATCAGCTTGTCAGTCGCGGTATCGATCCGGCTGACGAAGAAACTCGCGACGCTCGCAAGCTTCTGCGCGTGTCCGCCTTGAGCGAGGTAATGCTCCATGCCGGTGAGATAGGCTTCCGCCACTTGCGCATAGACGGCGCGCGCGAACAGCAGCGTGATGTTGATGTTGATGCCCTCGCCCAGAAGCTGCCGGATCGCCGGAAGGCCTGCTGCGGTGGCGGGCACCTTGATCATCAGGTTCTCGCGGTCGACCGCCTTCCATAGGCGCCGCGCTTCGAGCACGGTCGCCTCGGAATCATCGGCAATGTAGGGAGAGACCTCGAGACTGACGAAGCCGTCCGCGCCGCCAGTCGCGTCGAAAACGGGCTTCAGCACGTCGGCCGCGTTCTTGATATCCTCGACCGCCAGATGCTCGTAGAGCGTCATGACATCGCAGTCGCCGTCCTCCTCGGCTTTGTGCAGCGACTCGTCGTAATCGCTACTGCCGACGATCGCCTTATTGAAGATCGAGGGATTGGAGGTGATGCCGGCGAGCCCATCTTCTTCGATCAGCTTCTTCAACCCGCCGCCCACGATGAGACGGCGCGAAAGATAGTCGAGCCAGATGGATTGGCCGTTGTCGTGCAGGGATTTCAGCGGATTCACGGGCGTTAGGTCCTGTTGTCCTTGATCTGCTCGATCGCGGCGTCGACGATGTGCTCCACCGTGATGCCGAATGCCTTGTACAGATCCTTGTATGGCGCGGAGGCGCCGAAACTCGTCATGCCGATGCGCGCGCCGTTCGGCCCGACATAGCGGTCCCATCCGAGTACCGAGGCCGCTTCAACCGAGACGCGCGCTCCTATGGTAGGCGGCAGCACGAGGTCGCGATAGGGCCGATTCTGTTCCTCGAACAGTTCCCAGCTGGGCATGCTGACGACACGGGCGTCATGCCCCTTCTTCTTCAACGCTTCGCGGGCCTCGAGACAGAGCGCAACCTCGCTTCCCGTCCCGATCAAGACGACATCAGGTTCGGCTTCGCTATCGCTCAATATGTAGGCACCCCGCCGCAAACCGCTTGCGGCGCCTAAACGGGAGCGGTCGAAGGTCGGGATCGCTTGACGCGTCAGGATGATCGCGACCGGACATTCGGATTCGATCGCGATCCGCCATGCCTCCGTGACTTCGTTCGCGTCGGCAGGGCGGATCGTGCGCATGCCGGGGATCGCGCGCAGCTGAATCAACTGCTCCACCGGCTGATGCGTGGGCCCATCTTCGCCGAGCCCGATCGAATCGTGGGTGAAGACATAGAGGGTCGGAAGCCGCATCAAAGCCGCAAGACGGATCGAGGGCTTCATGTAATCCGAGAAGATCAGGAACGAAGCGCCATAGGGGCGCAGCTTGGAGACGGCAAGGCCGTTCAGAATCGCGCCCATTCCGTGCTCACGGACGCCGAAGTGCAGATTGCGTCCGGCCTTTTCCGGCTCAAAATCGCCCTCGTCCTTGATCAGCGTCTTGGTCGATGGCGCAAGATCACCCGCGCCGCCGATGAGCCAAGGATAGTTGGTGGCGATCGCGTTCAAGACCTTGCCCGAGGCCTCGCGGCTCGCGACGCCTTTTTGGTCCGGCGCGAAGGAGGGGAGGTCGGCATCCCAG
>DASQHF010000129.1:0-16691 GCA_035632215.1 Micropepsaceae bacterium | reverse complement strand
AATTCGCGCTCGGCACCTCCCCCGCACGCGGGGGAGGAAAACACTTACGCGAGCGTATCTTTTTCCTCCCCCGTTCTTACGGGGGAGGTGGTGACCCCGGCGCAAGCCGGGGGAACCGGAGGGGGGATTGCGGTACGCCGCGGGTTGGGCCGCGTTGCGGGCGCGCTCGGCGATTAAAAAACTTATCGCCTCTTCGACGGTCTGCACGACCTGGAACAGCTCTTTCAGCCCGGCGCCGGCAAAACCGTGCCCGATGAAATGGTCGATGAGCTGGACGAGCGGCGCGAAATAATCCTTGGCGTTGACGAGCACGATGGGCTTCGCGTGCAGCTGCAACTGCGCGCCGGTCAAGGCCTCGGCGAACTCGTCCAGTGTCCCGATACCGCCGGGAAGCACGGCGAAGGCATCTGCGGCGGCGAACATGCGCGCCTTACGCTCGTTCATGCTCTCGGTGATCACGATCTGGGAAGAGATCGCAAGCGGCGGTTCCAAATGGCGCAGGAAGCTCGGGATGATCCCTAAGACCTTGCCGCCGTTCTTGTGCACCGCGGTTGCGACTTCGCCCATCAGGCCGACGCCGCCGCCGCCGAAAACGAGGTCAAATCCCTCTTTCGCCATGAGGTTTCCGAATCGTCTGGCTACGTCTGTGAAGTAGGGGTCGGCGCCATGGGAGGAACCGCAAAAAACACAAATTGTAGGCCGTCTGGCTGGTATTTCTCTCGACATCTTGTTCATGAATTTAGCTCTAAAGGGCCGAATTGCTCAAATTGTGGCCGCTCATCGGCCGGGGGGAATTGAAGGTGGAAAGGGGAGGTTCTAAACAGAAACCACGGTAAACCTTTGTAGTTCCGGGCACTGGGAAGGAATAAGAGAAGGCATGTCCTCCTACGGTTATGGCGGCAGGGGCTTGAAGGAAAGCGGCCACTCGAACCTGCCCCCGAGCTGGCGCCCGCTGCTCCAACTGTCGCCCTATCTTTGGCCGAAGCATCGCGGCGATTTGCGCGCCCGGGTCGTCGTCTCGACCATGCTCCTGATATTGGCGCCGCTCATCACGGTTGCAACACCCTACTTCTTCGCGCTCGCAGTCGATCGCTTGAAGGGGATGCCGGACGAGACCGCGATCCTGATCTCGATCGCCTTGATCGCCAGCTACGGTGTCGCGCGGATCATGTCGCAGGCGGTCGCACAGCTTCGCGACGGCATCTTCGCCAAGGTCTGCTACCACGCGCTGCGCGTGCTCTCTGTCGAGATTTTCCATCATCTTCACGCGCTCTCGCTCCGCTTCCACATCGAGCGCCGCACCGGCGGTCTCTCCCGCATCATCGACCGCGGGACGAAGGCCATCGACCGTATGCTGACGCTCGCTTTGTTCAACATCTTCCCGACCATTCTCCAGGTCGTGTTCATCGCGGCGCTGATGGTATGGCGCCTGAACATCTGGTTCGTTGTCACGACTGCGATCATGATTGCCGTCTATATGCAGTTCACCTTCTGGACCACGCGCCGCCGCATCCATATCCGGCGGGCGATGAACGAGTCCGACAACGAAGCCAACACCAAAGCAGTTGACAGCCTGTTAAATTACGAAACCGTCAAATATTTCAACGCTGAGGCACATGAGGAAGGCCGCTTCGACGCGGCCATGGCGAAATACGCGCAAGCCTCGATCGTTACGCAAACGACACTTTCGGTGTTGAACACCGGCCAGGGCGTGATTGCGTCCTTCGGCCTTGTGGCCGTGATGATGCTGGCGGCATGGGGCGTGAAGGACGGCAGCATGACCCTCGGCGATCTCGTGATGGTCAACGGGCTGCTGATTCAGCTTTTCATCCCGCTCAATCTCTTGGGCACGGTCTATCGCGACATCAGCCAGGGGCTCATCGACATGGAGTCGATGTTCGTCCTCCTGCGCCGACCGCAGGAAGTCGAGGACAAGCCGGGCGCGCCGCCGCTGCATGTGACCTCGGGCGAGATCCGGTTCGAGAATGTTATCTTCGCCTATGATCCGGACCGCGTGATCCTGAAAGGCGTGAGCTTTAAGGTGCCGGCGGGAAAGACCGTCGCGGTCGTGGGCCCGACGGGCGCGGGCAAGTCGACGATCTCGCGCATCCTCTATCGTTTCTACGACATCCAATCGGGGCGCGTGACGATCGACGGGCAGGACATCCGCGACGTGACGCAAGCCTCGCTCCGCGCCGCCATCGGAATCGTCCCCCAGGATACGGTGCTGTTCAACGACACGATCCGCTACAACATCGGCTATGGCCGCATCGGCGCGAGCGAAGCGGAAGTCCTCGAAGCGGCGCGTCTCGCCCAGATCGATCCGATCATCCGCGAGCTTCCCTTGGGCTACAACAGCATGGTCGGCGAGCGCGGCTTGAAGCTTTCCGGCGGCGAGAAGCAGCGCGTCGCTATCGCCCGCACGCTCTTGAAAAATCCTCCCATCCTTCTGTTGGACGAAGCGACGTCCGCGCTCGACACGCACACCGAGCGCGAGATCCAGTCGGCGTTGAAGCTCGTGTCCAAGAACCGCACCACGCTCGTGATCGCGCACCGTTTGTCGACGATCATCGAGGCGGACGAGATTCTCGTTCTCGATCACGGGCAGATCATCGAGCGCGGACGGCACGGCGATCTCGTTGCGCGCGGCGGCGCTTATGCCGCGATGTGGAACCGGCAAAAAGAAGCGGCCGAGGTGCGCGAACGGCTGGAGGCCGTCGAAGGCGATCCGGAACTGCCCGCGAAAACGGCGGACGCCACGCGTCGCTTGGCCGTCGGCGGCGCGGAGTGAGCTCAAAACCACACATCAATTGTCATCCCCGGGCGAGCATTCGCGAGCGCGAGGGAAGGGGATCCAGACGCGTCTAGGTTCCCTTCCCCTCGCGATGCTGACGCATCGCTCGGCCGGGAATGACAAACGTTGGTTACTGAATTTACGCGAGTTCGATGCGGTCGACTTCGACGCCCTTGATCCCTTGGCGCGTCGAAAAGCGCACGCGCTGCTCGGGCATCAAGGTCGGCACGCCCGAGCGTCTCAGCGCGCTCGCGTGAACATATACGTCGGCGCCGCCCGACGCAGGAACGACGAAGCCGAAGCCTTTTTGCTCGTTGAAGAACTTCACGTGCCCATCGCCCATCGGCCCCGAGGCCTCGCGCGGCCCGCGCATCGGACGCGGTCCGCGAGACGACGGCGACTGCGCTTCGGCGGTCGAGAGATCGACACTGTGCACGGCCGTCACCTGCATTCCGCGCTGACCCTGCGCGACATCGCAATACACCGTGGCGCCTTGCGGAAGATCGGGCGAGGAAAGATTTGCCAGTGCCGAGGCATGACAGAAGGCGTCGGAACCATCATCTAAGGTTACGAAGCCGAAACCTTTCGTCGCATTGAACCACTTCACCTTAGCCCGCTGCGACCCGGAGCCGGAGCGGGAACCAAAATCGAAGTTAGCCATGATGAGATCGATGCGCCCTTGTGTCGCGATTGACAGTCCACTCCCGGGAAGTCCGTCCCCAACACGCATTTTGCTACCGACAAGCCCTAGGCGGCAAGATGCAAACGCTGGTTTCGAGCCGTGGGAGGGAGCTCTCGACGGCACCCTGACGCGATATCGGCGCGGGTTGAGCGCGCGACCGAAAATTGTCGCAACAGAGAGCGCAGTTCCTTCGCAGGTGCCAAAAAGCTAGGAAATCCGTGGGCCTAGTTGCTATATCGGGCCTCTGGGTGTTTCAGGAGGCTTCGGTGAGGGCACTTGAGGGTATCACCGTCCTCGAATTCGCGAGCTATGTCAGCGGGCCCTATGCCGGCATGATGCTCGCCGACCTCGGCGCCGAAGTGATCAAGATCGAGTCTCCTGACGGCGGCGATCCTTTCCGCGGCTGGGGCGCGGCCGACTACAGCGCCACCTTCGGTTCGGTGAATCGCAACAAGAAGAGCGTCGTCCTTGATCTGAAGGACGGCAAAGGGCTTCAAGCCGCACGCGTCCTCGCGGAATCCGCCGACGTGCTGATCGAGAATTTCCGCGTTGGCACGATGGATCGCCTCGGGCTCGGTTACGATGCGTTGAAGGCGAAGAATCCCCGGCTCATCTACGCCTCGATCACCGGCTTCGGGCCGTCCGGTCCTTATGCCGATCGCGCCGGATACGACACCGTCGGTCAGGCGATGAGCGGCTTGTTGAGCGTGCTCACCGATTTGAACAATCCCAAGCCGATGGGAATTTCCTTGTCCGATCATTTGACCGGCATGATGGCCGCGTACGGCATCTTGGGCGCGCTGATGGCGCGGGAGCGCAACGGTAAAGGCCAGCGCGTCGATACGTCGCTTCTGTCGGCCACGATCGCGTTTTTGGGCGAGAACGCGGCGCGTTTTTTCGAGACCAAGAAACGGCCCACGCGCGAGACGCGAGCGCATTCGGCGCAAGTCTATGCCTTCGTCGATTCCAATGGCGAAGGCTTCGTCGTCCATCTTTCCTCGCCGACGAAATTCTGGGAGGGGCTGGCGAAGACCGCAGGCCATCCCGAGTGGAAAGAGGACGAGCGATTCAAAACGAAGCGCGATCGGCAGAAGAACTACAATGTGTTGCACGCGCTCCTCGCCGAGATCTTCCGCGCGAAAGACCGCGATTATTGGCTCGCCCGGCTGAAAGAGAATGACGTTCCGAGCGCCCCGATTTACACGCTGGATCAGGTGTTCGCCGATCCTCAGGTGAAGCATCTGGGGCTCATTCGCGAAGTCCCACATAAAAAGCTGGGCCATGTGTCCCTTGTAGGCGGCGGCATCACGTTGAGCGAAACGCCCACGGAAATCCGTAGCGTTGCGCCCGACCATGGTCAGCATACGGAGGAGATCCTCAAGCGAATCGGGATGATGCAGCCGGCAAAGGAAAAGTCCGTATGATCGAGCCCAACCCACGGCTGCGGAACCGCTGCGCCATCGCCGGCTGCGGCAACAGCCGGCTCGGCCAGGTGCCGGGCGTTTCGAGCCTCGATCTCCTGACCGAGGCGATGGCGAACGCGCTCGACGATTGCGGGCTTGACGTGAAAGACATCGACGGCATCGTCACGCGCGGGCCCGACGACGCCTATTGCCATCATCAGCTGATCGGCGAGCGCTTGGGCATCAATGCGCGGTTCTCGACTTCGCTCGACAATGGTGGTGCGAGCCAAATTCTCTCGGTGATGATCGCGACGATGGCGATCGATGCCGGGCTCGCGACGACGGTTCTGTGCGGCTATGGGCGCGATGCCTGGTCGCGCACGCATCGGTCGGAAGGTGCACGTGTGCGCAATCTGACGCGGCCGGAATCGCAGCACGCGCAGGAGTTCGGGCCCGAGTTCGGCTATTTCGGCGCGGTGGCGGCGCACGCCTTCGGCGCGCAGCGCCACATGCACGAATTCGGCACGACGCGCGAGCAGTTCGCCGAAATCGCACTCGCCTTCCGGGAGCACGCGACACGCAATCCGGCTGCCCAAATGCGGGCGCCGCTGAGCTTGGAGGACTATTTCAAGGCGCGGTTCATCGTTTCGCCGTTCAATCTTTACGATTGTAGCTTGAGGAGCGACGGCGCGGGCGCGGTCGTCGTCACTTCCGCCGGGCGCGCGCGGGACTTGAAAGCGCCGCCGGTTCTCATCCGCGGCTTTGCGAGCTTCAATAATCTTTCCGGCTGGTTCGCCGACGACAACATGATCAGGACGGCTGCAAGCCAAAGCGGAGAGGCCGCCTATCGCATGGCGGGGATCGGACCATCGGACATCGACACCGCGCAGCTCTATGACTGTTTCACGTACATGGTGCTCGTGCAGCTCGAGGATTACGGCTTCTGCAAAAAGGGCGAGGGCGGCCCGTTCGTGCAATCGGGGGCTCTGCGCATGGGCGGCGCGCTTCCCACCAACACTTCGGGTGGGCAGCTTTCGGAAGCCCATGTCGAAGGCATGCTCCAGATCGTCGAGGGCGTGCGCCAGCTCCGCGGGACGTATCCTTCAGACCGTCAGGTGAAGGACGCGAAGATCGCGCTCGTCTCCGGGCATGGCGGCAATCAGGTTTGCCATTCGACGCTCATCCTGGAGCGCGCCTGATGACGAACGCGGAGAAGAAGCTCGAAAAGCCCGTGCCGCGCCCCGCGCCGGAGTCGCGTCCCTTTTGGGAAGGAGCGAAGCGGAAGAAGCTGATGCTTCCCCACTGCGATAAGTGCGGCAAGTTCTGGTTTCCGCCGTCGCAGCGCTGCCCCCATTGCCTGTCGTTGAACTTTCAGTGGCGCGAGGCGAAAGGCGAGGGCCGCATCTACAGTTTCGTCGTCTACCACCGCGTCTATCACCCGGCTTTCGAGGCCGATGTCCCCTATGTGGTGGCGATCGTCGAGCTCGACGAAGGGCCGCGGCTTCTCACCAACATCGTCGATGCGCCCGAAAACGTCCGCTGTGATGCCCGCGTGCGCGTGCGGTTCGAAGAGGCGAGCTCCGACTTCGTCTTGCCGAAATTCGCGCTCCTCCCATGAGCGGTCCCGCAACCGCGAAGAGGCCGCGCGTTTCCCCGCTTGTGATCGGGCTCGCGCTCGCGCTGCTCGTCCTCATCGTCCCGCCCACGATCTATCTCGTGCAGTCGAGCCTGCGAGACACCAATTTCGACGGCTCGTTCGGGGCGTTCACGCTCGAGCATTATCTCGGGCTCATCGAGTCCGACCGCTTCATCCTGGCGCTTCTGAACTCGGCCGCTTATGCTGCTGGCTCGGCGTTCGTGGCGCTTCTCTTCGGCGGCGCCCAAGCCTGGATCGTCGAGCGTACCGACACGCCGTTTCGCGGCTCGATGATCGTCGTCTCGATCATCTCGCTCGGAATCCCGAGCGTGCTCTACACGATCTCGTTCCTCCTGCTCCTCGGAAAGACGGGACCGTTGAATCAGCTGTTGATGTGGGCGACGGGTGCGAGCGCGCCCGTGTTCGATGTCTACACGCTCGGGGGAATGATTCTTGTTCAGGGAATCGAGTACACGCCCTTATGCTTCCTGCTGCTCTCGTCAGTCTTCCGATCGACGGATGCGGCCTTCGAGGAGGCCTCGATGATGTCGGGCGCCGGCATCGGCATGACGTTCCGCCGCGTAACGCTCGGCCTCGTCACGCCGGCGATCGCGGCGCTCCTGATCCTAACCTTCATCCGTGCCTTCGAAGCCTTCGAGACGCCGGCGCTTGTCGGCATGCCGGGCCGCGTGCATGTGCTCACCAGCGACATCTATCAGGCGATGCTCCAGATCCCGCCCAATTACGGCGAGCCCTCCGCCTTCTCGGTGATCATGCTGATCATCATGGCCTTCCTGCTTTATCTCTACGGCAACTTTTCCCGCAACGCGGCCAAGTACCAGACGATCAGCGGCAAAGGGTACCGGCCGCGGGTGATCTCCATCGGCCGTTGGCGCTGGCTGGCGGCCTTCGTGCTGCTCGCTCTTTTCCTCGTGCTGATCGGGTTTCCGGTCGCCATCATGCTCTGGGTGTCTTTCGTGCCCTATTACGACGGCATCAACTGGGCGGCGCTTGCGCGGTTCGGGCTGATGAATTTTCGCACGGTCATCTACGAGACCCAGTTCGGTTCGGCCGTCGCCAATACGTTCATCTTGGGCGTCGCCACCGCGAGCCTCGTTGCCGCCTTCACGACGCTGTCCGCCTGGCTCACCGTGCGCCGTCATCCGGGCGCCTGGCTCTTGGACCAGCTCGCCAGCACGCCGCTTGTTTTCCCCGCGATCGTGCTTGCCGTCGCCTATCTCGAGTTCGTGCTCAATCTGCCGCTTGCGCTCTACGGCACGCTGTTTTCGATCGTGCTCGCATCCATGGTGCAGTTCATGCCGTTTGGCATGCGCTATTCCTACGCCGGCGTGCTGCAAATCCACCGCGAGCTCGAAGAGGCCTCCGCCATTTCGGGTGCGCGCGCCGCCGCCACCTTCTTGCGGATCGTCGTGCCGCTCGTCGCGCCTGCGGTCGTCACCTGCTGGCTGTTCGTCTTCCTCATGGTTTCGAAAGCGGTCTCGATCCCGATCCTGTTATCGGGTCCCGGCTCCCAAGTCGTTGCCGTGACGCTGTTCGACATGTGGCAGAACGGGGTTGCGGGCGAGCTCGCCGCGTTGGGCGTGATCTGGACCGCGATCATGACGGTGGTGAGCAGCGCGTTCTTCGTGATCTCGCGCCGTTACGGCTTTGCCGCGCGCTGAGATCTTAAGCGAAATATTTCCGGAACAGCGCTTCGACCTTGTCCTGCGTCTGATAGAGCACTTCGTCGCTGATGAAGTTCTCTTTGAGCCCCGCGAGACGCGGGCTAACCGGCTGAAGCTCTTTCAAGGGCGCGACGTCCTCGTTTACCGGGAAATATTGCGCGTCGCGCAACACCTTCTGCCCGTCGGCGGAAAGGATGAAGTCCACGAACAGCATCGCCGCGTGCGGATGCTTGGTGCCTTTGGGGATCATCAAGCTCGCGACCGTCGATGCCATTGGCTCCAGAGGCTGAGCTGCGACGGGCGCACCTTTGGTCGCCGCGATGATCGGCAAATGCTGGGCGCTGGTGAGCGTGATCCAGTATTCGCCGGCGACGACCCGGTCGATGAGCGCGTTCGCCGCGCCGTTGAAGCCGACCACATTCTGCGCGGCAAGCCGCTTCATGTAGGCATCGGCCTCAACCGGTCCCATGGTGAGGTACACATTCGCGACGAACATGTGCGCGCCGCTGTTCGAGCCCACCCGCCAGGCGAGGCGGTTCTTCCATTTGGGATCGAGGAGATCGGCGTAGGTCTTGGGCTGCGTGCCCGGCGGAACGAGCCTCGTGTTGTAAGCGGTTCCGTAATAGCTGAACCGCGTCGCCGCGGTGAGCCCGGTCTTGTCGCGATACTGCGGCGGGATCTTCGCGAGCATGGGGGACTCGAACTTCTGCAATAGACCGCTTTTCAAGAACAGCGGCGCGAGCTCGCTACCTTCGAGCACGTCGCCAACCGGACCGCCGGCGCGGATTTCGGCCAACGTCTTCTGGGTGATCGCGACTTCCGGGCCCCGCCACGTCTCCAGATCGACGAAGGGATATCGCTTGCGGAATGCGTCCACGATCGCGCGTAGCCCAAGATTGGGGATGAGCGAGGAATAGAACATCAGAGCGGCTTCGCGCCTGGCGCCGTCCTCGAGTGCTTTCTGCCGGTCCGCACCGATAAGCGCGAACGGATCGGGCGCCGCGGCTCTCGCGCGCGCAAGGGCCGGGGCCGCGAGCAGCATGCCGCCGAACGCTCTCCTGGTTAGCCCCGACATCGGACCCGTTCCAATCCTCGCACGCTCCGCTATTGTGAGCATCATAACGGCATTTCTCGGCTTTTGGGGAGCGTCCATGGCCAAGACCGTCGATGTGGCCCAGGTGATCGGATCGCAGCGCTTCGGTCCGTTTCAGCTCATGATCGTGGCGCTCTGCGGCATGATCCAGTTCTTGGACGGCTTCGACACGCAGGCGCTTGCCTATGCGGCACCGGCCTTGCGGGCGGCCTGGAATCTTAGGCCCGACGCGTTGGGTCAGGCATTCGCCCTCGGCGCCTTCGGAACGGGCCTGGGTTCGGTCTTCCTAGGTCTCCTCGCCGACATCTTGGGCCGCAGGAAGGTGATGATCGTTACGGTCACGATCTTCGGCGTTCTGACCTTCGGCACCGCGTTCCTCACCTCCATTGGCGAGCTCCAGATCTGGCGGCTGTTGACGGGATTCGGGTTGGGCGCTGCGCTTCCCCTGACCTTCGTCATCGCGAACGAGTTCGCGCCGTTGAAAATCCGTGCACGGATGATCTCGTTCATGGCCTGCGGCTTCGCCTTCGGTGCGCTCTCCGGCGGGCTTTTGGAGGCGGCGCTGGTGCCCTATCTCGGCTGGCAGGCGATCTTCTACATCGGCGGGATCGTTCCGCTCTTGCTTGCCCTTGCATTGCTCCTGTTCTTGCCCGAGTCGATCCGGTTTCTCGCAACGCGCGACGGCAATTCCCGCGAGATCGCGAAAATCTTTCGCCGCATGAACCATGAGCTCGACTATCCCGACGACACGATCTTCATCGTTCCGGCCGAACCCAAGCGGCAAGGCTTCCAGCCGGTTCAGCTCTTCACCGAGAAACGGTCGGCGATGACACTCTGCCTCTGGCTCGTTTTCTTGATGACGCTCGCGATGCTCAACACCCTCAACAATTGGCTTCCCGTGGCGATCAACATGGCGGGCTTGCCCGGCCAGCGCGCGGTCGTGATGACGACCTTGTTCCAATTCGGCGGTATCGCAGGCGTCTTGAGCCTAGGCGCGCTTGCCGATCGCGTAGGCTATCACCGCGTGCTGATCACGGCCTATGCGATCCTCGCATTCTTCATTGCCGCGATCGGCTTGGTGGGAAGCGCACAGCTCGCGATCGCAGTCGCCGTGGCCGGGACCGGATTGTTCCTGGTCGGTGCCAACAACACGCTGGGCGCCTTCGCCTCCACGCTCTACCCCACGGCCATCCGCGCCACGGGCGTTTCGTGGGGATCGAGCTTCGGGCGCCTCGCGGGTTCGCTTGGGCCGCTTTTTGGCGGCATTCTGCTCCAGAGACTCCCCTTGCAGCAGACGTTCCTGATCTTCGCCGTGCCCGCGCTCATCGCCTCGCTCGGCGTCCTCGGCATGCTGAAGGTCCGCCAGAAGCCCGAGCCTTTGGCTTCCGCTCACGCCCGAGCCTAGCCTCCCGTATACGGACGGTTCGTGTGCCGATGAAGAGTCAACCCGCGGATGGTCCCCCCGGAACCAATTGCAGTTTGCGGCATTTTGTAGCGTCAGGAACCCAGGGCTGGGGTTGTCGCTGTGTCTTTTTCCATGGATTTTGGCCCGCATCGGGCCAATCGTTACCGCCAATTGGCGGCTGAAGCGCGCCGCGCGGCTGCCTTGGCAAGCCACCCCTATCATCGCGAAGCCTATTTGAATATCGCCAAGGGTTGGGCGAGCTTGGCCGAGCACGTGGAGCGGGAAGTCTCCGAGACCGGCCGGTCCCTCTCGCCAGCCGACGGATCGCACGTCCGGGCTTGAATCTCTTCCACGACAAAGAACCCGCGCCTAGGTGAGCCGGGCGCGGAGTTCGATCAATACCCCTCAGCGTGCCGAATAGGTCTTGCTGAAGCCGTTACGGTCGTTGGTGACGGTGAAGCTGCCGTCCGGGCGGACGACGGCGCTGATGCCGAGACCCTGATCCGTCGGGCCCTCTTCGAGATTGGCGATCATGTCGGGCGCGGTGTTGTGGCCCGGATCCTTGTCCGTAAGCGATAGGTGCTCCTGCCAAACGCCTTCGATCCCCGGAAGCTTGGCCACGCGCAGGAAAGAGTTCTTTTCGTAGGGCGCGGCATTGGGAACCGCGATCGGCTTGGCGCGAGTGTCGGCTGCGCCGAGACCTTTCCGGGGCCCGTTGTTGAAGATCACGACTTGCGGCTTGATCGCGTTCAAGAGCGCAGGCGAGCCGGAATCGTCCAAGCCGCCGTGACGGCTCACGAGATACATGGTCACGTTGCCGACTTTGTTGACCGGACAGACGAGCTCCATCTCCTTCTGCCAATCGAGATCGGCGAGGCTTAAGTATTTGAACTTCCCGAAGCTCAACAGGAGCCCGACCATGCGCTGGTTCTCGGGCGCGGCCGGTCCCATCTGCGCCGCATTGGTGCAGGCCGGATTGGGTCCGCCGCCATTGATCGCTTTTCCGATAACGGGACCTTCGGAGGAGACGACTTGGACCTGCACGCCGCCGAGCGGGATCGTATCGCCCGGCTTCACGATGGTGCGCTTGTCGCCGGCAACCGTCTTATAGCCTTCGAGCCTGGCGCGATCCTCGGGCTCGACCCCGTTGCCGTGATCATAGAATTTTCCCAGCGGAATCATTTTCGACAGCGCGGCGAGACCGCCGACGTGGTCGCCATGCCAATGGCTGATCACCACATAATCGATCCGCGACAGGCCCGCCTTCTGCGCGGCGGCGTAAATCCGCTTCGCGTCCCGGTCGCCAACCTCGTAGCCCGTATCGAACAGGAGCGACTGGCCCGAGGGCGCGACGATCAAGGTTGAGGCGCCGCCTTCGACATCGATCCAATGGAAGCTCAGATTGCCGGCTTGGGCACGCGCGTCGCTGGGAGCCCCAAGAGCCAACGCGGCAAGAGCGGCAAGGGGGATCATCGCCTTCATCGCAGTCTCCTTCGTTTTTTAAAAAGCGGAACGCGCGTTGCACCGCGAGGGTTGACCCTCAGGGCCACGTTAACACAGATTCAGGCCGGGAGCTTCGGGCGGGAAGTGTTGGACAATGCTGGGCAGGGCTCTCAAGGTTTTCCAGGCTCACCTCGGCTTCTTCGATACCGTCGTGGCTGTACCTTCGAAGAAGGCGGCGCTCGAGGCTTGGGGTTCCAGTCAGGATCTCTTCCATACCGGCTTGGCGTCTGCGGCCGAAGAGAAGGACGCGATCCGTGCTGCGCTCGCCCATCCGGGCGTGGTGCTGAAGCGACCGGCCGGCTCGCGCGATCCCTTCACGGCCGAGCCGGGACTTCCAAAAGTGAAGTCCCAACCGAAGAAGCCTGCTGTACCGAAGATGAGTCCGCAGCGGGAGCCAAAACCCACGCCCGAGCCGCCGGATCGCGGCGAGCTCGGCGCTGCCGAAAAGGCGCTCGCCCGCCTCAAGGATGAAATGAAATCTTCCGCTGAGGAGCTCGCGCGAAAGAAGAAAGAGCTCGCGAGCGAAGAACGAGAGGCGAAGAACAAATTTCATGCTCGCGAGCGCGAGTTCGAGCAGCGGCTCGCAAAGGCAAAACGTGATTTCGCGCGGGCGGCGCGCAAGGGGAAGTAACGCCTCTCACGGCCCGGCTAAAGCCGAACGAAGCTCCCCGTGCGCCGTTTGCTTCTCTAAAGCCGAGGAGAAGCACCATGGCATCCAATCGGGAAGACAAAAGCGTAGCCGGAGCCGCTGTCCTCGCCGCGGCCGCCTTCGCCATCGCACTGGTTCTGACGATCATACTCGCCTGGCAGCAGGCTCCGATGATGTCTCATTGAGGGCGCGGTCAGGGACGCGCCTGATCACGTGATCGCCGCGCTCACTCACTCACGCATGCACGAGCGGTCCGGGATTCTTCAGATATTGCGTCGTGATCGCGTTCGCGGACCAATAGGCAAGCGCCGCGATCGTTCCCGTCGGGTTGTAGCCCGGATTTTGCGGGAAGGCGGCGCCACCCATGACGAAGAGGTTGCTCACCTCCCAGTTCTGCAAATAGCGATTCAAGGCGCTCGTCTTCGGATCCGTCCCCATGATCGCGCCGCCGGTGTGATGCGAGGACTGGCCGTTGATGTTGTCGAAATTTCCGGTGCGCGGATTGGGCGTGCCGACGACCTTCGCGTTCGCGGCGCGTGCGATCTCGACCACCTTGTCGGTGAGGAACAGCGACATCTTCTTGTCGTTAGGCGTGTAGTTGTAGGTCATCCGCACCAGCGGCCGGCCGATGGCGTCCTTATAGTTCGGATCGAGATCGAGATAATTCGTGCGCCAAGCGTAGCTCGCGCCATGCGCGGTGATCGGGAAGGTGTGATTGTACCATTTCGTGGTCTCGGCCTTCCAGGTCGAACCCCAGCGCGGTGTGCCGGGCGGAACGGCGCGGACTTGAATCGGTCTGCCGCCGCTGACTGAAGGGTAGAGATAGCCGCCGCCGAAGAATCCGAGGCCCGCATGGTCGAAATTGTCGCCCTGGAAGTCGTCGACCGCGGCCGGATTGACGCCGGTGCCGATGAACGGGTTGATCTCGTCATCGACGAAAATCTGCACGCCGGACATCACTTGCAGGCAGAAGTTTTTCCCCACGACGCCGCGACCGTTGCGCGGATCGTAGGGCTGTCCGATGCCGGCCTCTAGAAGCAGCGCCGTGTTGTTGAAGGGATAGGCCGAGAGCACCACGAGGTCGGCGGGCTGATCGATCTCTTCGCCGGTTTGGCGGTCGACGTACTTAACGCCGCGGACTTTCTTTGCCTGCTTGTCGTAGATGAGGCTCTTGACGTAGGCGTGGGTCCGGAGCTCGAAGCGCTTGTCCGCCATCAGCACCGGCATGATGCAGATGTTGGGGCTGGCTTTCGAATTCGACTCGCAGCCGAAATATTCGCAGTGGCCGCAATATTGGCATTGACCGAGCGCCTGGCCTTCGATGTTCACGTAGGGCGCGCTGTTGTTGGAGGAGGGCGTCGGGAAGGGATGAAGCCCTAGCTTCTTCGCGGCCGCCGTGAAGATGAGGCCGGCCTGCGACATGATGAGGGGCTTATTCGGATACTCGCTCTGGCGCGGTCCCTCGAACGGATTGCCGCCATCGACGACCGTGCCGCGCAAGTTTCCGGCTTTCCCCGACGTGCCGCAGAGCTTTTCGAAGCGCTCGTAGTAAGGCTCGAGATCGGCATAGGTGACGCCCCAATCCTGGATCGTCAGATCGGCGGGGATCGCGTTCTTGCCGTAACGCTCGGTCAAGTGCGTCTTGAGGACAAACTCGCTCGGCAGATTGCGCCAGGTGACGCCGTTCCAATGCGTGCCCGCGCCGCCGAGCCCATCGCCCAACGGGAACGCGCCCCAGCGGCGCATGGGGAGCGCCGTCTCATCGGGCGTATGACGCATGGTGATCGTCTCGGTGCCGTTATCCAGCATCAGCTGGAAGCGCAGGCGGTATTTGAGCTCGTCGCGGATGTTGGGGAGCGCGAAATCATCGGCCGGCGCCCGATGCGCGCCGCGTTCGAGCCCGACGACGCTCAAGCCCGCTTTTGTCAGCTCGCGGGCCATGATGCTTCCGGTCCAGCCCATGCCGACCATGACGGCGTCGGCGTGCTTCATCGTTCTAGCCATGGCGCGTGTCCTTTTAAGAAAAGTCGGCGATCGATTGCGGCTCGATCGTGACCTTCTTGCCGCGATACGCTTCGGCCTTCGATGCCCAGGTGGCGGGGAGCCCGGGATAGCCCACCATCTTCCACGACACTTTGTTCTTGTTGCCGCCATACATCGGATCGGCGAAGAAGCCCTCCATCGCCGACTGCAACAATGCTTCGAAGAACTGTTTTGCGTCGAAGCCTTCGAATTGCGCAGTGCCGGTCTCCATCGCGGTGAGCGCGGTCGCACGATCGGCAGGCCCGAGCCGGTCGAAGCTCTTGCTATGGGCTTTCATTGACCACGCGTTCGCGGCCTTGATTCCGGCGGCGAAAAATTCGCGGGGCGTGAGCGGAAGCTGGTAGCCGTGTTCTGGTTTTGGGGGAAAGAACGGACCGTTGCGATAAAGACGCGCCCCGCCGCCCCAGGCACCGGCGAGCTGCCGGTCGATATAGGTGACGAGCCCGCAATCGGTGCCCGAGGGCGAGAGCTTATCGGCGGGAATGATCGTGTCGTAGGCGGCGCTGAAGAAGGCGGCTTCGTCCGCGGTGAGGGTAAGGAACGGCTCGGGCTGCGCCGGCGCTGGCGCCGGTGCGGCCGCGGCAGCGGCGCCGAGCGTGCTTGTCGCCGCAAGCGTTCCCACCGCTGCGCCCTTCAAGAAGCTGCGCCGTTGGACCTCGTTCTCTGCCATGTGTTCCTCCTGAACTCTCTCGCTTATCGCGGATTCTATCAATTCGATCATTGAAATGCAGGGAGATTCCTTGCCGGGTGAACGGCTCCATCGAGGACGCGGCTTCGTCCTATGGGCATCAGCCGCTCCTTACGGCCGGAGAACCTTGGCCCGTTTGATTTTCTTGCGTTTGATTGTTTATCAAAGATGGTTGATTGCATTGGCTTTTCTCGTTCAGGAAATCAAACATATCAAAAGATATCAAAGCGGCGGGGCGAAGACTGCATCGGGTGACATTGTTCTCAAACGTGTTTCAATCTGCAATATACGACAAGTAATTGCATATTGCAATAGTCCAGATGGATGAAAGTGCGCACAAGTCTATCACCCGCTCCAGACCACGAGGCTTGCAGCGGAGTCCAATCCCTAGTTTCCGGGTGACAGCATCGAACCAGCCTCGGTCCTAATCCGCTCTATGCCGCATTGCGCAGTCCCCTGGCGGTGCTCGCACCGGGAGGGACCTAACCGCCCGAGTTCCAATGACCGGAATGTGCTCCACTCCGGACGATTCGGGGTCGAGCCGGAGACGGCAGGTTTTCGCCAAATCCGGACGTTGGAACTTTCTTTTAGGGGCGGCTCAACATCTCCAGAATTGATCGTTTGGAACGTTGCAGTGGAACGGCCGACGCTGGAACCGCTCGCAGCACGCGACCGCGTTCTCTAGTTCCGTCGTGTCGTCAATCTGCAGATCGAGGATCAAAACAAGCCCGGCTCGGTGATGTTCAGGAAGTGAGAACCTCGCCCCGAGGCGAAGCCTCATGACGCCGCCGCCACTTGAACGACTATCGGTAGCAATACAATCGCAATCGCGCCGCCTCCGCTGGCGTTCGACAGGGTAAGACGACCGTGGTGCGACGTCACAATTGTCGAGCAGATTGAAAGCCCAAGGCCCAAGCCATGTTTCTTGGTTGTGAAGAATGGCTGAAAGAGCCGTTTCAGCTCGTCAGAGGATAAGCCGGGTCCGGAGTCGGTTATTGACAGCTCGACATGGCCGTCTTCGGTCGTCTGTGTGCCGATATCGAGCACACGCTTCGGAGCCGGCATAGAAGCCATCGCCTCCACGGCGTTCATCATCAGGTTCAGAAGGAC
>DASQHF010000128.1:0-2221 GCA_035632215.1 Micropepsaceae bacterium | reverse complement strand
TCGACGACGCGAACGCCGGCTGGAAGGGCAAGGGCCTGTTCTCGACCTATTCCGAGCGTGCGCCCACGCACATCGAAGGCGGCAAGGGCCAAACGTCAAAGGTCGTGCACTTCCAGATGCGCCCCAATCCGCTCGCGGATTGAGCCGCACGCGCTCAATTGTCATTCCCGGCCGAGCGCGAACCGCATTGCGGTTCGTGCGAGGGGAAGGGAACCCAGGAGTGTCTGGGTCCCCTTCCCTCGGCGCTGCGCGCCTTGCCGCGGATGACAACAAGGAAGGGTGCGCGAGTTACTCCACCGCTTCGCGGCGGAGCTCGGTTTCGAGTGTCGGGACGTCGAGCGCCTTTTCCCAGCGCGCGATCACGATCGTCGCGAGCGCGTTCCCCAAGACATTCACCGGCACGAAGGCAGAAGATAAAAGCCGGTGAACGCCCAAAACGAGCCCGACGCTGGCGACGGGAATGATACCCGTGGCCGAAAGGGTGGAAGCGAGCATGACGATCGCGGAGCCCGCGACGCCTGCCCCGCCCTTGGACGTAATCAGCATGATCGCGAGCAAGCCCAGTTGCTGGCCGATGGAAAGATCGATGCCCACGGCTTGCGCAAGAAAGACGGAGACGGTCGCCCAATAGAGACAGGTGCCGTCATGATTGAAGGCGTAGCCCGTGGGAAGCACGAGCGCGACGACGGGTTCGTCGCAGCCGAGCGCACGCAGCTTCGCGACAAGGCGCGGGAATACCGTCTCGCCGGAATTTGTGCCGGCAACGATGAGAAGCTCCGCCGCGAGATAGCGGATGAGCTTCAAGAGGCTTAAACCCGCGAACTGCGCGATCGGCCACAGCACGATGGCGACGAAGAGCAGGCAGACGGCG
Organism: Micropepsaceae bacterium; assembly: GCA_035632215.1. Taxonomy (GTDB): domain Bacteria; phylum Pseudomonadota; class Alphaproteobacteria; order Micropepsales; family Micropepsaceae; genus CAIYRG01. The sequence goes on along the minus strand of DASQHF010000128.1, from coordinate 1,350 downwards.
TAGAACTCGCCCACCAGCCGCCCGAGCGCCAAGAGCGACGAGGGGCCGAACTTTCCGACCGTGAACGCGATGGCGCCAAAAGCGCCGATCGGGGCGGCGTACATCACGAAGCCGATCATCTTGAAGAGGACCTGCTGAAGCGTCTCGATCCCGTTCAGCACCGGCTGCGCCTTTGGTCCGAGCGCCAACAGCGCAAACGCGAAGAGGATCGAGAAGAAGAGCACAGGGAGCACGTCGCCGTCGGCAAAAGCGCCGATCGCGCTTTGCGGCACGATATCGACCAGAAACTGGCCGAAGCCCACCTGTTTCGCCGACGTCTCGACCGAGTTGACGGCTTGGCCTTGCAGGGTGGCCGGATCGACATGCATGCCGCCGCCGGGCGCCCAGAGATTGACGAGGACGAGCGCGAGGATGAGCGCAAACGTGGTCACGACTTCGAAATAGACGAGTGCCTTGATCGCGACGCGCCCGACTTTCTTCGCCTGGCCGACACTCGCGATGCCGTGCACCACGGTGCAGAAGACGATTGGCGCCACCAGCATGCGCACGAGCCGGATGAAGAGGTCGCCCAAGGGCTTCATGGCGTCGGCGCTTCCGGGCCAGATGTATCCGGCCGCGATCCCCAAAAGCATCGCGACGAGGACCTGAACCGAAAGATCGCGATAGAGCGGCCGCGTGCGCCGCACTCCGATGCCCGTTGCGTCAGCGCTCACCGAGTCCTCACGCTGCGGCCGCGCCCAAAATGCGCGCGGCAGGTGCGAAGATTTCCTCGGGCGTGATCCGTTCCTTGATCAGCTGCTGCTCGAGCGCATAGCCGATAATGGTCACAAGCAACGTCTTGACGTTCGCGATCCCGAAACGCAGCGGATCGAGCTCGCCGCTCTCATAGACCGAGCCCGCCGCAGCGCGGCTTTCCTTCAGGACGCGATAAACCTCGCGCACGCCGTCGGGCTGTTCGTCCGCAATCGACTTTCGGATCACCATCAGATGATTGATTGGCACGCCGCCATGGGTCTTGGCCCAGGCGCGGCCCTTGGCTTCGTGATCGGAAAAGAGATGCTTCAACGGCCCCTCCTCCTTCACGTCGCCTAAGATCGCGGCATCGAGCTCGCCGTCGAGCAGCATCTGCTTGATGATCTTTCCTGCCGGCGCGCGCTCGGCGATGGCGGGATCATGATATTGCACGATGTGCGGGTCCTCGAAGGTGACCCAGCGGATGCGTTTGATGTCGATGCCGAAATCCTCGGTGAGGAAGCCGCGCACCCAGGCGCCGGTCGTTTGCGTGTAAGCGCGCACGCCGACCCGCTTGCCGTTCAAATCACCCGGTTTCAGCGGCCCACGCTGGGCATT
>DASQHF010000127.1:0-13845 GCA_035632215.1 Micropepsaceae bacterium | reverse complement strand
TGTGATGTCCGCGACAGTCACCAAGTCGACCGGCACAATAGGCGGAGAATCGTCCAAAGACATGACCGCATGCGGCCAAGCCACCGTCGCGGCGATGATGATGCCGAGGTGCATTCCAGCCGAAGCGATGATGCTCCGCTTAAACATCTCACTTACCCAAAGGCGGCTTCTTGATGCTATCGGTGACGAGCCCGATGCGGGTGAAGCCGGCGGAATTCAAGAGGCCCATGACCTCCATGACCTTGCCGTAATCCACTTCCTTGTCGCCGCGAACGAAAATCCGCTGATTGTAGCCGTTCTCCGAAATCGCCATCAATTTGGGTACCAGCGCGTCCACGTCGATGGGCGAGTTCTGGAGGAAAATTTTCCCGCCCTTGTCGATGCTGACCGCAAGCGGCTCGCGATCCTCGCCCAACTGCTTAGCCCGCGTTTGCGGCAAATCTACGGGCACGCCCACCGTGAGTAAGGGCGCGGTCACCATGAAGACGATGAGGAGCACCAGCATCACGTCGACAAAGGGCGTGACGTTGATCTCGGACATGACGCGCCGGTTGCGGCCGCGTCCATTGCGCGCGGGTCTCGGCGAGTTCATCACCGCGGCCATCAGCGCGACCTCTCATCGAGCTGGCGCGAAAGAAACGTCGAGAACTCGTCGGCGAACGCCTCGAGCCTGACCGTGTAGCGGCCCAATTCGTTGACAAAGCGGTTGTAGGCAATGACTGCCGGAATCGCCGCGAGGAGGCCGAGCGCGGTGGCAAACAAGGCTTCGGCGATGCCGGGCGCCACAACCGCAAGCGTCGTGTCTTGCCTGGCGGCAATCGCCTGGAACGAGTTCATGATGCCCCAGACGGTCCCAAAAAGACCGACAAACGGCGCCGTCGAACCCACCGTCGCGAGATAGCCGAGACCGCGCTCGATCTTCTCGACCTCGCGCTGAATGGAAACGTTCATCGCTTTCTCGACGCGCTCCTTCAAGCCGGAGAATTGCGTGTCCTTGGGCGCGCCGCCCTCGAAAGAACGCTTCCACTCGCGGAGCGCGGCAACGAACACGGCCGTGAACGGCTGGTCGACGCGCTGGGCGTGCTGGGCGTAAAGCTCGTCCAAGGAACGGCCCGACCAGAAGCTTTTTTCGAAACGGACCGCCTTGCGCTTCAAGGTCGAGAACGCAAACCACTTGTCGATGATGAGCACCCACGACCAGAACGACGCGGCGACGAGCAAAAGGAGCACCGCTCTCACCACCATATCGGCGCGCAGGAACAACCCAACCGGCGTGAAGGCTTGGGTGGTTTCGTTGTTGGCGCCCACGACCTGGGTGTTGATCGCCCCAGGAGGTGCCGCAAGCGGCGCGCTTTCAGCATTGGGACCCGCAGGCGCCGCAACGGGAGGCCGGCCATTGGTCGGCGGAGGCGCGCGGCTCAATTGCGCGTACGCGGCATCGCCGCTCGCGATGCAGGAAAGGCAAAGAATGATGCCCGCAATCACCGCGGCAAAGCGCAAGACCGTCATGAAATAACCTTTCGGCCGAACCTTGTGACCGGAGTCCACGGCCGAATTACGGCCCTCATTCCTTGCGAACCGGTGAAAGAAGCGACAGCTAACAAACCCATCGAAACATGGCTGAATTTTGGCTCTGATCATTTCCGGCCCAGCACACTCCCAAGCGAAAGCTGATTTGCCCGAATCAGAGATTTAGCCCCTTTATGGTTAAGTTGTCGCGCACTCTTGCGCGAGCAGCCGCACTTGAAGAACCGCCCTAGTTCAAGGGATTGAGCCCAAGCGCCCGCCGGAGCTCCGACTTTGAAGACGCAAAATCCGAATTGAAGGCGGGGTTTTGCATCATCAGCGTGACCAGGACGGTCGCCTCGATCCGCCCGGCCTCGACGTCGGTTGGATAGTGCACGCCGCCGACAACGCGGTTGCGCCCATATTCCCAGCCCCGCGCGAAAAGCTCGCTCCGCTTTTCCGGCACCATGTTGGCCAGAAGGATGGCTGTCATGGCGCCATAGGTGGAATGGCCCGAGGGGTACGAATAGGAGTAGGCAGGAATGGGTTCGAGCGGGCGGCAGGAAGATGCCGCGTCATGTGGCGCCACATTCTTCGTCCCCGGGAAGGTAGCAGTATCTTTTCCCATCGTGCCCGGCGGGTGGATGTCGCTGCTCGCTACAAAAGGCCGCGGCCGCTCCCAGCAGTCCTTGATGACATTCACCACCTCGCCCCGCTCTGCGTTGACCTTACGGAAAAACGCAACCGTGGTCGGCAGATTGCCGGCGGCGAATTTCGGCCCCAGGACATCGGCAAACGCGAAGAGATCGACCTTAGCGTCCTCCTCCGCGCGCTTTGTCAATTGCGGCGTGCGAGCCTTCTGAGCGTTCAAGACCCCATTGATGTCGCGCTGCTGTTCAGCCGATCCCGGCGCCGGCGGGGGCGCCAAAAGGTGGATGAGATCCACTTTGTCGGCTTTCAGATAAGGCTCGCTCGAGAGCGAAAATGCCGGCGTCGCGGCAATAAGCCACAACGCCGGTAAGAGGAACAGTTTGCGCATCGATGCTCCGCTTCGGGTTTCAGTTCATCCCGAGCCCTTTGCGGACCTCCGCCTTGACGGCGTCGAAATCGGCTCGGAAATCCGGGTTCTTCAGCATCTGATTGACCGCAAGCTCGGCGGTGATGTGACCGCCTTCCCAGTCGGAGGGATAGGCCGCGCCGCTGGTAATGCGGTTGATTCCGTACTCCCAACCGCGCTCATACAGCGCTTCTCGCTTCTCGGGCACCATCATGCCGAGGATGATCGGCACAAGCGCGCCCGTCGTGCTGTGGCCGCTTGGGTAAGTCGGCCCGCCCGCAGCCTTGGCGATGTCGTCGGGCGTATGCACGTCCTTGCTGTATTGGAACGGACGCAGTTTCTTGTATTTCTGCTTGATCGGTCCGACGCCGACGCTCGCATCCTTGACCACCTTCGCGAAGAAGTCCCCGGCCATCGGGAAATTCTCCTTGGTGAATTTCGCGCCGAGCACCGGACCGGCGACCGTGTAGACGCTTTGGTCGAGGTCGCGATGAATGATCGCCATGCGCTCGGGCGTCATGTTCTTCTGGCGGTCGATGATGAACTGCAAATCGCGCTGTCCTGCGGGCGATGTTTCTACCGGCGGCGGCGGCACCATAGCCGCAAAGTCGACGTCGGCTGCCGTCATGTAGGGCTTATCCGAAAGAGCGAGTGCCGGGCTCGCGGCAAGGACAAGAAAGACAAGCGGGGCTAGACCAAGTTTGCGCATCATTTCCTCCGAGGGGCTGATAGGGGAATTATACAGAAAGAAAATGACAAATCACCTTGTCCAGCCCCGATTGACTATTGGTAGGTTTCAAGCTTCCGGCGCATCGCTTCCGGGACGCGGCGTAGCTTTCCGTCGGGGCCAATGATGCAGACTTCAACCTCCGCGCTCGCCAAAACCTCGCTGCCGCGGCAAACCCCTTGATCCAAGCGCATCCGGGCGCCGCCAAGTTCCAACACTTTGGTGCGCACGACGAGCGGTTCATCGACCCGTGCCGGGCGCAAGAACTCGATCTTCATCCGCCGGACGACCCAGAAATGGGGCTCATCGCTCTTGAGCAAGGCTTCGTGCGGAACCCCTGCCGCGCGCAGGAATTCCGATCGGCCGCGCTCCATGAAGCGCAAATAGCTCGCGTGGTAGACGACGCCGGAGAAGTCCGTGTCCTCGTAATAGACGCGGATGGGGAAGTTGAAACTCTTGCCTTCGAACCAACCCGTCGCAGGCCCGTGCGCTTCGTTCGTCATCGCGCGCTTTACTCTTCGCCGTCGCCGAAGAGCTGCGATTGTTCCGGGCGCGACGCAGGCGAGGGCAGGCCCAGATGCACATAGGCCTGCGCCGTCAACATGCGTCCCCGCGGCGTGCGCTGCACCAGGCTCTGCTGGATGAGATAGGGCTCGACGATCTCTTCGATCGCGTCGCGTGGCTCGCCAAGCGCGGCGGCGATCGTCTCGATGCCGACCGGGCCGCCATTGAAGCCTTCCGCGATGAGCGCGAGATAGCGCCGGTCGAAGGCATCGAGCCCACGCTTGTCGACTTCGAGCCGCGCCAACGCGGCGTCCGCGACCACCTGATCGACTTCCACGCGTCCGGCCACGGCCGCGAAATCGCGCACGCGTTTCAAGAGCCGGCCGGCGATCCGGGGCGTGCCGCGGGAACGCTGCGCGATCTCGCGTGCGCCGTCTTCCGTCAAAGGCAATCCCAGCACACGCGCGCCACGCACGACGATCTGCATCAGCTCGTGCGTGTCGTAGAAGTTCAGGCGGATCGGTATGCCGAAGCGATCACGCAACGGCGTCGTCAAGAGTCCTGATCGCGTCGTCGCGCCGATGAGCGTGAAGGGCGCGAGCTCGATCTTCACCGAGCGCGCAGAAGGTCCTTCACCGATGATGAGATCGAGCTCGAAATCCTCCATCGCGGGATAGAGGATTTCCTCGACAGCCGGATTCAAGCGGTGGATCTCGTCGATGAAGAGCACATCGCGCGGTTCGAGATTGGTCAAGAGCGCGGCGAGATCGCCCGCGCGCACCAGCACCGGGCCGGATGTCGCCCGGAAGCCGACGCCGAGCTCGCGCGCGACGATCTGGGCAAGCGTCGTTTTGCCCAAGCCCGGAGGCCCCGAGAACAGCACGTGATCCAAGGGCTCGGCACGTGCTTTGGCGGCTTCGATAAAGACGGAAAGATTCTCGCGCGCCTGCCTCTGGCCGACAAAATCGGCGAGCCGTTTGGGACGAAGCGAAGCTTCGAGATCGTCCTCGGCCCGGCGCTGAGCGCCGATGACGCGATCCGGAGCTTTCTGCGGGTCAGGTTTGGTCTTGGGCGCGGCCATGAGCGACTCGGGTCATCCCACTGTGCGTCAGTTCAAGCGCGGATTGAAGCGCCGCCTTACCCTGCGCGTGCCAATTGACGCAAGGATTCGCGGATGAGCACATCCAAAGGCGGCGCTTCGGCATTGGGACCGATGTTCTGACCGGCACGCGCGACGGCTTCGGCCGCGGCCATTTGCGAGTAGCCGAGCTTCACCAGCGCCATGATGGCTTCGCTCTCGACCGGCCGCGGGGCTTGGATGCCCGATGGCCGCCCGCCAGTCTCCGCGCTTCGCTGGAGCGCCATTGCCGGCGCCTTGTCCTTGAGCTCGGTGACGATGCGCGTTGCGAGCTTGGGTCCCACGCCTTGGGCGCGTCCAACGACGGCCTTGTCGCCGAGAACCACCGCGCGCTCGAGCTCGGGAACTTTCAGCGCCGAGAGGACGGAGAGCGCCACGCGCGCGCCCACGCCCTGCACCGTCTGCAAGAGCCGGAACCACTCCCGTTCTTCCCCCGTGAGAAAGCCGTAGAGCCGGATCGCGTCTTCCGAAACCTTCGTTTCCACCGCGAGTGTCGCGTTTGCGCCGACATTGAGTCGCGCAAGCGTCGCGCTCGCGCAATGCACGACGTAGCCCACGCCGCCGACGTCGATGATGGCGTGATCGGGTCCGACGGAATCGACCCGGCCGGTGAGCTTGCCGATCATGCGCCAAGTGCCGCCGCGATGCGGGCGCGTGTGCCGCTCAAATGCGCATGCGCGATGGCGCAGGCGAGCGCATCGGCCGCATCGGCCGCCTGGAAGCGCACCGCGGGAAGGAGATGCTTCACCATCGCCTGCACTTGCGCTTTATCGGCGTGACCAACGCCAACGACGGATTTCTTGATGTGGTTGGGCGCGTATTCCGCGATCGCCAGCCCGGCTTCGGCGGCGGCCAAAAGCGCGATCGCGCGCGCATGGCCAAGCTTCAAGGCTGCGACCGGATCCTTGGCGACAAAAGCCTGCTCGACCGCGACCGCCTGCGGCGCGTGCTGCGTGAGAACGTCGCAAATCGCATGATGGAGCGCGGCCAGACGTTCGCCGAGCGATAGCGCCGTCGTCGTCTTGATCACGCCGTTTGCAATATGCGCGAGCTTGTTACCCTTGACCTCGATCACACCCCAGCCGGTGCGCGAGAGGCCCGGATCGAATCCGGCAATGCGGAGCACATCCATGTGGCAGAACGGTAGAGAATCGCCGCTCCAGTGTCGTGCATCCGACGACTCGCGGCAACTGTTACGCCGCGGAGAGTTTTTCCAACAGCGCGTCGCTCATCTCGTAATTGGCGTACACGTTCTGGACGTCGTCATGATCATCGAGCGTGTCTAAGAGCTTCGATAGCGTCTCGCCGGCGGCATCGCTGACCGGCACCGTGTTGTTCGGCCGCCAGATGATTTTCGCGCCTTGCGGGGGCCCGAGCTTGGCTTCGAGCGCATCGCGCACCGCCGCGAAGTCCTCGACCCGGCTCAAAAATTCGTGGCCATCGCTGCCGGAGATCGACTCTTCCGCTCCGGCGTCAATCGCGGCCTCGAGCATCTCATCGGCGGTTCCGACTGAGCTCGGATAGGTGATCGAGCCCATGCGCGTGAACATGAATGTGACGGAGCCGTTCTCGCCCAAGGCCCCGCCATATTTGGAGAAGGCGGCGCGCACATCGGCCGCCGTCCGGTTGCGGTTGTCGGTCAAGGCCTCGACGATGATCGCGACCCCGCCCGGCCCGAAGCCCTCGTAGCGGACCTCTTCATAGTTCTCGGCATCGCCCCCCTGGGCCTTGCGGATAGCGCGCTCGATGACGTCCTTGCTCATGCTCTGGGCCTTAGCGGCAATAATGGCCGAGCGCAGGCGCGGATTGTGAGCGGGGTCCGGCATGCCGAGCTTGGCCGAGACCGTGATTTCGCGCGAAAGCTTGGAGAACAGCTTGGACTTCTGAGCGTCCTGCCGGTTCTTCCGGAACATGATGTTCTTGAACTGCGAATGGCCCGCCATGACACCGCTTTTTGGCTTTATCTTGAGGGTCAGATAGCCGGGGCTTAAGCGCCGTTCAAGAGCCGCCTCGTTCAAGAAAAGGCGTAGGCGTCCATCCTCAATGTGCCGAAGGTGGTGCTGGCATGGAGGCGCTCTGCATGAGGCGGTTCGCCGCCGGCGCCCAGCGCCGCAACAAGCGGCAAGAAGTGGTCCTCCGTGGGGTGCGCAAAGGCGCCATGAGGTGCCAAGCGACGGTAATCGAGGAGGTCGCCAACTCGGCCCGCGGTTAGCGTGCCGTGGATCCATTCGGCAAAATCCCGCGCCCAAGGCGCCTCGGGTGCCCCGACTTGACCGCGCGCCATGGTGCACAAGTTATGGGTCATGCTGCCGGAGCCGACAACGAGGACATCGGCCTCGCGGAGCGGGGCGAGAGCCTGACCGATCCTCAACTGATGTTCGGGACCGCGCTCGGTCTGAATGCTGAGCTGCACTACCGGAACATCGGCCTCGGGATACATCAGCATCAAAGGCACCCAAGCTCCGTGATCGAGACCTCGCTCTCGATCCGTGGTCGCCTCGAAACCTGCTTCCGCGAGAAGAGCGCGTGTGCGCTCGGCAAGTGCCGGCGATCCGGGCGCGGGATATTCGATGCGGTAGAGCGCTTCGGGAAAACCATAGAAGTCGTGGATCGTGGAGTTCGTCGCGACGCTGTTGACTGAAGGCGAGGACGTTTCCCAATGCGCCGAGATAGCGAGGATCGCGCGGGGTTTGGGCACCTTGCCACCCAACTCCTTCAAGAACTCGCGCGCCGGAGAGGCATCGAGCGCAAGCGTCGGCGCACCATGGGAAACGAAGATCGCGGGCAACATGAAACGGATATGGCGCCGCCGCGACAGCGGATCAAGCCGCTCACACCACCGGCGAGGTCGGGATGAGGCGGCCGCCGATGCGGACGGGTTCGCAGCGCAGCGCCAATCCGCTGCGGTCGTCGGTGAGCACGAAGACGGCGCAGAGCGTCGCGGGGCCCATCGCCGGCGTCATGCGCCCGGTCGGCATCTTCTTGGTGAAGCGCTGAAGGGGCTCGAACTTGTCCATGCCGATGACGGAATCATAATCGGCACAGGCGCCGGCGTCGGTCTGATACGCGGTACCGTTGGGAAGAATTTGCGCGTCCGCCGTGGGCACATGGCTGTGGGAGCCGACGACGCAGCTCGCGCGACCGTCGCAGAACTGACCCATGGCCATCTTCTCCGACGTCGCTTCGGCGTGCATGTCGACAAGAATCGCATCGGCGCCTTCGCGCAAGGGACAGGCGGAGAGCTCCGCATCGACGGCCGCGAAGGGATCATCGAGCGCGTCCATGAACGTGCGGCCCATCGGATTGACGACGAGCACGCGTGCGCCTGAGCGCGTATGGTAGAGGCCGACGCCGCGGCCCGGCGTGCCCTTGGGATAATTCAGTGGACGGAGGATGCGGTCCTCGCTGTCGATGAAGCCCAAAATCTCGCGCTGATCGAGCCAATGGTTGCCCGAGGTGAGGACGTCGATTCCGGTCGCGAACAACTCGTTGGCAACGTTGCGTGTGATGCCGAAGCCGCCAGCGGCATTTTCGCCATTCGCCACCACGAACTCGATATTCAGGCGCTCGCGCAAGTTCGGGAGCTCGGCCGCGAGCACATCCCGTCCGGGCCTTCCGATCACGTCGCCGACGAAAAGAATCCGCATTTCCTACCTTTCGAATTTGCGCGCGCCCACGTCCGTCACGATCCAATCGAGTTTCTGATCGCCTTCGTGATGGGGCACAAGCGGGAATTCCTGCGCCGCGAAAGCGTAGCCTGCGGCAAGCACAGGACGGCGCGCGCGAAGACCTTCGAGCGTGCGGTCGTAAAAGCCCGCGCCATATCCCAGACGGTTGCCGAGGGCATCGAAAGCGAGCAGCGGGACAGCGAGAACGTCCGGTTCGGCTAATGGCCAATCCGCCGCCGGCTGTAAGAGCCCGAAGACGCCGGGCACGAGCGTGGCGCCTGACGCATAAAGGTGGAACGCAAGCGGCTTGCCTTTCCCGACCACACGCGGAAGCGCGACGAACGCCCCTCGCTCTTGCAGTGCTCCAATCAAGGGCGCGGGATCGGCCTCCTCGCCGATGGCAACGAACGCGGAAACGGTTCCGCCCGGCGGTATGGAGAACGCATTCAGGAAATTCGCCGCGATCTGCTGGGATCGCTCGGCGCGGCCGGACAACGCGGCTCGGCGCGCCAGCGCCTCCTTCCTCAAGGCCTGCTTTGATTGGGCAATGTCCATGAAGGAGGAAGCACCGAAAGAGTAAGGCGGACGGGACCGCCATCGCCGTTGGAATATGGATCCTCACGGGCCTGCAAGTGCAGGTGGGCGCCATGTGTCCGGGACCACGATCCCGGTCAGGGACAGCTCCCAGTGAGTACCATTAAGGCCCCTGGGTATCGCATTCCTGACGCACGGGGCAGTACCCGTCCACCTCCAACTTAAGGAGGTGAGAAGCGCGCGGCAATGGCCTCGATGCGGGACGCGGCATTTTCGAGCGTTTCCGCGGCGCGTTCCGAGGTTCTGTTCCATGCTTCGCGTTCTGCAGCGTTGGACTGCTCCAATGCGGCGCGATCCTCGTCGCGCGATGCCAATTTCGCGAGCGCGTCCGTTAACTCATCGGCAACCACGAGCGCGGCCATCAGGATGAGCCGTGCTTCACCCACCTGCCCCGCCGACGCGACGAGCTCGCGCACTTTGCCGTCGATGAACGCACCGAGCCGGCCGAGATGATCTTCCTGACCCTCATCGCATGCGACCGCGTAGGCGTGGCCATTCACCACGATGTCGACTTGCTGCATGGAGGTCCCCGCTCTTGAGCGAGACGCCAATCAATCACCGGCGCGGGGCAAGATCAATTCCTTGCCAGCACACCGCGAATCTCGGCGATTGCGCCCTCGAGCCGGTCCTCGACCTCTTCGGTGAGGCCAGCAAGGGTGCGCGTTTCTTCCTCGAGTGCTGCGATACGCGCAAGCAGCCGCTCGCGTTCCTCCTTCAGGAGGGCAAGCTCCGCAGCCGAGCTATCGGATTTCACCCGCGAAAGCCGTTCGTCGGCGCTTGCTTCCAATTTATCCAGCGCGGCGTTCAGATGCGCCACGGCGGCATCGAGTCTTTTCATTGCAATTTCGTTCAAATCCCCTCTCTTGGCAGGGTAGGCGGAAGTCGAAGGCGGGGTCAACGAATTCGGCCGATGAAGGTAAATCCGCCTGGAAACGGTGGTTTTACGAGAAGCTGTGGTGAGTCCTCCCCGGCCCCTTGACCCTGATCCAGCACATGCTAAGGCGTCGTCGAAAGGGCAATCCAATGATCACCGCCGCGTCGTCGGCCATGGCTCCGGCCACGCTTCCCTCCGATCAGTCCGCTGAAACCTTCAAGCGAATGGCTAACGCCATTCGGGCGCTGGCAATGGATGCCGTCGAGGCCGCAAAATCGGGCCATCCCGGCATGCCAATGGGTATGGCGGACGTCGCCACCGTCCTTTTCACGCGCTATCTGAAGTTCGATCCGTCCGATCCCTCTTGGCCCGACCGGGACCGCTTCGTCCTCTCGGCCGGCCATGGGTCGATGCTGCTGTATGCGCTGCTTTATCTGACGGGTTATGACAGCATCAAACTCGAGGACATCAAGCGTTTCCGCCAACTCGGCAGCCCCTGCGCCGGCCACCCGGAGTACGGTCATGCCGCGGGCATCGAAACGACAACGGGCCCACTTGGCCAGGGAATTTCCAATGCGGTAGGCATGGCATTGGCTGAGCGCATCTTGAACGCGCGCTTCGGCGATGAGCTTGTCGACCACAAGACCTATGTCATCGCCAGCGACGGCGATCTGATGGAAGGCATCAGCCACGAGGCTTGCAGCCTCGCCGGCCATCTCAAGCTCAACCGGTTGATCGTCCTTTACGACGACAACCATATCTCCATCGACGGTTCGACCTCGCTCGCAGACTCCACCGACGTGCTGGAACGCTTCGAAGCCATGGGCTGGGCGGCGGCGCGGGTGGATGGCCACGACGCGAACGCGATCGCGGCGGCGCTCGACGATGCGGAGGCAAGCACACGCCCCGTTCTGATCGCCTGCCGGACTATCATCGGTTACGGCGCGCCCAAGCGCGCAGGAACGGCGAAAGCCCATGGCGAGGCGCTCGGCGCTGACGAAATCGCTGGCGCGCGCCTGGCGCTGCAATGGCCCTATCCGCCGTTCGAGATTCCCGACGACGTCCGCTCCCATTGGCGCAACGCAGGGACGCGGGGAGAGCCCGCGCGCAAAGCCTGGGAGATGCGGCTTGCCGCCCAAGATCGCGCCCGCCGTGCCGATTTCGAAGCGACTCTGTCGGGCGAGATACCGGGTTCCGTCGCGAGCGCGATTGGCGCGCTGAAAGGAAAGCTCGCGGCGGAGAAGCCGACGCTCGCGACGCGCAAGGCGTCCGAGATGGCACTCGAGGCGGTGACTGGACTCGTTCCCGCCATGATCGGCGGCTCGGCGGATCTGACGGGCTCCGTCTTCACCAAGATGAAGAACGACCCCGTGATTGCACCCGGCGCCTACGCGGGACGCTTCATTCATTATGGCGTTCGCGAGCACGGCATGGCCGCGGCGATGAATGGAATGGCGCTGCACGGCGGCATCATTCCCTATTCCGGCACGTTCCTGGTGTTCTCCGATTACTGCCGGCCATCGATCCGGCTTGCCGCGCTCATGGGCCAGCGCGTGATCCATGTCATGACGCATGATTCCATCGGCCTTGGCGAAGACGGGCCGACGCATCAGCCGGTCGAGCATTTGGCGAGTTTGAGGGCCATCCCGAACCTCCTGGTGATGCGCCCGGCGGACGCGACAGAGACGGCGGAATGTTGGCAGTTGGCGCTTACGCAGAAATCACGCCCGACCGTGCTCGCACTCTCGCGCCAGAATCTTGCAGCGGTGCGGACCGAGAATTCAGCCGAGAACCTCTGCGCCCGCGGGGGCTACGTTCTGCGCGAAAGCGATGAGAAAGCCCAAGTGACCCTTATTGCCACCGGCTCCGAGATCGAAATCGCGGTCAAGGCGCGCGAGCTATTAGCCGCCCAAGGCATAGCCGCGCGCGTGGTCTCGATGCCCTGTACCGCCTTGTTCGACGAGCAGGACCAGGGCTATCGCAGCAAGATTCTTGCTTCAGACACGTTGAAGGTCGCGATCGAGGCTGCTGGCCCGATGGGTTGGGAGCGCTATATCGGCTCCGACGGGATTTTCATCGGCATGCATGGTTTTGGGGCCAGCGCGCCCTATAAGGAACTCTACAAGCACTTCGGCATTACCGCCGAAGCCGTTGCCGACGCTGCTCTCTCGCGGTTCAAGGGGAAGGTCTGATTATGGCGGTTAGGGTCGCGATCAACGGTTTCGGCCGCATCGGGCGCTTGGTCTTGCGGGCCATTATCGAAACCGGCCGGAAGGACATCACGGTTGTCGGCATCAACGACCTCGGGCCGCCGGAGACGAATGCGCACTTGCTGCGTTACGACTCGACCCATGGCCGCTTCCCGCTTCCCGTGCGCGTCGACGGCGACTGCATGCTGGTGGGCGATCAGCGCATCAAGGTGACCGCGATCAAGAATCCCGCCGAGCTCCCGCACAAGGACTTGGGTGTCGATGTCGCGCTCGAATGCACCGGCATCTTCACGTCCAAGGAGAAGGCCTCCGCGCATTTGACCGCCGGGGCCAAGCGCGTTCTCATCTCAGCGCCCGCAGACCATGTCGATCTGACGGTCGTCTACGGCGTCAACCATCAGAATCTGAGCAAGGATCACATTGTCGTCTCCAATGCCTCCTGCACGACCAACTGTCTCGCGCCCGTGGCCAAGGTCCTCAACGATTCCATCGGCATCGACCACGGGTTCATGACCACGGTTCACTCCTATACCAACGATCAGCCTTCTCTCGACCAGCTGCACAAGGATCTCTATCGCGCGCGTGCCGCAGCCGTCTCGATGATCCCGACCTCGACGGGTGCCGCGAAAGCTGTCGGGCTCGTGCTCCCGGAGCTGCACGGAAAGCTCGATGGTGTCGCCATCCGCGTTCCGACGTCCAACGTTTCGGTGATCGATTTCAAAGTCGTCGCCAAGCGTGCGACCACGGTGAAGGAAGTGAACGAGGCGATGGTTCGCGCTTCCGCCCAGGAGCTGAAAGGCGTTCTCGATATCGTCGATGCGCCGCTCGTCTCCGCAGACTTCAACCACAATCCGGCGTCGTCGTCCTTCGCGCTCGATCAGACCAAGGTGATGAACGGAAATTTCGTTCGCGTGCTGTCGTGGTACGACAACGAGTGGGGCTTCTCCAATCGCATGGCCGACGTCGCGGTGGCGATGGGCAAGCTCATCTGAAATGACGTGCTCTTCATGTCCGCAAAGCGGACGGAAGGGGTGCAATGCCATCCTATCTCACCCTCGATGACCTCGACTTAAAAGGAAAACGCGTGCTGGTGCGCGCGGACCTGAACGTGCCGATGCGGGACGGCAAAATTACCGACTCGCTTCGGATCGAGCGGCAGGCGCCGACAATCCGAGAGCTCGCGGAGAAAGGCGCGCGCGTCATCGTGCTCTCCCACTTCGAGCGCCCAGGCGGCAAGGTCGTGCCTGCGATGTCGCTGAAGCCGCTCGTTGAACCCTTGTCCCAAGCGGTCGGCCGGCCGGTCGTATTTGCCACGGATTGCATCGGTGAGGCTGCGCAGAGCGTTGTCTCGAAGCTGAAAGACGGGGACGTCGCGCTTCTGGAGAACACCCGGTTTCATCTCGGCGAGGAGAAGAACGATCCCGCCTTCGCGCGCGAGCTTGCGATACTCGGAGACATCTTCGTCAATGACGCGTTCTCCGCGGCGCATCGCGCCCACGCCTCGACCGAAGGGCTGGCCCATCTTCTTCCCTCCGCCGCAGGACGTGCGATGGAAGCCGAGCTCAAG
>DASQHF010000126.1:0-22699 GCA_035632215.1 Micropepsaceae bacterium | reverse complement strand
GTAATAGTTCTTGTAGACGATGTCGTCGCCGTCGATCTCGGCGTTGACCGCCGGGATTTCCTTTAAGGCCGCGATAGAGGCTTTGACGAAGAAGCTCATGAAGCCGAGCTTTACGGCGTGCTTCTTCTCGAACGCATCCTTGTGCGCGGCGCGCAACGCCATCACCTTCGACATGTCGACTTCGTTGAAGGTGGTAAGCTGAGCCGCGATCTCCTGACTCTCCTTCAAGCGCAGCGCGATGGTCTTTCTTAAGCGAGACATCGGCACGCGCTCTTCGCGCGCGGCGCGCGGGCGGGAGCCAGGCGCTTCGGCTACATGCGCCGTTGGCCGCGGAACGGTGGCACGCGCGGCCTCGAGTGCTGCTAGGGCGTCCCCTTTAGTGACCTGGCCGTGCTTGCCCGTGCCGCTGATAGCCGAGACGTCGAGCTTTTCTTCCTCCGCGATGCGGCGCACCGACGGCGGCGGAGGCGGAGGAGCAGCAGACGCTGGAGCCGGTGCCGGAGCTGGAGCGGGCTTTGCCTCTGCTTTCGCGGGCTTTGCTTCAGCTTTCGGCGCAGTGCCTTCCTTCACCGCGCCCAAAATCGCGCCGACACCGACGGTCGCGCCTTGCGCGGCCTCGATATGCTCGAGCACGCCCGCGGCAGGCGAGGGCACTTCGACGCTCACCTTGTCGGTTTCGAGCTCGACCACCGGTTCGTCCGCGTTGACGGGATCGCCTTCCTTCTTCAGCCAGCGCGCAATGGTCGCTTCGGTGACGGATTCGCCGAGCGCCGGTACTTTGATCTGGATGCTCATGGTCCCTCGGGCTGTTGTGCCTAGAGCGTCAATGCGTCATCGAGAAAAGCTTTGAGCTCGGCCAAGTGCTGGCTCATCTGGCCCGCAGCGGGCGACGCGGACGCGCGCCGCCCGGTGTAGCGCAGGGGACCCTTCAAGCCCAGTTGCTCCATCACCGATTCGATCGCGGGTGCGACGAAGGTCCAGGCGCCTTGGTTCTTGGGCTCCTCCTGGCACCAGATGACATCCGTATTCGGGAAGCGCGTGAGCTCCTCGGTCAGCGCCAAACCCGGGAAGGGGTAGAGCTGCTCCAAGCGCAAAATCTGGATGCGGTCTTCGCCGCGCTTCTCGCGTTCGTCTAAGAGGTCATAATAGACCTTGCCGCTGCACAAGACGACGCGGCGGATCTCCTCATTGGATTTCAGCTTGATCGTCGAGCCGGGGCTACTTTCCGCATCGTCCCACAGCACGCGATGGAAGGAGGAGCCCGGACCGAATTCGGTCAACTTCGACACCGCCCGCTTGTGGCGTAAGAGCGACTTCGGCGTCATCACGATCAGGGGCTTGCGGAAGCTGCGATGCATCTGCCGCCTGAGCGCATGAAAATAATTCGCGGGCGTGGTGCAATTCACCACCTGCATGTTGTCGTCGGCGCAAAGCTGGAGATAACGCTCGAGCCGCGCGGAAGAATGTTCCGGGCCCTGGCCCTCGAAGCCATGGGGCAGGAGCATCACGAGGCCCGACATGCGCAGCCATTTCATCTCGCCCGATGCGATAAACTGATCGACGACGACCTGCGCGCCGTTGGCGAAATCGCCGAACTGCGCCTCCCACAAGACGAGCGCTTTGGGCTCCGCAAGGCTGTAGCCGTACTCGAATCCGACCACCGCCTCTTCGGAGAGAAGCGAATCGACCACCTCGAACTCGGCTTGTCCGTCGCGGACGTGGTTCAAGGGCAGGTAGCGCTCTTCCGATTCCTGATCGACGAGCGCGGCATGGCGCTGCGAGAAAGTTCCGCGCGAGGAATCCTGTCCCGAGAGGCGCACCATGATGCCTTCGTCGAGCAACGTGCCGAAGGCAAGCGCTTCGCCCGTGGCCCAGTCAATGCCGGAACCCGTCTCGATCATCTGGCGCTTCGCCTGCATCAGCCGCGCGATCGTCCGATGGGCACGGAAGTTCTCGGGCACGGTCGAGATGGCGAGGCCGACGCTCTTCAGCGTCTCCATGTCGACTGCGGTGAGCCCGCGGCGGTCACCGCGGGGCGCGGTTTCCAAACCTGTCCAGCGGCCGTCCAGCCAGTCGGCTTTGTTCGGCAGATGCGTCTTGGCGCCTTCGAAATCCGTTTCGAGCCGCTCTTCGAAATCGCGCTTCATTTGGGCGACGTCGGCCTCGGTCAGGAGGCCTTCCGCGATGAGCTTCTTCGCATAGATCTCGAGTGTCGTCGGATGGTCCTTGATGGCGCGATACATCAAGGGCTGCGTGAACGAGGGCTCGTCGCCTTCGTTGTGACCGAAGCGGCGATAGCAGAACATGTCGATGACGACGTCCTTGTGGAACTTCTGGCGGAACTCGGTGGCGAGCCGCGCGCAATGCACGACGGCTTCCGGATCATCGCCGTTCGCATGGAAGATCGGCGCCTGAACCATGAGGGCTACGTCGGACGGATAGGGCGAGGAGCGCGCATAGGCGGGCGCGGTTGTGAATCCGATCTGGTTGTTGACGATGAAATGGATCGTGCCGCCGATGCGGAAGCCTTTGGTCCCCGACATGGCGAAGCATTCCGCAACCACGCCTTGGCCCGCGAATGCCGCATCGCCATGCATCAAGAGCGGGATCACCGTCTCGCGCGTGACCTTGTCGCCGTACTGATACTGCTTGGCGCGCGCTTTCCCGAGCACCACCGGATCGACTGCCTCGAGATGCGATGGGTTCGCGGTCAAGGACAGATGCACGTTCTTGTCGTCGAAGGAACGATCGGACGAAGCGCCCAAATGGTATTTGACGTCGCCCGAGCCCTGCACGTCTGAAGGCTTGGCCGAGCCGCCCTGGAACTCGTGGAAGATCTGGCGATAGGGCTTGCTCATGACATTTGCGAGCACGTTCAAGCGCCCGCGATGCGGCATGCCCAAGACGATGTCCTTCACACCCAACGCGCCGCCGCGCTTGATCACCTGCTCGAGCGCCGGGATCGCGGACTCGCCACCGTCCAATCCGAAACGCTTGGTGGTGACGAACTTCGCGCCGCAGAATTTCTCGAAGATCTCGGCCTCGATCAGCTTATTCAGAATTGCGCGCTTGCCTTCGGGCGTGAAAGCGATCTTCTTGTCCGGGCCTTCGATGCGCGTCTGCAGCCATTGGCGCTGCTCGATGTCGTTGATGTGCATGTATTCGTAGCCGATATGGCCGCAATAGGTGCGGCGCAGAAGCTCGACGAGCTGTCGCGGCGTGACGGATTTAAGACCCATCAGATTGTCGACGAAGATCGGCTTATCCAGGTCCTCTTGCGTGTAGCCGTAGAACGTGGCCTGCAATTGCGGCAGCGGCTTTTTCTTTTCGAGTCCCA
This sequence comes from Micropepsaceae bacterium, assembly GCA_035632215.1. GTDB lineage: Bacteria > Pseudomonadota > Alphaproteobacteria > Micropepsales > Micropepsaceae > CAIYRG01. Next base: position 19,362 of record DASQHF010000126.1, on the reverse strand, counting down.
ATGGATCGAGGTCGGCTTCGAGATGACCGATGATGCGATAGGCGCGCACGAGCTGCATCGCGCGCAAGGCGGCTTGCGCCGCGAGGCTTGAATCAGCGGCCGCCGGACCGGCTGAGGGCGCGGGTTCGGTCTTCTTTGCGGGCTTAGGCGAGGGCCATGAACCGGTGAGCGCCGAAACGAGCTCGCCATCTTCGAGCGCGAGTGTCTTGTCCCGCTGCCAGCTCGGCCCTCGGCCGAGCTGCGCAGGGCTCAAGCTCTGCTCGCCCAGCGCATCGAAAAAGGCACGCCAGGCGCCGTCGACGGTGTTGGGATCGGCCAAGTACTGGCCGTAGAGGCCCTCGATGAACCCGGCATTGGTGCCGAAGAGAAAGGAGGTCGCCTCCAGCACCGCATTGGGTGAGGATTTCTCTGGACCCTCGGGTGTTTTCGATTCCGCAGTCATTTCAACAGCTTGAGAAGCGGCGGATGGCTTCGTTTGGCCTCAAAGCCAGGGCAGCCACTCTCTTCCTTTCAAGAACGCGCCAGAGCTAGAGGAAAGGCCTACGCCGATTTCTTTAAAATACCATCACGGCCAATTTAGGAAGCGTGAAGCAATTCCGCCAGCGTGGTCCCCAGCGCGGCGGGATTGGGCGAGACGCGGATTCCGGCCGACTTCATCGCCTCGATCTTCGAACCCGCGTCGCCCTTGCCGCCCGAGATGATCGCGCCCGCATGACCCATGCGCCGGCCAGGGGGCGCGGTCACGCCCGCGATGAACCCGACGGTCGGCTTTTTCACCTTCGAGCGCTTCAGGAACTCCGCCGCGTCTTCTTCCGCCGATCCGCCGATCTCGCCGATCATGATCAGCGACTTCGTCTCGGGATCGGCCAGGAAAAGCTCGAGCACGTCGATGAACTCCGTGCCTTTCACCGGATCGCCGCCGATGCCGACACAGCTCGACTGCCCAAGACCCACCGCCGTCGTTTGCGCCACGGCTTCGTAGGTGAGCGTGCCGGACCGCGACACGATGCCGACCGAGCCTTTGCGGTGGATGTGGCCGGGCATGATCCCGATCTTGCACTCGTTCGGCGTGATCACGCCCGGACAATTCGGGCCGACGAGGCGCGTCACGGATCCGCACAGCGCGCGCTTGACCTTGACCATATCGAGAACGGGAATGCCTTCGGTGATGCAGACGACGAGCTCCATCCTGGCCTCGATCGCCTCCAGGATCGCGTCGGCCGCGAAAGGCGGCGGCACATAGATCGCGGACGCGGTGGCGCCGGTCTTCTCTTTTGCTTCGCGCACAGTCTCGAAAACCGGATGATTGAGATGCATGCGTCCGCCTTTTCCCGGGCTCGTGCCCCCGACCATCTTGGTGCCGTAGGCGATCGCCTGCTCGGAATGGAAAGTCCCTTGCGCACCCGTGAAGCCTTGGCAGATGACCTTGGTGTTCTTGTCGACAAGAATGGACATCAGGCGCCCCTGACCGCTTTGACGATTTTCTGCGCCGCGTCGGCGAGATCGTTGCCTGAGATGATCGCAAGGCCCGATTTGGCGAGGATGTCTTTACCCTGCTCGACATTGGTTCCTTCAAGCCGCACGACGACAGGAACCGACAGTGCCACCTCTTTCGCCGCGGCGACAATTCCGTTGGCGATGATGTCGCAGCGCATGATGCCGCCGAAGATGTTGACCAGAATCCCCTTCACGTTCTTGTCGGAGAGGATGATCTTCAACGCCGCCGTCACCTTCTCCTTCGAGGCGCCGCCGCCGACGTCCAAGAAGTTCGCCGGCTCCTCGCCGTAGAGCTTGATGATGTCCATCGTCGCCATGGCAAGCCCGGCGCCGTTCACCATGCAGCCGATGGAGCCGTCGAGCTTGATGTAGTTGAGATCGTATTTGGCTGCCTCGCGCTCGGTCGGATCTTCTTCATCCGGATCGCGCAGCGCGGTCACGTCCTTGTGCCGGAAGAGCGCGTTGTCGTCGAAATTGATCTTGGCATCCAGGCAGATCACCTGGCCGGATTTGGTGACGACCAAGGGATTGATTTCGAGAAGGCTCATGTCCTTGGACACGAAGGCGTTGTAGAGGCTCTCGATCAGCGCACCCATCTGCTTCGCCGTCTCGCCCTCGACTTTCAAAGCCGTCGCGATCGAGCGCCCGATATGGGCGCTAAAGCCCGCGGCTGGATCGATGCTGAAGGTGACGATCTTCTCGGGCGTCGCTTTGGCGACCGCTTCGATGTCCATGCCGCCTTCAGTCGAAACGATGAAGGCGATGCGCGAGCTCGTGCGGTCGACAAGCGCGGAGAGATAAAGCTCGCGCGCGATATCGGAACCTTCCTCGACATAGAGACGGCGCACCACGCGGCCATGCGGGCCCGTCTGGTGCGTGACGAGCGTCATGCGGAGCATGCGGGTTGCTTCGCGCTTTACCTCGTCCAAGGACCGGACGAGCTTGACCCCCCCCCCTTTGCCGCGGCCGCCGGCATGGATCTGCGCTTTGACCACGAGCACCGGGCTGGCCGCGCCTGCGCTGAGCTCTTTCGCCGCGGCGACAGCCTCCTCGACCGAGAAGGCAGCTTTCCCCCTTGGCACAGACGCACCGAACGAGCGCAAGATTTCCTTGGCCTGGTATTCGTGGATGTTCATGAAAATCCTTTGACGCGGAAGGGAAGCGGGGACGGAATGGCGACCTTATTAGCCGATGAAACTCGGAAAAGGCCAGTGTTCTAGGCGACGGGTGGGCTGCTCCGCTCGGGTTCCTCGCTTGCGGCTTCGGCTTCGAACATGTCGAGCTGTCCCTCCGGGCCGGGATCGTCGGGCCGATGAAGCAGCGGGGCCGAGGTCGCCTCCGCGAGCGCGCGCTGCCGGGCCTGCGCTATTGGGTCGGGAACGAGCCCGTGTTGTGCGTCTCGCGTCACCGAGGGAGCGGGCGGGGGCGGCGCACCTGCCGCGCGTGCCGTCCAGGCGAGCGCATCGAAGGCGCCACAATTGGGGCAAGTCGGTGCCCAATCGGCAACGCCGCGCTGGCACTCGGCGCACACCCAGCCCGCATTCCGCGGCGAACGCTGGGCGCGCGCCGACCAGATCTCGGCATTGACCGCATCGTCTTGTCCGCGCGCGATCTCCTCCATCATCCGGCAGACGCGCCAGCCGGCTAACGAATCCGCGATCGGTTCGAGAATCGCCCGCGCCTCGTCCCAGCGCTTCTCGGCGATGCCGAGCTCCGCCATCAGTATCCTGCTCTCGCGGTTATTGGGATTCTTCTGCGCGAGCTCGCTCATGCGCTTCACATGGGCGTCCGTATCGTCGGCGACGAAGATCGCCCCATAGGCCTTGGCGAGGTCGGGATGAGGCGCCTCAGCCCATGCCGCCTCGATGACGTCCTGCGCCTTGAAAGAACGCCCCTGCGAACGCAAATGCGCAACCGCGATCAACGCGGCTGGCGTCAGCCCGGGCGCAAGCGAAAGAGCCTCCATGGAAAGCCCGAGTGCGTTCGCCGCGTCGCCGAGGTGCTCCGCATCCATCGCTTCGGCCGCAAGCAGGACCGCGCGCCGGCGCTTGGCGGTTGCTTGATCGAGCACCCGGCGGCGCAAGGCTTGGGCGACGAGCGCCTGCGCATCGTGCCATTCGTGGCGCGCGACGCGCAGGTCGAACAAGGCCGACAGTGCCCACGGCGACTTGGTGTTCAAGGCATAAGCGCGCGAGGCGAACTCGAGCGCACCCTGTTCGTTCCGGCGCGATAGCGCGATCGCGAACAGCCCGCGTAGGCCTAAGAATCGGGTTTCCGGATGCTCGAGCATCGCCTTGCAGATCTCTTCCTGCTCTGGCCCACGGCCCGCAAGCTGCGCCGCTTGCGCCTTCAAGAGGAGCGTCAAGGGTTGAGCCGGAATGAGCGCTTCGGCGCGGCCCGAGGAGATCGTTGCTTCGTCCTTGTCGCCCGCTGCCGCCGCCACCAGCCCGCGCGAGAGCGCGTGATAGCCCTTACGCGCGCGTCGCGAAGCGAGGAACGAGCCGAATTTGTCGGGGCCCCTTAAGAGCGCGAAGGTTCCGCGCAGGATGAGCGCGAGAAAGCTCGAGAAGATCAGAAGCAGCAAAAGCGCGACGCTCGCGCTCATGCGGATCTCATATCCGGCCATGGTGAAGGCAAGCACGCCGTCATTATCGGCGAGCCAGGCGGCGCCAAGGCCGATCAGGCCCGCGGCAACGAGGATCCCGATCAGGCGCGTCATGGAGTGCCGCTCTGCGCGGGCGCTGCGAGTGCCTGAACGATCCGCGAATCCATTTGCTGAACCGCGCGCTCGACCTCGAGCCTTGCGCGCGCATCCTTGAGCCAGGGCGCGATGGCGGATGCTGCCGCTCCGCTTAAAGCTTCCGTCTCTCGCACTGCGGCGGCAAGATCGTTCTTATCGAGCGCCGTGCCGGCGCGGGCGAGCCGGTCGGCGGTGCTGTTTCCTTCCGCGCTTCCCACCGGCCGGATGCTCACGAGTGAAGCGATGCTCGCCCACAGCCGCGAGAAGAATCCGCTGGCTTGCCCTTTGCGCTCGGCATCGAGCGTCGCCCGCGCGATTTGCGGAAAGCGCGCCGTCAGCATCGCCGTCGTGGGTGCGCCCGTTTCGGCGATCGGCTGAAGCACCGCGAGCACCGGATCGTTCGGGTCGGTTCCGGCGAGCGCATCGAGTTCGACCTTGAAGGGCGAGGAATCTCGCGTCGCGCGTGCAAGGGTTGCGAGCGCGAGCACGCTCGCCGCCCGGCGCATCGTGTCGCCGGCGTTCTGGGATTCGAGGCGCATCACGCGCTGAAGCAGCTCGCCTTGAATCTCCTTGTCGCCCGCGCGCGCGATTTCCGCTTCCACTGCGGCCAGCCTCGCCGCCACATCGGGCGAAGCCGGCTGCGCTTGCGCCTGGCCCTCGAGCATGGCGACGCGCGCCTCGAGCGCGTCGATGCGGTCTTTCAAGTTTGCCGCATCGCCCGAGGGACTCGCGCCCTGGCCTTGTGTTCCCGCAAGCTGATTGAGGCGCGTCTCCAGAGCGGTGAGACGGTCTTGCGGAGCGACGGCCGCGCCACTGAACGCGCCGCGATGACTGGCGATCGTCACTCCCACTGCCGCCAGTGCGATCACAAGCAGGATCACGAGCGGCGCGGCCCGAAGCGGGCGCTTCGGCGCAACCGCGATCTTCTCCTTCACGGGCGCGGCTTCCGGTGTCTTCGCCTCACCGGCTTGGTCGCTCATGTCTCTCTCCGATGCCGCTTACGTCTATAGGGGCACCGAATCTCCAGCTCAAGCTCATGGTCCCGGCGCGGGCGGCGGGATCAGCGCCAGCATTGCATCCTGGTTGGGCACGCCAGCAACGCTCACGCGCGAAAAGGCGAGCGGGTTCAGGGCCGCGGCTGTCGCCGCGCTGATGCAATAGGCCTCAAGCCGCTTACAGACTTCCTCGAGCTTCGCGTCGGCAACGAGGGTCGCGAAGATCTTGGCGCTTCGTGGCGAGAAAAGTAGCACGCCATCGAGCGTGCCCTCTCGCAGCACGGTCTCGGCCAGCTCCGGTAGCTTTTCGACCGGAACCGCCTCGTAGAGCACGATGGTTTCGACCGAGAAGCCGCGCGCCGTGAGAGCCTGGCTCAATCGTCCGGCGGTCTCGGCGCCCGCGGCGTGGAGGAGCGGCCCCTTGGCCGGCTCGAGATTGGCGGCAACGAATTCGGCCAATGCGGCGGAGTCGCCTTCGGCGCTGAACACGCCGACAAAACCCAAAGCGCGAGCCGCTTCCGCCGTCTGCGGACCGACGGCGAAAATCGGAACATCGCGCCGCTTCGTCCGCAAGCTCAAGGCACGCACGCCATTCGCGCTCGTGGCGAGCACGGCTTGGACGCTCAAGAGCGGAAGCTCGGGCCCTTCAAGGACCTGAACTTCCATCAAAGGTGCGATCAGCGGCACGTGGCCGCGCGCGCGCAAGATTTCACCTAGGGCTTCGGCCTCGCCTCGCGGGCGGGTGATGAGAAGGCGCATGGTGCCTCACATCCGCGGCAGTTTTGCTCCGGCGCGCGCCCGGATTTTCCTTGCTGCGTCCTCGCCGGCGGCGAAAGCGGCCTTCCGATCGCCAGCGTCGAGCGCGGTGCAAGGGAGCTCGCGCGAGACGGTCCAGGACTCTCTTCCATCGAGCGTGAGGACCTCGCCGCTAAAATGCAAGTCGCCGCCTCTTATCGTCGCCAAGCCCGCGATCGGCGTGCGGCAGGAGCCGTCGAGGGCCGCAAGAAATCCACGCTCGGCCGCGATGGCGACATGCGTTTGCGCGTCATCGATCGGCTCGATAGCCGCGCGGACGCGAGCGTCTTTCGCGCGCAGCTCGATTCCGATCGCGCCTTGGCAGAGCGCGGGCAGCCAATCGAGCACCTCACCGTCTGGAAGCGACAGCTTCAGACGCGACAGGCCGGCGCGTGCGAGGATGATCGCGTCGGCTTCGTCGCGCGACAGCTTCAAGAGCCGCGTCTCGACATTGCCGCGTAGAGGGACGATTTTGAGATCGGGCCGCAAGCGCAATGCCTGGGCCGCGCGCCTGACCGAGCTCGTGCCGAGCCGCGCCCCGCGTTTCAGTCCGTCAAAGCCCGCGCCGTTCTTGGCCACGAAGACATCGTAAGGGTCCTCGCGCGACAAGACGGCCGCAATCGTCAGGCCCTTCGGCTCGGCCGCCGGCATGTCCTTCATCGAATGAACGGCGATGTCGGCATCGCCCTTCAAGAGCGCATCCTCGATTTCCTTGACGAACAGGCCTTTACCGCCCGCTTCCACGAGTGGCCGGTCCTGGATCTTGTCGCCGCTCGTGCGCACGACGAGGATCGGACAGAGTTCTTCCACCTCGCCCGGTTCCCAGTCATGGGCATCGGCAAGCGCTGCGCGCACGAGATGGGCCTGGGCAAGCGCCAAAGGCGAGCCTCGCGTGGCAAGACGAAGAACGGGGTCAGCCATCAAATTCTCACGCGTTTACAGATGAGGCCCCTTAGCATAGATCGGGGCCATGCGCGTGGGACCGGAAACCCTGACTGTTTTGGGACTTGAAACGAGCTGTGACGAAACCGCGGCCGCCGTGGTGCGCGGCTTGGCCCCGGGACCGGGTGAGATTCTCTCGAACATCGTGCTCGGCCAGGTGGAAGAGCATCGGCCCTTCGGCGGTGTCGTGCCCGAAATCGCAGCCCGGGCGCATGTCGAGCTCTTGGACGGCATCATCGCGCGAGCGCTGGATGAGGCCGGAGTGAGATTAGCGAATTTGGATGCTGTTGCGGCGACGGCCGGCCCCGGCCTCATCGGCGGGGTCATGGTTGGCCTCGTCTCCGCCAAAGCCTTGGCCTTGACCGCCGGCAAACCGCTGATTGCGGTCAATCACCTGGAAGCCCATGCGCTCTCGGCCCGGCTCGCGGCGGGCATCGAGTTCCCGTTCCTGCTCCTTCTGATCTCCGGTGGGCACTGCCAGCTGATGGCAGCGGAGGGTGTCGGCCGCTATCGGCTCTACGGCGCGACCATCGACGATGCCGTGGGCGAGGCTTTCGACAAGACGGCCAAGCTTCTGGGGCTCCCCTATCCCGGCGGGCCGGAGATCGAACGATTGGCGCTAACCGGAAACCGCAAGCGCTTCCCCTTGCCGCGCCCAATGCTCGGGCGCGAGAACGCCGATTTCTCCTTCTCCGGGCTGAAGACCGCCGTGCGGCAGCTCGCGCGGCACGGTCTTGAGGCGCAAGCCAAGGCCGATCTCGCCGCCGCCTTTCAGTCGACGGTAGTGGACGTGCTGGTGGACCGGACCTCGGTTGCAATGGAACATTTCCGAACGGAGTTCGTAAAATCGACTGGCTTCCGCTTTGTCGCCGCAGGGGGCGTCGCCGCCAATTCCGTGATCCGCCAAGCCCTTAACGAACTCTGCCAGCGCGAAGGATTCCAGTTCGTGCTCCCGCCAGTTTCCTTATGCACCGACAATGGCGCTATGGTCGCCTGGACCGGGCTGGAAAGGCTTTCGGCGGGACTCTCTGATCGGCTGGATTGCCCGCCGCGCGCCCGTTGGCCTTTGGAGGTACTTGAAACTCCACCAGAATCGGCTCTCATCCGGCCGGAAGCCCCGGCCGGCTGAGGAGAGGTTGGTTACTGAACGAAGTAGACCAGGAAGGCGCCGACCGACAGAACCGCGAAAGTTCCGATCAGGATTTGGGAAAGAAAACGCGCGTCGACATCAGCGATTTCCTGGGGTTCTTGAGGGCGAACGCTGCGCAATTGAAGCTGTGACATCTTACTCTCCGCTGTCGTGCATCATTTCTTCTGCACTGCAATATGGGGAGCAATGGTTAAGACGACAATAATGGTAGAGATTACTTCTTCGCTCAAATGGCCGCGATCAAGCTAGCCACCTGGAACATCAACTCGGTCCGCCTGCGAGCCTCGCTGGTGCGGCGGTTCTTGAAGGCGCACGCACCCGATGTGCTGTGCTTGCAGGAGACGAAGGTTCCGGACCCCCTTTTTCCGGGGAAAGGCTTTGCCAAGCTCGGTTACATCCATCAGGCCATCAAGGGCCAAAAGGGTTACCACGGGGTCGCCATCCTCTCGCGGCTGCCCTTCAAGACGAGCGAATCGCTCGTCTTCTGCGGAAAGGATGACTGCCGGCATGTCAGCGTCGTGCTCGAGAATGGGCTCGAGCTGCACAATTTCTATGTCCCGGCCGGCGGCGATATTCCCGACCCCAAGCGCAATGAAAAATTCGCTCACAAGCTCGGGTTCTTGAGGGAGATGGAGGCGCAGTTCTCGAAAGCAACCGAAAAGCGGCAGGCGCCTGTCGTCCTCGTCGGTGATTTGAACGTTGCGCCGCTCGAGAACGATGTCTGGAGCCACAAGCAGCTCTTGGATGTCGTCAGTCATACGCCGATTGAGACCGATCTCTTGAACCGGATCTACGTCTCGCTCGACTGGTGTGACGTGACGCGCCGCTTCGTCCCAAAGGAAGAGAAGATCTATTCCTGGTGGAGCTATCGCGCGCGCGACTGGAAGGCCTCCGACCGCGGGCGCCGGCTCGACCACATCTGGGTGAGCCCAGCCCTCAAAGAGGCGGTTTCCGGGCACACGATCCTAAAAACGGCCCGAGGCTGGCGGCAGCCTTCGGACCATGTGCCCGTGGTGGCGACCGTCACGGTCTGAGGCGGTGAGGGGGAACCGACGCCTTATGCCGTCCAGAACGCATCCGTCTTGGAGAATCGTTTCCAGCGCTTCTTCGTCTTGTCCCAGGTCGGTTCCACACGGCTCTGGTGCCAGCCTTCCACGAAAGCCGATGCCGCCGACAATTCGAGACTCACGCGATTGCCCGCGTGTTCGGACACGCGCCGCAAGATTGCTTTCACGCTGGCGGCGTCGTTGATGGTCCCGAAAAGATCTTGGAGCTTGCTCAAGCGCTCCAAGAACTCCGACACGGTCTTGGGCGGGAACAGCGAGGCGAAGAATTCCGCTGAGTAGCGCAGCTCCTTGAGCGCGATGCGCAGGCGATGGCGTTCTTCGGTATCGAGCGAGGACAGACGCTTCGCCCGCTTGCATGCTTTCTTGAAGGTGCGGTTCAAGGTCTCGCAGGCAACCTGGCGCGCGGGCTTGGTCAACGCCGCGAGCTTCTTTTCATCCGCCTGGTCGCGCCAGCTCTGCGCCTCGACGACGGCGGCGAGATCGAGCGCGAAACCGGTGAATTCATCGGAGCGCACGAGCGCGACCGTCGCGTTCCACGACTCCCGCCGCAGCTCTTCGACGATCATGCGCAGCTCCGCCAGCGCCGGCAGCTCCGATTCCTTTTCGACCGGGGTGAGCAGCTCGGTTGCAAAGACATCGAGCTCGCGCGTATGGCCCAACACATCGGCGAGCGTCTTGGCTCGTGCCCGCAACTCCTCGAGTTGGCGCGATTCGAACTCCCTCCCGAAGGAAGAGAGCGCGGCGCGCAGGCGTCTCAAGCCCACGCGTATCTGGTGCACGCCTTCGGGATCGCGGGCGTCGATCACGGCCGGCGCGTTGCGCGCGATGTGGCGCAGGCAATGCATCAGCGTGGCGGCGAAAGCCTGTTCGGACGTGCACTCCGGTTCGAACTCGATACGGCCGGCCTTGTGCGCCGAGACGTCCTCGCCCTGGAGCGCGCGCAAACCGCGCTCGGCTTTGCTTTCCACCGCGAGCGTGAGCTTCGTCTTGCGCGAGAGCTTGCGCGCGACATCGTAAAGGGCGAGCGGCTTGCCCTGTTTGAGCTCCAGCTCGAGCTCGCTCACCGGAAGAACGGCGCGGCCGTTGTCGAGCGTGCGGATCTCGCCGCGGTCGACCGCGAGCTCGATCTCGTCTCCGGTTTCCGTCTTCAGCGCCCGTGTCGTGCGCCGAATCTGTGTCTCGATCACGGGCGTCAGCCGCGACGCACTCGCGATCTGGCTCAATCTCTGCCGCAGCGCCGGGTCGGGAACGAAGCGCAGATCCGGCTTCGGCGACGGCAGAGACGCTTCGTATTCTCCGCGCGCGTCGGCGAGTGTGCTCGCGCTCTGGGTCTTGACCGTCTGGACATAGACGCCGCCCGTCTTCCGGACCCGCAGTGACAAACCAGCCTTGGCGAAGCCGAGTTTCGGCGTGTCGTAATAGGTCGTGATCATCCGGCGCATCTTCGGCCGTCCGGCGGACACGCCGGTGAGCGCGGTGCCCCGCGCGAGCCTGGTTAGGTCGTCCGGCTGCGCGGCAAAGCGAATCTCGAATTCTTGAGGCATGGCACGAATGGGCGAGGAGACCAAAGATCAATTGCGTAAATTGGGGGCGCCATCAATCTCGGCCGCGGGTAAATTTCGCGCGTTCACGGGCGTTCCCTTGGCCGCACGGATTTCTCCTTAAAGGATCAATTAAATCAGACACTTGTGCTTGCTGCGAGTTTTTGGATCTGGCTATTGGCAAGGGCGAGCTTGGCGATCGTCGGCTCCCCGCCACGCTCCAGCTCCTTGAGGAAGTTGCGCGTCCGGTCGATCTCGATCGCGCGACGCTCGGCCCAGGCGGTAACCGCGTTGGCGCCAGGCGCCGCGGCCGCCTCTGCTTTGCCCTTGAGCGCATCTGCCGCGAGCAGCCTTTGCGCCGCGTAAAGATCGTCGACGATGCGGCGCAGCGCCAAGCGGTCCCAGTGGTCGTTCAGCGAGATCTCGCCTGCGAGCGCGCGTAGGCGATCGAGGCCGATATGGCCGCCGACGGCGAAATATGCGCGCGCGGCTTCGATCGGCGCGACCCCTTGGTTCTCCGAAAGCAGCACGATCTCAGGAACCGCGCTCAACAAAGGCAGGATCGCGGCGTCCTCGGCGACATCGTCGGGCACGCCCACCTCTTTAAGCTTCGCAAGCCGTGCTTCGGTTGCTTCCTTCTCCAAGGGCGAAACGAGCTTGGAGAAATGTCCTTTCAACGCGGAGAACCCGGCGCGATAGGTCTCCACCGTGGAAGCGATATCGGAACCGTTAGGAAGCTGAACGACGAACCATAGGCCCAAGCGCCTCAAGAGCTCGGCGATATCGGCCATCATTCCGATCTGTGCCGCCGCCGCGACTTTCAAGTCGAGCGCCTTGATGCGGGAGCCGAGCGCTTCCAGCGCGAACACGCCGTCGGATAGCACATACGCGCGCGCGATGCGCCACAGCTCCGCGTTCGAGAGCTCGTACATGCGATGGGCAAAGAGCGGCCCGGCGAGATTGACCATGCGATTGACGAGCTCCGTCGCGATGATCTCGCGCGCCAGACGATGGCGGGGAAGCTCCGCCCGGAAATGTTCTACTGCAAGCGGCGGAAAGTAGTCGGCGAGAAGCGTGGAAAGATATTCGTCCTGAACGAGCTCGCTCCCGGCCACTTCATGGAACAGATCGAGCTTGGCATATGCCAAGAGCACGGCTAGCTCGGGCCGCGTCAGACCCTTGCCGTCAGGCTGAAGAGCGCGAAGTGCTTCATCGGAGGGGAGCATCTCGACTGAGCGGTCGAGCTTGCCCGCCCGCTCAAGCTCGCGAATGAAGCGTGCGGAAGCGTCCAGGTCGCGAACGGCGGTGGATTCCGCTACCGAAAGCGCGAGCGTCTGGTCGTAATTGTCCTTGAGTACGAGGCTGGCCACGTCCTCGGCCATGAAGGTGAGAAGCGAGTCGCGCTCAGGCTCGGAGAGCTCGCGGCGGCGCAAGGGACCGTTCATCAGGATCTTGATGTTGACCTCGTGGTCGGAGGTGTCGACGCCCGCCGAATTGTCGATCGCATCCGTGTTGATGCGGCCGCCTTTCTTCTCGCGCCCGCCCTCGCGCGCATATTCGATGCGGCCCAGTTGCGTGACCCCGAGATTGGCGCCTTCGCCGATGACGAGGGCGCGGATGTCGCGGCCGTTCACGCGCAGCGCGTCGTTGGTGCGGTCGCCGGCGTCGGCATGGGACTGTGCCGACGACTTCACGAAGGTCCCGATGCCGCCGAAGAACAGGAGATCCACTTGGGCAGTGAGGAGCGCGCGCATCAGCTCGACGGGCGTGGCTTTGTCCTTGGCGAGCCCCGTGAGCACCTTCACCTCGGATGAGAGCAGGATCTCCTTCGCCGTGCGCGGAAAGATGCCGCCGCCAGCAGAGATCAGGGTCGCGTTGTAATCGGCCCAGGAGGAGCGCGGCAGATCGAACAGGCGCTTCCTCTCGGTAAAGGCCGCGTGGGGCTCGGGATTGGGGTCGATAAAGATGTGACGATGATCGAAGGCAGCGACGAGCTTCGTCTCTTTCGACAGCAGCATCGCATTGCCGAACACGTCGCCCGACATGTCGCCAACGCCCACGCAAGTGAAGGCCTCGGTCTGGATGTCGCGCTTGAGTTCCCGGAAATGCCGCTTCACGGCTTCCCAGGCGCCGCGCGCGGTGATGCCAAGCTTCTTGTGGTCGTAACCATGCGAGCCGCCTGAAGCAAAGGCATCGCCGAGCCAGAAGCCGCGGGAGAGCGCGATCTCGTTGGCGATATCGGAGAAGGTCGCGGTGCCCTTGTCGGCGGCGACGACGAGATAGGGATCGTCGGCGTCGTAGCGCAGCACATTCGCCGGCGGGATGATGTTGCCCTCAGGGCCAATGTTGTCGGTCAAGTCCAGAAGCGCGCCGATGAAAGTCTTATAGGCGGCGATCCCGCCCGCCTGCATCACGTCGCGCGGCGCGCCCAAAGGGATGCGTTTGGGATAGAAGCCGCCTTTGGCGCCTACCGGCACGATCACCGCATTCTTCACCTGCTGCGCTTTGACGAGCGAGAGCACCTCGGTCCGGAAATCCTCGGCGCGATCCGACCAGCGGATTCCGCCGCGCGCGACTTTGCCGAAGCGCAAATGCACGCCTTCGACTTCGGGCGAATAGACGAAGATCTCGTAAAGGGGCTTGGGCAAGGGGAGCATCTCCAAGCGCCCGCTTTCGAGCTTGAAGGCGAGGAAGGGCTTGGGGCCGCCATCCGCCCCTGGCTGGAAGAAGCTCGTGCGCAGCATGGCACCGATGACGTTCATGAACAGCCGGATGATGCGGTCCTCGTCCGCCGAGGGCACGTCGTTCAGGAGCGCCTCGATCTCGGCCCTGATCGCGTCGGCGGCCTGCTTGCGAAGCTCCATCGCCGAAAACGCTTGCGGATCGTGCAAGGTGCGGAAGAGCTCGATGAGCTTGACCGCGATCGCGGAGTTCTTCGCGAGCGCCGTCTCGACATAGGGCTGGCTGAAGGCGACGCCAGCCTGCCGGAGATATTTGGCGATCGACCGCAGGATGACAATATCGCGCGAAGATAGGTTCGCGGTGACGACAAGCCGATTGAAGCCATCGGATTCAGTTGCGCCTGCCCACACCGAATGGAAGGCTTCCTCGAGCAGCGGCTTGATGCGCTCGATCTCGGCTGCCCCCCCGTCAGCGCGGACCATCAGGATGTTCTGGAGCGCAACTGTCTGGATTTGGCCCGCTGCATCCTTGGGGATGAGCGCGAAGGCATCCTCGGCGATCACCTTCAAGCCCAGATTCTCGAACATGGGCAGGCATTCGGATAAGGGAATGAACTTGTCTTTGACGAACAGCTTTAGGTGCACGACGCCCTTGTCGTCGTCGTCGAGGCCATAGACATGGGCCGAGACATGACCGCCGAGCCCGCGCCCCGAGAGCACGGCCCCGATGCGGTCGATGTCTTCGACTGCTTCTTGCGGCCCGAACGCGTCGCGGTAGCCGGGCGGGAAAGCCTCGCCATAGCACCGCGCCAGAGCTGCCGAGGCGCTGCCATGTTCGACTTGAAGCGCATCGGCAAATCCGTCGTCCCAGGTTCGGATCGCGACGCGGATTTGAGCTTCGAGTTCGCGCGCATCGACTTCCGGCCGCGGCCCGTCGTTTCGGCCCACGATGTAATGGATGCGCGCCAGCGTTTCGTCTTCGAGCGAAGGCATGGCTGCCGAAAGCCGGCCGTTGAAGGCGCGCGCCAGGAGGCCGTGAATCTTCTGGCGCACCGCGCCGCTGTAGCGCTCGCGCGGGAGAAAGACGAGCGCGGAGACGAAGCGGTCGAACTTGTCGACGCGCAGGAAAATCCGCACCTTCGGCCGCTCGCCCAGATTGAGGATGCCTAAGCCCGTCGCCAAGAGCTCGTTCTCGCCGATCTGGAACAGCTCGTCCCTCGGGAAGGTATTCAAGACATGGGCAAGCGCCTTGCCGTCATGCCCCGACGGGCTCAAGCCCGATCCCGCGAGCACATGCTCGATCTTGCGGCGAAGAAGCGGAATCGAAGACGCCAATTGGCTGTAGGCCGTCGAGGTGAAAAGGCCGACAAAACGGCGCTCGCCGGTGAGATTGCCTTTTTCGTCGAACGTCTTGACCCCGATGTAATCCATAGGTGCGCGCCGATGCACGATCGAGCGCGAGCTCGATTTGGTGATGATGATGGGCGAGGGTTGGGTCAAGAACGCCCGCACTTCCGGCGTGAGGCTCGACCGGTCGGGCCCGCGGCGAATGATGCGCCGCTCGGGGTTTGCAAGCACGCCGAGCCCCGTCTCGAACAATGGCTCGAGCCGTCCGCCGTTCTCACCCTTGTAGGCGTAGTCGCGGCTGCCGAGAAACGTGAAGTGATTGTCCGCGAGCCAGCCCAAGAAGGCGAGGCTCTCGTTAAGCTCGTCTTCGGCGATGCGCGGCGGGTTCCGCTTTAGCTCCGCGACTGTCTCAGCCAAACGCGCGAGCATCTGCTTCCAGTCGCGGACCGCGACGCGGACATCGTCGAGCACGTCCGTGACCGCTTTCTTGAGCGATGCGGCAGCTTCCTGATCGAATGGGTTGTCGAGGGCGATCACGATCACGCTTTCGGACACGGCGTCGCCGCTCGATGACCAATGGCCGGACGAGTCGCGCGTGGTCGGAATCACCGGATGGAAAGCGGCGGCGACATGGGCGCCTTCGGCGCGAATGGCGGCGGTCGTCGAGTCGTAGAGGAACGGCATGTCGTTGAAGACAGCCACGAGGATCGTCTCGCCGAGCTTCGCGAAGCTCGCGTCCTCGAGCGACGGATCGAAAACCTCGACAATGGATGCGCCCGGTGAGCGCAGCGCCGTGCGCTCGCACACGAGCTTCACCAGCGCAGCGAGCTCGGCGCCCGTGTAATGGAGGAGATCTTCAGGGTTCGCGTAGCGGGTAAAGGCGGTGAAGAAGGAGGCGAGCGCGGGGTCTCCGGTTCCGATCAGGTGGGAGGCGGAAGCAAGATGGGCGGCTGCTTCTTCCGAATCGTGCCTTGCCTCCTCGACGGTCTGGCTCTCTGAGGAAAATGCGCGTTTCATCATTTGCCAGACCATCGGAACGCCTCCCCTGGCCCCCAAGCCTCTTGAAAGCAGACAATCTCTCGCGGGCCGGGCGACATTAAATGCCTTAGAACTTAGGAACCGGTGTGCAAAACTTAAGAGCGGAGTAACCCGTCTTTTATTCCGGTGCGATCCTTCGCTGTCTTAGGACGGAAACCCCTCGCAAGACACAGATATAGCTTTGAAAGCCCAAAAACGCATCTCGGTCGTCATCTTCGATCTTGAATTCACCGCCTGGGAAGGCTCGATGGCGTCGCGCTGGACGCGCCCGGGCGAATACACCGAAGTCGTGCAGATCGGAGCCGTGAAGCTCACCGCCGCCGACTTGAAAGAACACGACGCCTTTGAACTCCTTGCGAAGCCGCGGATCAATCCGGTCCTGTCGTCGTACTTCATCGCGCTCACCGGAATCACCAACGAACGGCTGCAAGCTTTCGGTGTCGACTTCATCACCGCCTATCGCGACTTTCTTGAGTTTGTCGGCGATGCTCGCCTGTGGGCATTCGGGCGCGACGATCTCATCTTCGAAGGAAATTTGCAGCGCTATGGCTGGCCGCATCTGCCGTTGCCTTCTTACTCGAATGCGATCCCCTGGTTCGCCGCGAATGGCGTGGACTTGAAAGGCAAGCACGCCTCCGACGTGGCGGAAGCGGCCGGTACCGTGTTCACCGGCCATAAGCACGATGCGCTCGACGACGCGCGCGGCGTCGCGGCGGGATTCCGCCATCTCATCGCGAACGGCGCGCCGAACCCATTTGTCGCCGACGTCAAAGAAACGTCTTCTTCCCCCCTTGAGGGGGAAGGTGGCCCGAAGGGCTGGAAGGGGGGGTAACTCCGTGCCTCTTACGCCGCCGGCTTGTCCGCGTTCGGCGTCAGGATGCAGTTCGTCTCGATGGGCGCGTTGGGCGCGCTGCGCATGATGCGGCGGTCGCGCGCGACGAGCTTGTAGCCGACCTTGGAGCAGGTCACCTGCACCTTGCTCGCATCCACGCTCTTGGAGAAGCCCGGGATCTTGTAATGGCCCATCTTGTCGGCCTGGACGACGAAGGTGGAACCGCTCGGCGTCGTCGCCGACACGGACGCATCGGGAACGAGCTTGCCCTTGGTGTCCCTGATGAAGCCGAAATAGGACTGTCCCGAATCGGCGTTCGCGGCGCTCCAGGTGGCGGACAGCTCCTCGAAGAAGTCGCCGCCATTGGCAAGCGCAGGCACGGCGCCAGCGAGACCCGCCGCTAGAACGAGACCGAAGAGATTGCTCCGCACCATCGTCGCCTCCAACTCAGGGAACTAGGCGTGCGCCGTATTATAACGGCTTCCAGGTCGGAAAGAACCAGACGAGCTCCCAGTTGGCGAGGAACACGAAGGCCACGATCGGCACGATCCAGACCAGGCTGGCCCAGAGCTTGGACGTCGCTTTCTCCGGTAACAACATAGCGATCACGGCAAAGATGAGCCCGACGATGGCGGCCGAAACGATCCAGCCATACCACCACATCGGCGGCCCGATATTGTCGTTACCGGGCACGAGCGCCCAGTTCCAGCGGTCAATGGCCGGAAAGTAGGTGAACAGCGGCCAGCTGAAGGCGGAGTTCGCGCCGGTGAAGGAGTAAGCGGGCGCGTAATAGATCGCGAAGCCGACCGCGAAGGCGGGCAACGCACGAGTGGCGATTTTCTCCAGCATCACGTGAACCCTCTCACATTGTTCAGGATGTGACCGGCGAGGAAGTTATACCAGATCGTGAAGAAGTAGATCGCGGTGAGCGCCTTCGTCGTCGTGGGATAAGCGTCCGTCTTTTTCCAGAACCAGTAATAGGACGGAAGCATGGCGAGCCCGATCGCGGCGAAATTCTCTTTGATCTCGAACAAGCCGATCGCGTAGGTGAGCTGCAGATCCTGTAGCGGCGGGCGCACGAACACGCGATAGGTCGGATAGAGGAACGCGCCGAGGAAGAAGGTGACAACGAAGAGGATCATGATCGGAGTGACATAGATCTGCGGACGGATGCCGCGCGCATTGGCGATGAAGTCCGTCTGCCCCGGCTGGCGTCGCCAGAACACGCCCAAGGTCTGATGCGTGATCGCGCCGATCAGGAAGACGGCGATCACCCCGTGAACAATCAGAAGTGCAGTAATCATCGATACCCCCCGATATTCTATTTTCTTGTACCGCCCTCCCCGAATGGCGGCGCGATGCGCAAGCTAAGTCGCGAGTGTTCTCCTTGAATTCAAGCGAAGGACCGCGGACGCGAACGACATTGAAGCGATGATGCACGATTCATCGCTGCACTGGCAATGCAGTTGATTACACTCTGTCTTGAAGCCGTCCGTGGACGGCCTTTCTTCAGCTCGTCGGAACCGACTGCTGCAGGAGCTTGCAATCGACCTCGATCGGCGCCTTCGGCAATGTCCGCATCACGCGACGGTCCTGCGAGACCGCGCGATAGCCGACCTTCGCGCATTCGACGACGACGTCCTTCGGGTTCACCTCTTTGCCGAGACCCGGAATGCGGAAGTGGCCGAGATTGTCGGTGATGATCGTCACCGCTTCGCCATCGGCGCCGTTCTGCACCGTGGCCGTGACGATCGCGCGCGCAATGGCCTTGCCCTTCGCATCGCGCACCCAGCCGAAGAACGGCACGCCAGTGTCGACATTGGCGCCCCAGCTCTCGGAGAGCTCGTTGAAGAAATCGCCGCCGTTGGCGAACGCCGGGAGCGTCGCGCTCGCCGCAAAGGCGAGGGCCGCAATGCCGCCCGCGAGGAGTAGGGATTTCATCCGATTCATGTCCGCCTCTCCATGTCGTCTTTGAAGGTAACGCGCGATCGCCCGCGCGAGCTTCGCTCAACACTGGCGCAATTATATAAACGGATTCCTTCGGAAACCAAGCCGCTTTTAGTCACAAAGCCGGGTTTTCCGCGGGTTTCATTGCTGGATTATTTCCTGCGCGGCCCTCTCTCCGGACCATAAAGCCCCCTCCATCCAGCCTGACCAAGGGGATAGGTGCTCGCCGGCGAAATGCAACCGGCCCTCAGGCTTGAGCATGGCCGCGGTCCAGCGGGTCATCTCGCCCGGTCCGAACATCGAGAAGGCGCCGCGGGCGAAGGGCTCCTCTACCCAGCGTTGTATATGCACGGTCTGCAACTCTCCCCTTAAGTCCGGAAACGCGGCTTCGGTCAAGGTGACGCCAAGGTTGCGGCGGCCGTCTTCGGCAAGGCTTGAGATCCGCGTCTCAACCGCGTGTCCGCCGGTGGTGAGCGAGAGAACGCCCGCACGCCCCTTCTGTCCGAAGCTCGCGTCCCAGATGTCGCCGGGCCCATCGCTGCGCGCATTGCCGGAAAGCTTCTGACGTTCCCAGAAGCGCGTCTTGGTCTCGATCAGGAAACGGGTCGCTTCGTAGTAGGCGAGCTTGGCGATGGCTTCACTCTTCAGGCTCGAGAACGGCTGATCAAGCGCAACCCGTCTCAAGCATCCGAATGGAATCGCGACGACCGCACGGTCCGCCGTGATCGTCTCGTTGCGATCGCCTTGGCGGCAGAGGGCGCGCACTTTCGAACCGTCCCGCTCGAGGCGC
>DASQHF010000125.1:0-50958 GCA_035632215.1 Micropepsaceae bacterium | reverse complement strand
TGCTCGGCGCGTGGGGCTTCGACTTGGCGTGGATCGAAGACCCGGTCCGCCACCACCAGGTGCGATGGACAAAGGGGCCATGTGCCGGGTCCATCAGACCCACAACCGCATGGTCGACGTCGCAAGGAAAAACTTGCGCTTCCAGGAAGCGGGGGATCGCTTGGCCGTCGCCGGATCGAATGGGAATTTTGGGCGGCGAGAGATCGGGCGTTGCATCCGTTTTCGTATCCGCGGCGAAATAGATCCAAATCAGCCCGTCCTGCTCCAGGAGCGGATAGGTCCGAACTCGGATCCGGGAGATGTCGATGTCCTGGTCGGCCAAAAGCGATGGAATTTCGGCGCAAACGCCGTCCGGCCTGAAGCGCCAGCCATGATAAGGGCATTCGACCGTCCCCTCGCGAATGACGCCGGCCGATAGCGGCGCGGCGCGATGGGGACAAATGTCGCGCAAGGCGAAAGCGCGCCCATCACGCCCGCGCCCGAGGAGCACGGGCTCGCCGCACAGCATCTCACGCCGCATCGTGCCGGCTTTCAGCTCGGCCGAAAGCCCCGCGACATACCAGAGATTGGTGAGGAAATGCGGCTCTTCGCTCAAATGTCCGGCCCCGGTCGGCGCCGAGGTGATAGCCCAGCTCGTGCACGAGCGCGAATCCGCAAAAAACGCGGGACGCTATTTGCCGGGAGCCGAAGGCGGGGCGGCGGGCTTGCCTTCGTCGGGCGACTTCAGCAGCGAATCGCGGGTCGCGGTGAACTGGGTCACCTTGAAGTCCGGAAGCTTGAAGGCCCAGCCTCCGACCCGGCCGTTGATGGCAGTCGCCTCGGCCTGAACCATCGGGTTTGTGGCCGTGGCGTTTACGGTCGCCCAGTGGTCCATCCCCTTCACCGCGATCTTGGTGGTCAAGTCGAGGCCGTCGAAGGTATTGGTGACCGATTGGGAAGCCTTGGAAAAATCAATATCGCCCGCCTTCATGACGTCGTCGAAGGTGAATCCGACGATGGCTCCGGCAACGCCGTCAGGCGCGCCTTCGAACGACAACGAGCGGCCTTTGGGCAAGTCGACGAGCTTAAAATCCGGCGCGTCCTTATTGTCCCGCACCAAAGTGTAGGAGGGGCCCGTCGCCGGCGTAATGGTCGCTCCCTTGACGCGGTCGCGCGCGATGTTCAGCACGCCCTTGTCCAGCCAGTCCGCTGCCGCTGTCTTCGGCGCGATGTAGCCGCGGGCGAGCCAAGTCTGGTTCTCGGTCGGCCGGCGCACATAAACTGAGGTTCGGCCGAGCTCGTCGGCATTCCCTTCTGTGTGTCCGATCAAGAGATCGGCCAGCACCTTTCCGGAAGCGTCCGACAGTTTCACTTCACTGGCATCACCGCCCTTGTCCGGCGCGACGAGGCCGAGATAGCTGTGCCAATCGGCGCGCGCGGTCCGCATGTCGAGGGCTTCGAGCCCGGCGAAACCCGCCGCGACCGCGCGGACTTGCTGCGCATCGGCGGGGAATCCGCCTTTCTCGGGGATGATCCATTTCCCGTTGTCCATCTTCACGTGGAACGTTCCGGATTTCGTCGTGATGGCGACATCGGCAAGGCCGTTTACCTGCTGGGCCAGATCGGTGAAGAACGGACGCGGCTCGAACTTCGGCGCCAGCTCGCGGGCGCGTTCGAAGACGGAGAGGGCCGCAAGTAAGAGAAACAGCGCCGTGATGCTGCCGAGAATCGCCAGATTGCGCCGGCGGCGGTCAGCGATCCACGGGTTTGAAGCGGCGAGCGTCATGTCACAACCCTCTCGCGCGGGCGCGGCGGCGGCCGCGAAGAAGCGCAAGCCCGAGCGCAGCCGCGGCAACGAAAATCGGCACCACAGCGATATTCAGGAAAGCGAGCGTGGTCCCGAGATTCTCCACGTCGCGGCGGAGATTGGCCTGGACCTGACGCAAGGACGCACGTGTCTCCACGAGGTCGCGGCGGAATTTCTCGATCTGCGTCTGCTGTTCCTTCGAGAGCACCTGACCCGGCGGCGCGTTCTGCCCCTGCTCGCCGCCCTGGCCCTGAAGCGCCCTTAAGCTAGCCTCGGTTTGGGTGACTTTCTGCTGCAGCGTTTGCTCTTGGGCGAGGAAGCGCCGTTCGGCGTCGCGACGAAGCTGCTGCACGACGATGAAGGGACGATCGGAGCGCTCGCGCGTCCGGAGCGAGATGAGGTCGTTCGACCCCATCATGTTCTCGACCGCGTTCATGACGAATGCGCCGTTGTCGGATGTCGGGATCGCGACCTGCTGACCGAGGAGATTCTGAACCTGCACCCAGAATCGGTCATCCAGGAGATCGCTATCGGCGATGACGATGACGTTGATGTCCTTCGCGTCCTGGATTTGCGCCGGTAGGGGGCCGGCATCCTTCTTTTCGCCGTCTGCCCCTGGCGGCTCGGTGGGCTTGGCCTCGGGTTTCGGCGCGCCATTGGGGAACGCGGTCTTCACGGGGCCGGTGATGCGCGCCGCGATGTTGAACCGCTCACCCGTCGGCGCGAAGCGGCGCAGGAGCTCATCCGGATTCTGTACCAGGCGGATCTGCATCGCGTCTGCGAGCGCCGCCGTCGTCGAGCTGGTGAGAAGCGGCGTGAATTTGGTCGTAGCTCCCTGCGCGGGCTTGAGCGCGCCGGCCGAAGCGATGTTGAGCTGCTGGAGATTGCCGGTAACGGGATCGCTCGCGTTTACATTGGCCGGCGTCATCCGCATCCAGGCGATGTAGTCGATGACCCGGGGCTGGCCGCCTGGACCTGCGACCTGCACCTGTTGCGCGAGGTCGGCATCCGTCACGACTTTGGTCGCGTCGTAGTTGACACCCCAGGACTTGAAGATCGGCCCAAGGGTCGAGCTCGAGCGATCGCCTTGATCCGGCAGCCCCTGATTCCCCTGGTTCATCACCTCCGCCAACGGATCGACGAAGACGATTGCGTGTCCGCCTTTCAAGACGAATTGGTCGACCGCGTAGAGCGTTGCGTCGGAGAATCCCGCCGGATGAGCGACGATGAGCGTCGAGATATCGGCCGGAATCCGGTCCGTCATCGTATCCAGCATTTGCACGTCATAGGTGCCGCGCAGCTGCTGGAGAATGGCAAAGGGATGGCTCGCGCCTGAAAGCGCCGCGGCGATCCCGCCGGAACCGCTCTCCAAGGGAAGCGCAGTCAAGATCCCGAGCTTCGGTTTGCTGGGTTGCGACAGCTTGTAGACGAGCGAGCTCAAATCGTACTCGAGATACTGCTCACGCGCCTGGTCGAAGAACGGAATCACTTCATGCCCGTTCAGCGTGTTCGTGCCGACGAGTCCGAAATAGACGGCATCGCCGTTCTGCGCCGGCGCGCCGGAGAGACCTTGGGCAACCGCTTCGTCTTCGGCGGGCGTAAAGGGCTGCGGGTCGACTTCGGAGACAACGACTTTGCCGCCCGAAAGCGCCGCATATTCCTGGAGCAAGTCGCGAATGCGGCCCGCGTAAGCGACGATCGCGGCATAACCGGTGGCCGCATCGCGCGAGTAATAAAAGCGGAGGTTGATGGGCTCCTGGACCTTTGCGAGCGTCTCCTTCGTTCCAGGCGAAACGGTGTAGAGCCCGTTGCGCGTGAGATCGAGCCGCGCCGTGCCAAGCCAGGTGTTGGCGACGATGTTGAGCGCGATGAAGAGAACGACGGCGAGCGCGATCGCGGAAAGCGCGTAGATTCGTTTGGACAGCGGTTTCATCGTGGCCTCAATTCGTCTTCTTGAGATCAACCAGCACGACATTCACCGTGAGGAAGAGGGCGATCAGGGAGCCGAAAAAGACGAGATCGCGAAGATCGATCACGCCCGAAGAGATCGCCTGGAAGTGGGTGAGAAAGCTGAAGGAGGAGATGGTATTGACCAGAACCACCGGCGCCCAGGCCTGGAAGACATCGAGCACGAGCGGCGCGCCTGCGATCGTGAACAGGAAGCAGACGACGACGCTGACGACGAAAGCGATCACCTGGTTACTGGTCGAGGCCGAGATCGCGGCGCAAATCGCGAGATAGCCGCCTGCCATTAGGAAGCTTCCGACATAGCTCGCGAAGATCGCCCCGTTGTCGGGTTGGCCGAGATAGTTGACCGTGATCCAGATCGGGAAGGTCAGCACCAAGGCGACTCCGATGAAGGCCCAGGCAGCGAGGAATTTTCCCACTACGCTCGCCCAGATCGGAACCGGGAGCGTCAACAGCAGTTCGACCGTGCCGACGCGCCGCTCTTCCGCCCACAACCGCATGCCGACGGCGGGCACGAGGAAGAGGTAGAGCCAGGGATGGTAGCCGAAGAAGACCGAAAGCTCGGCCAAGCCGTTGTCGTAGAAATGGCCGACATAGAAGGTGAAGGCCCCCATCGCCAAAAGAAAGATGACGATGAACACATAAGCGAGCGGGGTGGCGAAATAGGCCAAGAATTCCCGCTTGAAGATTGCCACGACCGGTTTCATGCGCCCGCTCCCTGACGGCGCTCGCGCACGCGCTGCGCGTCATGCGTGGTGAGCGCGCGGAAAACTTCGTCCAGCCGTCCTGCTTCGGCATACAGCTCCTTGACGTCCCAGCGCTCGGCCGCGGCGAGTGCCGTCAAATCTTCGATGATGAGTGCGGAGGCGCGTGGGAAAGCCGTGATGGTGGCGATCCCATCCACGCGCGAGGTTTCCTCGACCGAAAGCACATTGGCCTCTTTCTCGAGCCGGGCCTTCGCCGCGGCGGCTTGGTCCGCCGGAAGGGAGAGTGTCACCGCGTTATGGTGACGCGACCGCGAGAGCAGCGCGGCCGGCGTCCCGTCGGCGACGATTCGCCCGCGGTCGATGATGACCGCGCGTGTGCACACGGCCTCCACCTCTTCCAAGAGGTGAGTCGAGATGATGATCGCCTTGTCGGCGGCCATGGCGGCAATGAGCTTGCGGACGCTGTGCTTCTGGTTGGGATCAAGACCGTCTGTCGGCTCGTCCATGACGAGAGCCGGGGGATCGTGCAAGATCGCCTGCGCGAGTCCGACGCGGCGCTTGAAGCCCTTGGACAGTGTTTCGATCGGTTGCTCGAGCACGGCCTCGAGCTCGGTCTTCGTCGCCGCTGCTGCCGCGCGCTCTTTCGCTTCCTTGCCCGAATAGCCTCGGACTTCTGCGATGAAGTTGAGGAATTGACGGGGTGTCATATCGCCATAAGCAGGCGCGCCTTCCGGCAGATAGCCGAGGCTCTTCTGTGCCGCGATGGTGTCGTTCTCGACGTCATGGCCGCAAATCGACACGCGGCCTGAAGTCGGCGCGAGGTAGCCAGCGATCATCTTCATGGTCGTGGATTTGCCGGCGCCGTTCGGGCCCAAAAAGCCCAGCACTTCGCCTTTGACGACCTTCAAGTCGATGCCTGCGACTGCGGCAATCGGTCCGAAATTCTTGGTGAGTCCAGAGATCTCGATCATGGGTTTAACGACGCGGTTTGTGACACCCGCTGGCGGGCCGGTTCCTTAAGAAAATCGGGGCTTCCCCGCAAGGGTTTCGGCATACACCGGGCTGTAATGGGGCTTCACGCTTGCGCGACGGAAGCTACCAAATCCGTAAGGAAAGGGCCGAAAAAATGCGGGCCCCGAAAAGGGGCCCGCGAGGAGGGATCCAGAATGGTTCCGTATCTTGGTTCGGTTGGTAGCAGGAGTGCCCTTGACCGGTAGGGGCTGGGGGGCTGGGTCAAACTCCCGGTGAAGAACTCTCCTGCCAACCGACGACGCTAAGATGGAGGGTCAAAAGGGCGGCGAATTGGCCCGAATAAGGCATTTTCGTGGCAATTCATCACTGGCTGTTGAGTACGGTGTCGCACCTTAAAGGGGCGTCGCCACGGGTATCCCTGGTGAGACAGGTTCGTCGGCGATTCTCGCGGTTTCGCTGCCCTCTTGCCGCGCTGTCGCGAAAGTTTCATGCTTCCCCGATGAGCGACGAACCAATAGTTTTGGGCCGTGCGGAGCCGCCCACTCCTGCACGGACCGCCTACTGGGGCACCAATACGGACGGGCCGAATGGGAGGCCCGAGAACCGCGACAAGCGCATCCGTTTCGAACGGCCCGAACTCAAGCGAATCCTCAATACCTACGGCCGCATGGTGATCGCGGGCGAATGGCGAGATTACGCCATTGACTTCCGCGACGAGGTGGCCGTGTTCTCGGTTTTCCGGCGCGCCTGCGAGGTTCCGCTCTATTCGATCGAGAAATGCCCCCAGCTCAAGGACCGCCAGGGCCAGTACGCGGTTGTGGCGGCGGGCGGGCAGGTGTTGAAGCGGGGGCATGATCTTGCCGGCGTCTTGCGCGTGCTCGAACGCAAGCTGTTGAAGCCCGTCGCCGCGGAGTAAGCGCTCTCGACAAACAAAAAAGCCCCGGATTTCTCCGGGGCTTTTGTTGTTTTGGTCGGGTCCGTTAGCGCCGGTCGCCCAACAGCTGGACCAGGAACATGAACATGTTGATGAAGTCGAGATAGAGAGCCAGAGCGCCCATTGCGGCTTTTTTGCCCGCGACCGTTCCGTCATCTCCGACGTAATACATTTCCTTGATTCTCTGCGTGTCGTACGCGGTCAGACCGGCAAAGACGCCGACGCCGATCACGGAGACGACCCACATGATCATCGGCGATTGGAGCCAAATGTTCACGATCATTGCAATGAAAAGGCCCCAAACACCCATGATCAGGAAGGAGCCAAAGGGCGAAAGATCGCGCTGCGTCGTGTAGCCGTAGAGACTGAGCCCGCCGAACGAAGCCGCCGTGATGAAAAAGACCTGCGCCACGGATGCGCCCGTGTAGACCAGCAGCACTGGCGCAATGGATACGCCCATCAATGCTGCGAACGCCCAAAAGGTCATCCGAACGGCCTGAAGGCTCATCTGTTCGAGGCGGAACCGCAGCAACAGGACGAGCCCGAAAGGTGCGATCAACGCGAGCCATGCCAGGGCGGAAGGACCGACCCGACCACTCGCGGGGTTTACCTGGAAGAACAGTGCTTGGACTTGCGGCACGGTTGCGACAACCCACGCCGTCAGGCCGCTAAGCAGCAAGCCCATTAGCATGTAGTTGTACACGCGGAGCATGTAGGCCCTTAAGCCTACGTCGACGGCTGCCGTATCGGCGCCTAAACTCCGAACCCGAGTGTCATAGTCGGCCATAGTGGCAATTCTCCTGGAATCAGGGGCGAACCGCCCCGCGGCTAATATCGGTCTTTCGACTGCCCACATCAAGGAGTGGAATCGCAAGCCTTTGTCATAAAAGCTCGTTTAAGGATTCCTTAAGCGCCGCGCAGGCTTAGCGGAAAGCGCGGCAAAGCCTCCGGCGAGCCCAAGCACAAGCGTTCCCACCGCTCCTCCCACGACCGTGAAAGCGGCCGCCTCGCCAGCCAACACGAAGGGAATTTCGAGCACGAAATAAGCGATGGACCAGGCGGCCACGAGACCGGCGGCCAAAGCGGCAGCGCCCGCAAGCGTGCCCAGAAGGCCATATTCGAGGGCATAGATAGAGGCGAGCCGCGATCTCGTCGCGCCGAGCACTTTCAAAACCACGGCATCGTAGAGCCGCGCGTGATGGCCGGCCGCAATAGCGCCCGCAAGCACCAGGATTCCGGCGAGGATGGTCACCACGCTCGCGATTTCCGTGCCTTTGACCAGCGCAGCCAGCATGTCGCCGACCTTCGCCAAGGCCTCGCGCACGCTCACCACGGTGATGTTGGGGAAGGCTTTCGAGACCGCGGCGAAGATCGCTTCGTCGTCAGTTTGGCCAGCGCGCACGGTTGCGATGTAACTGTGCGGCGCCTTGTCGATCACACCGGGAGAGAGAATGAGAATGTAGTTGACGCCTCCGGTGCGAAAATCGATGTCACGCAAATTGAAGATCTTGAGCTCCACATCGCGCCCCTGAACGTTGATGGTGATCGTGTCGCCGACTTTCAGTCCCATGCCGCGAGCGAGATTCTTGTCGAACGAAACGAGCGTCGGACCCTCATAATCGGCCGGCCACCAGTTGGGTCCCTCCACGACGCGGGCGTCCTTGGGAGCCTCGCTGGCATAGGTGACGTTGCGGTCGCCGTTCACCGCCCAACGGGAATCCGCATCGATATTGGCGTCAGCAGCCGCAACATCTTTGATCTTTACGATGCGGCCGCGGAGCATCGGCGTGGCGTTGAAATCCTTTGCAGTCGCATACGAACCGACGAGTTTCGCTAGAGGTTCGACCTCATCCTGCTGGACGTCGGCGAAATAGAAGCTCGGCATGCGCGAAGGCAACTGATCCTCAACTTCGCCCGCGACGCTCGCCTGAATAAGGACGACGGTTGCCAAGAGCGACAGCCCGAGGCCGAGGGCGACCACGATGCTCGTGGTCGGCGCGCCGGGGCGAATGAGGTTGGAAAGTGCAAGTCGCAGCGTTTGTGATCTGCGGCGGGGAAGGGCGGTTAGCCCGAACTTCAGCCCGTAGGCAATCAGTCGCAGCGCGACCAACGAACCGACCGTGCCCGCCAGGAACCCGACGGTGAATCGCGGGTTCGGCGATAGCATCACCGAAAGAACACCGATCGCGACAAAAGCTCCTACGGCGGCCAGCCGATAGATGAGGCGTCCGCGCGAGGCGGAAGGCGCGACGAGATCGCGGAAGAGACCTGCCGGTGCGATTTCACGTGCCCGCGCCAGCGGCGGGATCGCAAAGCCGAGTGCGGCAAGGGTCCCGAAAGCCGCGGCAAGAAAGAGCGGCCCCGCATAGACGCCATAATGCGCGGGCGCCGGAATATCGGCTCCGAAGTAATATTCGACGAAGAAGGGCAGCACCGAGCCGATAGCAAGGCCGAGCACGAGCGCAAGTCCTGCGACCGCCATGATCTGGACGAGATAGATGAGAAAAATCTGTCCCCCCGATGCGCCCATGGCTTTCAAGGTCGCGATCGTCGACCGCCGTCGCTGAAGAAACGCATCGACGGACTGCCCCGCTCCGACGCCGCCAACGACGAGTGCCGTCAGCGCGACAAGAGATAAGAACATGGTTGCTTGTTCGATAAACCGCGTCACGCGCGGGATCGCGTTGGTGCGATCGGTGATCTCGAACGAACTCTGGGGGAACGCGGCAGCCTCCGCCGTGCGGAACGCGTCGGGCGTCGTCTCCTGCGTAAACGCAATCCGGTAGGAGTAGCTAATAAGGCTACCAGGCGTGAGGAGGCCGCTTCGTGACAACCCTTCACGCGAGATCATCACATGAGGGCCCAAAGTGAACCCGCCCACGACCCGGTCCGGTTCCGATACGATCCGTGCACGGATGACGAACGCGCCGTCGCCAATCTTGATCGTGTTTCCGATCTTCGTGTTGAGTCGTATCAAGAGCGCATCCTCGACAACCGCGCCGCAAGCCAACTGGTCGCACTTCAGCGCTTCCGATAATGGCATTGCCGGGTCGAGCGTCATTTCGCCCACGAGCGGATAGGCGGCATCGACCGCTTTAAGCTCGATCAGCGCCCTTGTGGTCGCATCGCCCGGATCCGTCGCCATGCTCCGCAACGATGCGAATTCGGCGACTGTGCCGAACCTCGCCATGAAGGCGCGCTCTTTCTCCTCCGCAGGATAGAGACGCTGAAGGCCGATATCGCCACCCAAAAGCGTCCGGCCTTGCTCGTCGAGCCCGGTCAAGAACGCTTGGCCCAGCGAACCGACGCCGGCGATCGCCGCGACACCTAGCGTGAGAGACGCGAGGAAGATGCGGAATCCGGCAAGGCCGCTCCTGAGCTCCCGGCGCGCGAACCGGAACGCCAGAGTGAGATTCGCGGATGCGCTCATTTCGGGCCATCCTCGGCCACAATCAGGCCGTCCTTCATGCGCAAGATGCGGTCGCAGCGCTCGGCAAGGACGTCTTCATGCGTGACGAGAAAAAGGGTTGCGCCGACGCGCGCGCGCAACGCGAACATCAGATCGACGATCGCAGCACCGGTCGCGCCATCGAGATTGCCCGTCGGCTCATCGGCGAACAGGACTTCCGGCTCATGGACGATGGCGCGCGCGAGCGCAACGCGTTGTTGCTCCCCGCCCGAGAGCTGTCCCGGATAATGGTCAAGCCGGTGCGCAAGACCGACCGCCTGAAGCGCCGCCTCCGCCTTTGTGAAAGCATCGCCACGGTTCAAAAGTTCGAGCGGAACGGCGACGTTCTCGAGCGCCGTCATGGCGGGAACCAGATGGAAGGATTGGAACACGATCCCGACATGAGCCCGCCGGAAGCGAGCGAGCTCGTCCTCATCGAGGCCTGTCAAGTCCCGTCCGGCGACACTGACGCGTCCGGCGCTTGCCTTCTCGAGCCCCGCTGCAACCATCATGAGGGAGGATTTGCCCGAGCCCGATGGCCCGAGCAGCGCCACAGCCTCGCCCTTTCGAACTTCGAGCGAGACGCCGTTCAGGATGTTGACCGGCCCGGCCGTGCTCGCCAATGTGAGGCGGACGTCCTCGATCACGATGGACGATGCGCGGGTTCTTAGAGACGTATCCATGAGAACGGGTGTCGAGCGCGCAGTGAGGCAATAAGAGCCATGGAGATGTTCAAGAGATTTCATCGTTCGCGGAAGTTCATCGCCGGCGCAATAGCACTCGCGGGAATTTTCGTCATCAGTGCGGCGGAATCGGCCCCTTCATCCGCCGATTCCGCGGCACCAGTACGCATTCTTGCCCTAGGCGACAGCCTCACTCAGGGCTATGGCGTGCCGCCGGGTATGGATTTCCCCAACCGCCTCGAGCGTGCGCTGAAGATGAAGGGCCTGAACGTCAGCGTGATCAACGCCGGCGTTTCTGGCGATACGAGCGCGGGCGGGCTGGCGCGGCTCGATTTCGCCCTCGGTGATCCTAAAGCGGTGCCGGATGCGGCGATCGTCGAGCTTGGCGCCAATGACGGGTTGCGCGGGCTACCGACCGCCGCGATGGAAAAGAATCTCGACGCCATTCTCGCCAAGCTCAAGGCGCGCAATATCGCGGCCCTGTTTTCCGGGATGAAGGCGCCCCGGAATTTCGGCGGCGAATATGCGGCCGAATACGACGCCGTGTTCCCAAAGTTGGCCAAGAAATACGGCGTGCTCTACGACCCGTTTTTTCTCGACGGGGTCATCCTGGACCGGAGCCTGATACAGCCCGATGGTCTGCACCCCAATCCTAAAGGGGTCGACGCCATCGTCGCGCGCCTCACCCCGCTCGTGACGGAGCTTGTGCAGCAGGCGAAAACGAAGCGCACGGCGAGCAATCCGGCGCGATAATCCGCCGGAGCCTATGATTCGCGCAGACCAATCGACCAAGAGCTATCTCGGGCTTTCCGGGAGAGCGGCGTCTTTGCCTGGGGCAGACTCGTGATCGGCCGTCTTGTCTCCGTCGGCGGTTTCACCGCGCTTTCACGCATCGCGGGTTTTATCCGTGACGTGCTGATGGCGGCCGTGCTCGGCGCGGGTCCGATGTCGGACGCATTCATGGTGGCGTTTCGCCTGCCCAATAATTTCCGCGCCATCTTCGCCGAGGGCGCGTTCAACGCCGCCTTCCTGCCGCGCTACACGGCGGCAGCGACGAAGACCGGCACCGCGCCGACCTCGGCCGCGACGCGCTTTGCCGACGACGTATTCTCCTGGCAAGTCGCGGTCCAGATCGTGCTGCTCGTGCTGGCGCTCGTGTTCATGCGCCAGGTCGTGATGGTGCTCGCACCGGGCTTCTCGGACAATCCCGACCAGATGCGGCTGGCGGTCGAGCTCTCGAGATTGAGCTTTCCGTATCTGATCTGCATCACCATCGTGACGCAGCTTTCCGCGATGCTGAACGCGGTAGAAAAATTCCGCGCCGCGGCTGCCGCGCCCATCCTTCTCAACGTTGCGATGATCGGAACGTTGCTCGCCGTGCCGCTGTTTCCTTCCGCGGCTCATGCCGCAGCCTATGGCGTTCTCATCGCCGGCATTCTCCAGCTTCTGTTCATGGTCCGGGCCGCGGCGCGAAGCGGGCTTTATCTGCGCTTGAAGCGGCCGACCTGGCGCCCGGAAGTGCTTGAGTTCGTCACCGCGTTGGGGGCCGCGACGATTGGCGCAGGTAGCGTCCAGATCGGCCTTTTCATCGATACGCTGATCGCGAGCTTTCTCCCGTCGGGCGATCTGACGGCGCTTTATTACGCCGACCGGATCAATCAGCTGCCCATGGGCGTCATCGGCATCGCGCTCGGCACCGTGCTCTTGCCCGAGATGTCGGCACGGCTTGCTGGTAAGGACGAGAAGGGCGCTTCCGTTGCTCAGAACCGGGCCGTTGTGCTCGGCATGCTTTTGACGCTTCCCTGCATTGCCGCCTTTTTCATCATCCCGGACACGCTGATGCGCGCGTTGTTCGTGCGCGGCAATTTCGGCGTCGACGCGGCCGAACAATCGGCGCGCGCACTGATGGCCTACGGCGTGGGCTTGCCCGGCTTCGTGCTCGTACGCTGCGTCGTCCCATCCTTCTATGCGCGCGGGGATACCGCAACACCGGTGCGCGCAACGGTCGTTTCGGTGATCGCCAATGTCGCGATGAAGGTCTTTTTCGTCTGGGGACTCGATCTTGGCGTCATCGGAATCGCGTTGGGCACTTCGCTGGGGGCGTGGGTCAATTTCGGCATGCTGATGGCGATGGCACGGAGACGCGGCGTGCTTGTCGCAACGCCCGAGCTCAAGCGCGCGATTGTGCCGGTGATTGCGGCAACGATTGGCGCGGCCGCCGGATTCTTCTTGGGTGTGATGCTCGGGCATGCGCTGATTGCGCCAGGAACCCCCTTCTACGATCTCGCCGCGTTCTTGATTGCGGGCGCCGCAGGCGCGGGCGTTTACGCACTGACGGTGATGGCCTTGCGCCGGCGCTTACCGTTGAAGGCCTGGACATGATCCGGCTCTTCGTTGCGCTCGAACTGCCTGAAACCGTGCGCGAAAGGCTCGCGCGCCTGCAAGGCGGCGTGCCCGGCGCACGCTGGCTCACACAAGACCAGATGCATTTGACGCTTCGTTTCATCGGTGAGGTGGACGAGAACGTCGCGCACGACATCGACGACACGCTTGTCGGCATCCAAGTGCCGGCTTTCACGCTCGAGGTCGCGGGAACAGGAGAATTCGGTGGCAAGATCCCGCGCGCGCTCTGGGCGGGGGTAACAGGAAGTGACGCGCTCCTGCACCTGCAAAAGAAGATCGAGACGGCGTTGCAGCGGATCGGCCTCGAACCAGAGCCGCGCAAGTTCTCGCCTCATGTCACTCTGGCGCGCCTCAAGAATTCTCCGCGCGAGAAGGTGATGGCGTTTTTGTCCCATCACGGATTGTTTTCGAGCGGACCCTTCCGCGTCGATCATTTCGTATTGTTCTCGAGTCATCAGGGGAGCGGCGGATCGGTCTATCATCCGGAGCGGACCTATCCGCTGCGCTGATCAATCGCGCTCCTCGATCCCTTCCATGTCGTCGTCGGACAAGCCGAAATGGTGTCCGATCTCGTGGATCAGCACATGGCGCACGATGTGGCCCAAGGGTTCGGCGTGCTCGGCCCAGTAATCGAGGATCGGCCGGCGGTAAAGGAAGATCATTGTCTGGTGGCCTGAGCTCGAGACGCCTTCATGCGCGGCGAGATTGGGACCGGAAAACAGTCCCAAGATGTCGAAGTCGGATTGCAGTTCCATGTCCTCGATCACGTCATCGTCAGGAAATTCCTGGACCATGAAGACGATCTCGCCGGTGAGAGCGCGGAATTCTTCGGGGAGCCCTGCGAAGGCCTCGCGCGCCATCGTCTCGATCTCGTCGAGCGTGGGCGCGTTCGCTTCGGTCCAGGCGGTCATCCAAATCAGCAGCCGGAAGAAGTGGTGGCAAAGTCGGCATTTTGCATATGCAGCGTTTGTGCGCCATCATCCGATTGGCGTCGGCGAAGGAGCAATCTATGGCGAGCAAGCTCACGGGCGAAGCACGCAAAGTGGCGCTTCAAGGACTCAAGGACTGGCACGAACTGAAGGGTCGTGACGCCATCCAGAAGAAGTTCGTCTTCAAGGATTTCAACGAGGCCTTCGGGTTCATGAGCCGCGTTGCGCTTGCGGCCGAGAAGATGGACCACCATCCCGAGTGGTTCAACGTCTACAAGACCGTCGAGGTGACGCTCTCGACCCACGATGCGGGGGGCGTCACCGAGAAGGACGTCGCACTCGCAAAATTCATCGACGCGGTCGCTGCGCGCTAATCGCGTTCTCAAGCTTGGGCATTGCCATTGCGCAGGAACCCGGCTTCCACGCTTCGCATTTTCTCCTTCAGCTATCGGCTCATGGAGGAAACCCATGGCGGAGTACAAGGAAACGCATGTCACGCAGGAGAAGGGCGAGAAGGGCAGCAGTGCGACACCGTGGCTCGCATTCCTCGTCGGCGCACTATTGATCGCGGTGGTCGCGGTATTTCCATGAACGCGCATGGCCGCGTTACTGGGCCGGCTGGGAGCGTCGATCTGAACGTCAAGTCGCCGATCACAGCGCCGGAAAATCCGGCTCCGGCTCCCGCAAAGGCAAAATGATTGTCGGTTGCCAGAAGGCAATTTGATTAACGAAAGGCGCGCTCTGGAAATTTCCGGGCGCGCCTTTTCCATAGGTGCTCAGAAGTTTTGACGGCTCCGTCTACCCGCCGTCGGCAAGAGCAGAAGTACGAGCGCAGCCACGCCCGCGCCAACGAGGAAGGGAACACCGGCGCCAAACGTGTCCCAAAGCACGCCCGCTGCCGCACTTGCCGCGAGCAAAGCGACGCCCGTGGACGCATAGAAGAGCCCGAACGCGGTTCCCCGTAAGCGCTTGGGCGCCGCGTCGGCGACCATGGCCGAAAGCAGCCCCTGTGTCAGCCCGAGATGCAGCCCCCAAAGCGCGATGCCGAGCCCGAGCCCTAAGATTCCGCCGGCAAAGCCCAGCGCCAGATCCCCTGCGACTAGGGCGAGCGTTCCCACCGCCAACAGGCCGCGACGGCCGATCCGGTCGGACAGCTCGCCCGCGGGATAGGAGGAGAGCGCATAGACGATGTTCATCAGTACAAGGATCATTGGCGTCGAGGCGAGCGGCACCTTGAGCGAGGTCCCGCGCAGAATAAGAAACGCATCGCTGAAGCGCGCGAGCGTGAGCACGACGGCGATTCCAGCCGCGAGCCAGAACGCAGCTGGGAGTTCGCCGATATTGCGGAAGCCGGGGCGGGTAGCTGCCTGCTCGTGGCTCTTCTCCGGCTCGCGCACGAAGCTGATGATCGTGAGCACGCATAGGAGGGCAGGCAATACCGCCCACCACAAGGTCAGCCGTATGTCGTCGGCATAGAGGATCAAGAGCCCCGCAGCGGACAAGGGGCCAAGCACCGCGCCGACGGTGTCGAGTGCCTGACGCAAGCCATAGGCTGCGCCGCGCTGGGCCTCGGGCGTCACATCGGCAAGCATCGCATCTCGAGGCGCGCCACGGATTCCCTTGCCTACGCGGTCGGCGAAGCGCGCGATTGCGACGGGACCAATGCCATAGGCCAGCGGGAACAAGGGCTTCGTCAGTGCCGAAAGACCGTAGCCCGCGAGGATCCACGGCTTACGCCGTCTCGTCCAATCGGAGAGTGGTCCTGAAGCGAGCTTTCCGCCCTGCGCGATCGCCTCCGCAACGCCCTCAATCAGGCCCAGCACGTTCATCGAGGCGCCGAGCGTCATGGTGATGAAGATGGGCAATAGGCTGTGCACAAGCTCGGAGCTCGTATCCATGAACAGGCTAACGAGCCCCAAGGCCCACACGGTTCGAGGCAGGGGCGCGCGGCTCCGGGTCTGTGATGCCGTGCTCAGGCCGGCGTCTTTCGGTTCTTGACGAGATCGTCGACCACGGAGGGGTCCGCAAGGGTGCTCGTGTCGCCGACATGCGCGATGTCGTTCTCGGCGATCTTGCGTAGGATCCGGCGCATGATTTTTCCTGAGCGCGTTTTGGGGAGTCCAGGCGCGAACTGGATGACGTCAGGCCGAGCGATCGGGCTGATCTGGTTTCCGACCCAGACCTTCAATTCGTTCGCGAGCGTATCCGTTGGCGTCTCTCCGAGCTTCAGGGTCACATAGGCATAGATGCCCTGGCCCTTGATGTCGTGCGGGAAGCCGACAACCGCAGCCTCGGCAACCTTCCTGTTGGCGACGAGCGCGGATTCGACCTCGGCCGTGCCCAGGCGATGGCCCGAAACGTTGATCACGTCATCGACGCGTCCTGTGATCCAGTAATAGCCGTCCTCGTCGCGCCGGCAGCCATCGCCGGTGAAGTACATGCCTGGATAGGCCTTGAAGTAGGTGTCGATGAAGCGCTGATGATCGCCATAGACCGTCCGCATCTGGCCGGGCCAGGAATCGGTCAAAACCAGATTGCCCGTCGCGGCGCCCTCGAGAATCTTGCCGCCTTGGTCCACCAGCGCAGGCTGCACGCCGAACAATGGCTTCGTCGCGGAGCCAGGCTTCAAGTCGGTCGCGCCCGGGAGCGGCGAGATGAGAATTCCGCCCGTTTCGGTCTGCCACCAGGTATCGACGATCGGGCAGCGCTCTTCGCCGACCACGCGGTGATACCAGAGCCAGGCCTCGGGATTGATCGGCTCGCCGACGGTACCGAGAAGCTTCAGGCTCGCGCGGCTCGTCTTCTTCACCGGCGCTTCGCCTTCACGCATCAGCGCGCGGATCGCGGTCGGTGCGGTGTAGAAGGTGTTGACCTTGTGCTTGTCGATCACCTCCCAAAAGCGCGAAGAGGTCGGATAATTCGGAATGCCTTCGAACATCACCGTGGTCGCGCCGTTCGCTAGCGGCCCGTAGACAATGTAGCTGTGGCCCGTCACCCAGCCGACATCAGCCGTGCACCAAAAGATGTCGCCCTCGTGGTAATCGAAAACGTATTTGTGCGTGAATGCCGCGTAGCAGAGATAGCCGGCGGAGGTGTGCAGCACGCCTTTGGGCTTTCCCGTCGAGCCGGACGTATAGAGGATGAATAGCGGATCTTCCGCGCTCATCTCTTCCGGAGGGCAGTTGTCTGACACCTTGGCCGCTTCGTCGTGGTACCAGACGTCACGCCCGGCATGCATCAGCTCGGTCGCGCCAGTGCGTTTCACGACAATGACGCGTTTCACGTCAGGGCACTGCGTCAGCGCGACGTCGGTGTTGCGTTTCAACGGAATGGGCCGGCCGCCGCGGATGCCTTCATCCGCCGTCACCACGACCTCGCTCTTGCAATCGAGGATGCGGCCCGCGAGCGAGTCCGGCGAGAATCCCGCGAACACCACCGAATGAATCGCGCCGATGCGCGCGCAGGCGAGCATGGCGTAGGCGGCTTCGGGGATCATGGGCAGATAGACGGTGACGCGGTCGCCGCGCTTGACCCCGTTGGCTTTCAACACGTTGGCAAAGCGGCAGACTTCGCGGTGCAGCTCGCGATAGCTGATCCGGCGCGATTGCGCGGGATCGTCGCCCTCCCAAAGGATCGCGGTGCGGTCGGGATGGCTCTTCAAGTGCCGGTCGACGCAATTGACGGAGACATTGAGCGTGCCGTCCTCGAACCAGCGGATGTG
Organism: Micropepsaceae bacterium; assembly: GCA_035632215.1. GTDB lineage: Bacteria > Pseudomonadota > Alphaproteobacteria > Micropepsales > Micropepsaceae > CAIYRG01. The sequence continues at coordinate 33,407 of DASQHF010000125.1, read as the reverse complement.
GAAGTCGTGGAGCCTGAAGGAGGTGTCCTTCACCTTGGTGAAGGGCTTGATCCAGTCAAGCTTGCGCCCCTCTTCGCCCCAAAAACGGTCCGCCTCGGCCACGGAGGCGACGTACCAGCCTTCATAGGTTTTTGCGTCGATATAAGCCCGCTTCCTGAAACCCTCGGGCACTTTGATGAGCGTATCCGACATGTCCTTCCCCACGCGTTGTTTTGAAAGATATTGGCGGGGCGGAACGTGCCGGGCAAGCTGCTCTAAGCCGTTCTACGCTTTTGCCGCTTCCTCTTTTCTATGTGGGCACGCGCCTGACGCACCGCCCGATCCGGGGTTCGCTTGGGCTTAGTCAGCTCGCGAATGCCCACATTGAAGGCTTCGGCAAAGGCCAATTCGCGATCGACATACCGTTTCAACATATCCTGGAGAACCCACGACCTAGTGCGCTTAGTCGCCTTGGCGTAGGCTACCAGCTTATTCGCTAGCTCGGGCGTAATGCGCGCGGTGATAGTAACGGACTTGGTCATGCGAGCGCTCCGTATTCGAATGTGTACACTGTATTCGTGCGTGACATGCGGGACGTTCGATGAGAATCACGTCTGAATGTGTTCCTTCAGCGCGAGTAACAAGTGGTCTGCTTGTTTTAATCCCGAGCGCTATCGTTCTCGTTGATGAGTTGATTGCATTCCCCACGGCACTTTGGGCAGGTAACCTCCCATTGGAGCTCGTGACGTTGAATTCTCTGCCCAGGCTGTTCGCATCTTTGTCGATCTTGGTTTTGTCGTTCACGGCTTTGCGTCGCAACGACACGGCAACGCTTCTATGCATTTGGTGTTTTTTGAGTGGCTACCTCCTGCTCCCGTTTGCCCCGTTGTGGTTTTCGCCATATGTCCTTGAGCCCGTCGTAGATTGGGAGACGATTGCAGAGCTCGGCTATGCCTCCGTTGGATTAGGGCTCGCATTCAGCGTCTTGCTCGCCGAGGAGAGAGACGGGTCGACTTCCTCGTCACCGACTGCGTTGCTGCGTCGTCTGGTCAGTGCAGCGTTGTTTGTTGGGGTTGGCGCCGGCTTCCTTTTACGGTGGCAATTGCACCTCACCCAAGTGGCAGAGGTGAATGCTTCAATTCTTGCGCTTCCGCCTGACGTCCATCCAATTGATGTGGTTCTGCCACTGCCGAGTGAGATACTTGGACGAGAGCTTGCTATTACGATGTTCCTGGCGGCGATAGCATCGCTATTGCTCAGACGGCGAACAACAATGAAATTCGTCTGGATGTTCGCACTGGGGATCGCATCCGACGTACTGCTACATTCGTTAAGGCCTCTGGCCGCCGGCTCCTATACTCAGAATGATGCTCGGGTGGGCCTCATTGCTGCGGTAATATTCGCCCTCTGCATTGCCGGATCGGCCTTACCTTTTGTTCCAATGCGAAGACGAACTGCTCAGGTTGCGACGTGAGCTATTGACTTCCACACGCCTCAGTCCAAGATCACGCCAGTCCCAGGGGCGCCCTGAATGAACAGGGCTGAGATCGCGGGTTTGCGAGTCCCTTAGAACCTGATCCGGTTAGCACCGGCGGAGGGAGGGACGGATGCGAAAGCAGCCGCCGTCCTCCGAGAACGAGAGTAGAGGATGGCCGCCATGAACAAGCAGGTCCGCAATCTAGCGCCCACCAACGACCAGATCACGCGTGGCGCGCTGCCTGGCTCGCGCAAGGTGAAGGTCGGCGGCGTCCCGTTCCGCGAAGTGGCGCTCTCGGGCGGCGAGCTTCCGGTCCGGCTCTATGATACGTCCGGTCCGTATACGGCCGAAAACGCAGTCCTCGACATCACCAAGGGTCTCACCCCCTTGCGCCGCGAATGGATTCTCGCCCGCGGCGATGTCGAGGAATATGACGGCCGCCATCGGCGGCCCGAAGACGACGGGCTGAAACCGGGCGAGTTCCTCTCCGTCCCGCAATTCGACCGGCGTAATCTGAAACCCTTGCGCGCCAAGCCCGGCAAGCGCGTTACCCAGCTCGAATATGCGCGCGCCGGCATCATCACGAAGGAGATGGAGTTCATCGCGACGAGAGAGAATCTCGGGCGCTCGAGCCTAGCCGACGGCAACAGCTTCGGCGCCGGCATCCCCGAGCAGGTGACACCCGAATTCGTCCGTTCGGAAGTCGCCCGCGGGCGCGCGATCATTCCGGCGAACATCAATCATCCCGAGACCGAGCCGATGATCATCGGCCGCAACTTTCTGACCAAGGTGAACGCCAATATCGGCAACTCGATCGTCACCTCGGGCGCGGCGGAAGAAGTCGAGAAGATGGTGTGGTCGATCCGCTGGGGCGGCGACACGGTGATGGACCTCTCCACCGGCCGCCACATCCACACCATCCGCGAATGGATCATCCGTAACTCGCCGGTGCCGATCGGCACGGTGCCGATCTATCAGGCGCTCGAGAAGGTCGGCGGTGTCGCCGAGGAGCTCACTTGGGAGACCTATCGCGACACGCTGATCGAGCAATGCGAGCAGGGCGTCGATTACTTCACCGTGCACGCCGGCGTGCGCCTGCCCCATATTCCGCTCACGGCAAACCGTGTCACGGGCATCGTTTCGCGCGGCGGCTCGATTCTGGCCAAATGGTGCCTCGCGCATCACAAGGAGAACTTCCTCTATACGAATTTCGAGGAGATCTGCGACATCCTTGCGCGCTACGACGTGTCGTTCTCGTTGGGCGACGGTTTGCGCCCCGGTTCGACGGCGGACGCAAACGACGCGGCGCAGTTCGCCGAGCTCGAGACCTTGGGCGAGCTGAACAGAATCGCGCAAGCGCACAATGTGCAGGTCATGATCGAAGGCCCCGGCCACGTGCCGATGCATAAGATCAAGGAGAACATGGATCGCCAGCTCGCCGCTTGCGACGAGGCGCCGTTCTACACGCTTGGGCCGCTAACGACCGACGTTGCGCCAGGCTACGACCACATCACCTCGGCGATTGGCGCGGCCATGATCGGCTGGTTCGGTACCGCGATGCTTTGCTACGTCACCCCGAAGGAGCACCTGGGCCTCCCCGACCGCGACGATGTGAAGGATGGCGTGATCGCCTATCGCATCGCGGCGCACGCAGCCGATCTCGCCAAAGGCCATCCCGGCGCGCGCATTTGGGACGACGCGATCTCGAAGGCGCGTTTCGAGTTCCGCTGGCGCGATCAGTTCGCGCTCGCCATGGACCCGGAGACGGCCGAGGCTTTCCACGACGAGACCCTGCCTGCGGACGGAGCCAAGGTCGCGCATTTCTGCTCCATGTGCGGGCCGAAATTCTGTTCCATGAAGATCAGCCAGGAGGTGCGCGATTTCGCGCGTGGCACGAACGACACGCTCTCGTCCGAAGAGATCCGCGCCGCGATGGCGAAGAAGGCGGCCGAGTTCCGTGGGCACGGCTCGGAAATCTATCTGCCGAAAACGGCGGCCGAGTAGAACTGCGGTTACCCCAGGGTCCGGCGTCCCGTGATCGCGTGGAAGATCACGAGCACGACGATCGCGCCCACGATGGCGACAAACATGGAATAGAGATTGAAGCCGGTTATCCCCATCCCGCCGATGCTGGTGAAGATGAATCCGCCGACGCAAGCGCCGACGATCCCGAGCACTACGTTCAGGATGCAGCCCTGACCCTCGCGGTGCACCACCCGGCTCGCGACGAAGCCCGTAACCAGACCGAAAAAAATCCAGCCGATAAGGCTCAAATGATCTCTCCTCTCGAACGCCAGGAGGTAAGGTGCAATTGATCAAGGTCAAGTGCGTTCAGACGGCATTCATGCAAGCTTGCTACGTTTTCGCTTATCCTTGCAACATCACGGATTGACAGACGTTTATGACTTGTAAGGGGCGAGACGGAAAGGATTGTCCATGAAGAAGAACGCGATGCTGATTGGTCTCGTCGCCGGCACAATGCTCGCGACGCCCGTCATTGCAGCCTCTGGCGAGGCTTGTTTGCCGCACAACCGGTTCATGAACTGGCGCGCGCTCGATGAGCAGACGCTGGTGATGACCGACATCCGGTACAACCGGTACACCGTGCGCATGGAGCCGCGCTGCCAAGGTGTAACCAATGGCGCGGCGAAGCTCATTTTCCACACTTGGCAGAATCTCGAGTGTCTGAGGATCGGTGAAATCGTGACCGTGACCAGCCCGGGCGTCGGAGAGCGCCAATGTGCCATTGCGAGCGTGCAGGCCGGCGCACCGGCAAATGCGCCGGGGTGATGATTGGAGGGGCCATTCCTCTTGAATAGAGGAGAAGGGCCATGAGAAGAACCAAGCTGCTCTTCATCGGCGCTCTCGTCGGCTCGCTTGCCGCGAGTTCCGTGCTCGCCGCGTCGGGCGATGCCTGCCTTCAGAACAACCGAATCTGGAGCTGGCGCATGGTGAATAGCCGCACGCTCGTCGTCACCGATGTCAATTACCGCCCCTTTACGGTGCACCTTACGGGCGGATGCGTCGGATTGACGAACTCGATCACAGCGCTCGCTTTCCGCACGTGGACGGACTTAGGCTGCTTGAGGCGCGGCGACACCGTGAGCTTCCGCGAGCCCACGCTCGGCCGCATGAGCTGCTTCGTCACCGATGTCCAGCCTGGAGTGCCCTCTCAGGCTCAGGCGAACTGAGTTAACGCTCCCGTCGCTCGCCGCTCGCCGATTCTGACGCCGCGCGTGTTCAAGACGGGCGCCCGCGCGAGCAGCGCCACGGCGCCTTCATCGGGCAAGGCTCCGAGCGCGATCAGGAGTGCTGCAATCGCGGTCTCCGATGCCCGCGGCGCGCCATCGTCGATCTTGAGCGCGACGCCGAGACCTAAACGCGGCAGGGCGGCGACGAACACGCCCTCTGCGCCGGTCTTGATCGCGATTCCTTCGGATTGACGCATTAACGCGGTGCAGGGCCGCCCCGTGCCGGCTACGAGATCGGGATGGTCCATCATCGCCCGGATGATGCGGGCGCAGGCTTGAGCGCGAGACGGCGACAGCTCGGAAGGATCGGCGAACTGGGCCATGGCGCGGGCAAGCGCAGCCAATGGCACGGCGAAATTGGGGACAGTGCAGCCGTCGACGCCCCAGGGGAGCGGCCGCGAAAGCCCGGCCATGTCGCTCAACGTCGCTTCGACGGCGCGCTGGGTCGGATGATCGATCGTCTGATAATCGGCAACGGGCGCGCCGAGCCCGCGCGCGAGTGTCAGGAAACCGGTGTGCTTGCCCGAGCAATTGTTGTGGATCGGCGTCCACTTCTCGCCACTGACAATCATCGCGTTGGCGGTCGGCTCATGGCCCGGCCGCTGCGGCCCACAGGCGAGATCGGCCACCGAACAGCGGATGCGAGCAAGCCAGCGCGCAACACGCTCGGTGTGCATCTTCTCGCCCGAGTGGGATGCGGCGGCGAGCGCAATCTCTTCGTCGGAAAGGCTGTACGCGCCGGCCGCGCCCGATTCGATCAAGGGCACCGCCTGGATTGGCTTCAATGCCGAACGCGGGAAGATCGGGTGCTCGACATCGCCGATCTTGACGCGCAGGCGCCCTTTCGCGTCGGAGACGGCCGCCGCGCCGCGGTGCACGCTTTCGACAAGCGGGCCACGCGTGACCTCGACCAGCACTGGATTGGCCATGACGGTTTCCTTGAAAAACGGACCCTTCGCCCGGGCTCGCCAATGACGTAAAGAGCAATAGAGGTCGCACGGCAATAGGCGGCGTCGATGCGCGGCTATTTCGCCGTCGGGGTGGACGGCATTTCCAAAGCGATGAACCTGGGCAATCTGTTGCGGATTGCCCATGCCTTCGGCGCGAGCTTCTTCTTCACCGTTGCGGGCCGCGTCAAGCTCGCCGACGCGATGTCCGACACCTCCGATGCCGCCGTGCACTTGCCGGTCTATCAATTTGCTTCCGTCGATGAGCTGCGGTTGCCCCAGGGCTGCACGCTCGTGGGCGTCGAAATCACCGAGGACGCGATCGAGCTGCCGAGCTTCCATCACCCCTTGCGCGCGGCCTACGTCTTCGGTTCCGAGCGGCTGTCGCTCTCGCCCGCCATGCTCCAGCGCTGTCAACATGTGGTGAAGATCCCGACCAGCTTTTCCATCAATGTCGGCATGGCGGGGGCGATCGTGCTCTACGACCGGATGCTCACTCATGGCCGCTTTGCCGAAAGGCCGTTGCGTGCCGGGGGCCCTGGCGCCTCGGTTCCCCCGCGCAACCAATGGGGCGCGCCGATCATGCGGCGGCGGCGGTAAGTAGCTTCAAAATGCCGCCCAAATCGTGCTTTAAGCGAGGTTGGTGATTCGAGCGGGTGCGTTCCATGGCGTTGCGGGTTTGGGCCGGCTTGGCGCTGGCAAGTTCGTTTGCGGTTATGATCGGGGTTGGGTTTGCGGCCGAACCCAAACTTGAACTCTTGGGCACGTTCAAGGATTGGCACGTCTACACCACGGGGACGGGGGCCAACCGGCTCTGCTATGCGCTCGCCGAGCCGCTCCAGACCAATCCCGCCAATTTGAAACGCGATCAGGTCTTTTTCCTGATCTCCACTTGGCCGGGGAAGAAGGTCCGGAACGAGCCTTCGGTCGTGCCCGGATATCAGTACAAGGACATGTCGCAGGCGGAAGCCCAGGTCGGCTCCGACAAATTCGCGTTCTATACCAAGAACGAAGGCGCCAAAGGCGGTGCCTGGCTCGACAAACCCGAAGACGAGAAGAAGCTCATCGACGCGATGAAACGTGGCTCTGCGATGACCATCATCGGGACCTCGACGCGGGGTAATCTCACCCGGGACAATTATTCGTTGGCGGGCCTTTCCGCCGCGCTCGAAAAGATCGATATGAGCTGCAAATAGCTCAAGGTCTTCGCATGCCTATTGGCCTCATCGGTCTTTCAACCGCCGAGCTTACCGCCGCGCTCGAAGCAAGCGGGCTCGAGGCGAAGGCCGCCCGCATGCGCGCACGCCAATTGTGGAACTGGGCTTACGTCCATGGCAGCCGCGATTTCGGCGCCATGACGAATCTCGCCAAGGATTTCCGCGGCAAGATGGCGGAAAGCTTCAGCCTGGAGAGGCCTGAAGTTGTCACCCAACAGGTGTCCGAGGATGGGACCCGCAAGTGGCTGTTGCGGACCGAGCCCGGGATCGAGTTCGAGACGGTCTTCATCCCCGAAGAGGATCGCGGAACGCTCTGCGTCTCCTCTCAAGTCGGCTGCACCCTCAATTGTCGATTCTGTCATACCGGCACGCAGAAGCTCGTGCGCAATTTGACGCCCTTCGAGATCGTCGGCCAAGTCATGGTGGCGCGCGATGCGCTTTCCGACTGGCCGTCCACGGGCGAGAATCGGCGCATCACCAACGTGGTCATGATGGGGATGGGCGAGCCGCTCTACAATTTCGACAACGTGAAAGCGGCGCTTGCCATCGTGGCGGACGGCGACGGGCTTGCGCTCTCCAAGCGCCGGATCACTCTTTCCACCGCCGGCGTTGTGCCGATGATCCCGCGCGCCGGCGCCGAGATCGGCTCTTCGCTTGCGATTTCGCTCCATGCCGTGCGCGACGATTTGCGCGATGTGCTCGTACCGCTCAACAAGAAATATCCCATCGCGGAATTGATGGACGCCTGCCGCAATTATCCGGGCGTCTCGAACGCGCGGCGCATCACCTTCGAATACGTGATGCTGAAAGGCGTAAACGACACGCTGGCCGATGCGCGCGGGCTCGTGAAGCTCGTGGCCGGCATCCCGGCGAAGATCAATCTCATCCCGTTCAACTCCTGGCCTGGCGCGCCGTACGAATGCTCCGACTGGGAGCAGATCGAGAAATTCGCCGAGATCGTCAACCGGGCGGGTTACGCGAGCCCTGTCCGCACGCCCAGGGGGCGCGACATCATGGCCGCTTGTGGCCAGCTCAAGAGCGAAAGCGTCAAGGAGCGCGCCTCGGCGAGAATCGCAGCGCTCCGCTCGGCCGAATTGGCGCGGATGCCTCAGTAAATCTCCTTATCTTGCGCTCGTTCGCCTTTTGACGAACGATGGGTCCATGAGCGAAGCGCCCGCGATCGCCGTTAGCGAAGCTCCTCCGGAGCTCAACTCAGCACTTGATCGAGCCGCCTTAAGCCGCCGTTTCCGAAACGATGGCCGCGTCCACATCGCCAATGTGCTCACGCGTCCTGCGGCCGAGCGCCTTTATCGCGCGCTGACCCAGGAGACACCCTGGGCGCTCACGCTCAACAAGGGCCCCCATTTTCTCGACTTCGAGAAACTTCCGCCCGAAGAGCGGACCAAGCTCGCCTTTGCCGCCTGGGAACGCGCGCGCTCGGGTTTCGCCTATTTCTTCGACAATCACCGGCTATCGCGCGACGGGGAGCCTTATCCGGATCACAAGCACTATTTCGCGAAGATCGTCGCGTTCTTGAATGCACCCCACTTCCTCGCCTTCATGCGCGAGGTGACGGGACTGGGCGACATCGCCTGGGCCGACGCGCAGGCGACCCTCTATCGGCCCGGCGATTTCCTCACCGTGCACGACGACAGGACTGGCGGCCATAAGCGGCTCGCGGCCTATGTTCTCAACATGACTCCCGGCTGGCGCGCGGATTGGGGCGGCGTGCTCCAGTTCATCGACCCATCGGGACATATCGCCGAAGGCTATGTACCGGCGTTCAATGCGCTGAATGTGTTCCGCGTGCCGGCACAGCATTCGGTGAGCCAAGTCGCCCTCTATGGCGGGCTGCGTTATTCGATCACCGGCTGGTTCCACGCGCGATGAGCGCGGTTCTTGACGCGCCCGTATTGAGAGATGGCCTCGATCGGGCAAACTTCGCCGACAACTTCCGGCGCTTGGGCCGGGTGCATATTCCTTCGATTCTCACGGACGCCTCGGCGCAGCGGCTCCATCGATGCCTGGCGCAAGAAACGCCGTGGACTCTCGTTCACAACAAGAGCGGCGTTCGCGTCGATTTTCCCTATGCCACGCTCGAGCAGCGCACCAACGAATCCAGAGGCGCGTGGCAGCGTGCGCATTCGGATTTCACCTATGTCTACGACAATCATCGCTTGAGCCACGCCGGCGAGCCTTATCCCGACAAGAGCCACTACCTCGCCAAGCTTGTGGGCTTTCTCAACAGTCCCGACTTCATCGCCTTCGTCCGTACGGTCACGGGAATGCCGTCCATCGCCTTTGCTGATGCGCAGGCGACTCTCTATCGACCAGGCGACTTTCTGACCGCACATGATGGCGCCACGGGCGGAAAGAACCGCCTCGCCGCCTATGTGCTGAACATGACTCCCGGTTGGCGCGCCGATTTGGGCGGCATTCTCGAATTCATCGACGCGGATGGTCATGTCAGCGGCGGCTATGTCCCCGCATTCAACGCCTTGAATATCTTTCGGGTGCCGCAAATGCATTGCGTCAGCCAGGTGTCCCTCTTCGGCCAACTGCGCTATTCGGTGACCGGCTGGTTCCACTCGCATTGACAGCGGCATTTGCGCGCGTCCCCTTGATCCTATAGACCGCCTGCCCGATGACGCGCGCCCCAGAGGGGATGATGGTCAAGAAGGACGTGAAGAAAGTTGTGCTGGCCTATTCGGGCGGGCTCGACACCTCGGTCATCTTGAAGTGGCTCCAGACCGAGTATCGCTGCGAGGTCGTGACCTTCACCGCCGACCTCGGACAGGGCGAGGAGCTGGAACCGGCGCGTGCGAAGGCGAGGCTCTTGGGCATCAAGCCCGAGAACATCTTCGTCGAGGATTTGCGCGAAGAGTTCGTGCGCGACTATGTCTATCCGATGTTCCGCGCCAATGCGCTTTACGAGGGCGTCTATCTTTTAGGCACCTCGATCGCGCGCCCTTTGATCGCGAAGAAACAGATCGAGATCGCGGAAAAAGTCGGCGCCGACGCTGTCGCTCACGGCGCGACGGGGAAGGGCAACGACCAGGTGCGCTTCGAGCTCTCCTATTATGCGCTCAAACCCGACATCAAGATCATCGCGCCGTGGCGCGAGTGGGATTTGAGCTCGCGGACGAAATTGCTCGCCTTCGCCGAGGCGCATCAGATCCCGATCGCCAAGGATAAGCGCGGCGAAGCGCCCTTCTCGGTCGATGCCAACCTGTTGCACTCGTCTTCCGAGGGCAAAGTGCTGGAGGACCCGTCAGTCGAAGCCGATTCCATCGTTTATCAGCGCACGCTTTCCCCCGAGGAGGCGCCGGAAAAGGCAACAGTCATGGAGATCGGCTTCGAGCAGGGCGACGCGGTATCGCTGAACGGGAAATCGCTTTCGCCTGCCGCGCTGCTCACCCAGCTGAACGCGCTCGGAAAAGCGAACGGCATCGGCCGGGTCGATCTCGTCGAGAACCGTTTCGTCGGCATGAAGTCGCGCGGCATCTACGAGACGCCAGGTGGCACGATTCTTCACGCCGCCCATAGGGCGATCGAGTCGATTACCCTCGACCGCGGAGCCGGGCATCTGAAGGACGAGCTGATGCCGCGCTATGCCGAGCTCATCTACAACGGTTTCTGGTTCTCGCCGGAGCGCGAGATGCTCCAGGCCGCGATCGACAAGAGCCAGGAGTTCGTCGCAGGCGCTGTGCGGCTGAAGCTCTACAAGGGTAACGTGATGATTACCGGTCGCTCCTCGCCCAATTCGCTCTATGCGCAGGATCTCGTCACTTTCGAGGAGGATCGCGGCGCTTACGATCAGAAGGATGCAGCCGGATTCATCAAGCTGAATGCGCTGCGCCTGCGTACGCTGGCATCGCGCAAGCGGCGGACCGCGAAGAAATGACCGCAACAAATGCCGGGCAGGTCGCGTACTGGAATGGGCCGATCGGAAAGGTCTGGGCTAGAGAGCAAGTCAAGCGCGATCGCGACCACGAGGTGATCACGCGCGCCGTTCTCGCGCTCGCAGCCCCCCAATCAGGCGAGCACGTTCTCGATATCGGGTGCGGCTCGGGGACAACGACGCTTCTGCTCGCGGACGCAGTCGGAGACTCGGGCTCCGCCCTCGGCATCGACATCTCGGAACCGATGCTCGGCGTTGCGCGCCGGCGCGCCAGCGAAAGCGGAAGACGGGCGTTGTTTGTCGAAGCCGATGTAACGGATCAGCGCTTCGCACCGGCGAGCTTCGATCTCGCCTTTTCGCAATTCGGCGTCATGTTTTTCGCCGATCCGGTCGCGGCTTTCTCGAACATTCATCGCAGCATGAAAGAGCATGGCCGCCTCGTCTTTGCGTGCTGGCGCCATCCCTTCGAGAATCCTTGGGCAAACGTGCCGGAAAGCGCAGCCAAGCCGCTGCTTCCGCCCGCGCCGCCGGCCCCGGCCGATGCGCCCGGCCGCTATTCTTTCGCCAATCCTGATCGCGTGAAAAGCGTTCTGCTCCAGGCTGGCTTTCACGGCCCGCAATTGGAGAAAATCGATGCACGCGTTTACTTGGGCGCCACGCCGGAAGCCGCGGCCGCCTCAAGCATCGATACCGGGCCTTTGATGCGCACGATTGCGGATGCTGATGAAGAAACGCGCGCAAAGGTCCGCGCGGCCGTCACCCAGCGGCTGGCACAGGAAATGGGGCCCGGCGGCATATTTCTAACCGCCGGCGCGTGGCTCGCGAGCGCCAAAGCCTAAGTTCTGCTAGGATCACGCCGACAAGGGGGCTGCGGAGGACAAGATGACCGTTACCCGGAAACTTGCTCTGTTCGTCACGCTCGCACTGCCGTTTGCGATCGGCAACGCTTGGGCGGATGCGGTGGCCGATGCGAACGCCGCGGTAAGGGCTGCGCAGAGCGGTCATTATGACGATGCGATCCGGCTGTTCACCACTGCCATCAACAGCGATGAATTGACGTTGACGAGCCGCTCGCAAGCCTTCGCTTATCGCGGAATCGCCAAGGCCGCGACAGGGGACTACGAAGGCGGAAAGCTCGATTTGAATTCGGCCGCGGCGCTCGATAGTGCCTATAAGGGGGACGCGCTAGCCTTCCGCGGCTACATGAAGCTCGTTACCGGCGATCCCAAAGGGGGCGCAGACGATCTCGCGAGAGGCGCGGAATTCCACGTTTGGTCGTATAGCGCGCTTTGGCTCTATCTCGCACGCTTGAGAGGCGGCGTTGCCGACGCGGGTCCTTATTCGCTGAAGGACAACGCGATCATGCTTGATGCCGCGAAGGCTCCGGATGGAAGCTCCGGCCTGTTGCGCTGGCCCGGTCCCGTGGTGAAAGCCATGCTCGGTCAGGCGACGCGCGAAGAAGCGACGGCTGCGGCGAAAGAAGGCGATCCGCAGAAGCTCGCGGAAAGAGTGTGCGACGTCGATTTCTATTTCGGCGAGGTCGACCTCGCGCACAACGATGCGGCGTCGGCGAAATCCCACTTTCAGAACGCCGCAGAGAAATGTCCCTTCGCCTCGTTCGAGCGGATGGGCGCAACCGCCGAGCTGGCGCATCTGAAATAGCCGCCAGCGAGTCCGGCTAAACGTCCAGATTGGCGACGTTGAGAGCGTTGTCCTGAATGAACTCGCGCCGCGGTTCGACGACATCGCCCATCAGCTTGGCAAAGAGATCGTCGGCTTCATCGGCGTGCTCGACCTTCACCAGAAGGAGCGTGCGCGCGTTCTCGTCGAGCGTCGTCTCCCACAGCTGGTTCGGGTTCATCTCGCCCAAGCCTTTGTAGCGCTGCAGAGACACGCCTTGCCGTCCCCAATCAAGGATGGTTTGTAAGAGCTGCCCCGGTGCGCGAACTTCACGAGACTCGTCCTTGCGTACGAGGCGTCCGGCTTTCAAATACGTCGTCTGAAGCTCGCCCGCCATACGATCGAGCTTGCGGGCATCCGCGCTCGCGATCAGTTGGCCGTCGATCGCGATTGTTTCGGTTACGCCTCTCACCTCGCGGCGGAATTTGAGCCCGCCATCGGGCGTGGGTTCCCCCCGCCAGCCGCGCTCGGTTTCATCCGAGAGAAGATCGAGGCGTCTTGCGATATAGGCCGCGGCTTCCTGTGCCTTTGTCCGATCCGAAAGCACTTCGGGATTGAGGGCACCCGCGATCGCCGCCTGTTCGAGCACGAAACGCGGATAATGGCGCGGGAATCCGTCAAGCGCGGTACGCGCGACGCGGGCCCGTTCGATCAGGCGTGCGAGGTCCGTGCCCGCGATTTTCTCTCCGGTCGAGAGCGTGAGGACCACGTCCTTGATGCCTTCCTCGATCAAGTGCGCTTCGAGCTCGCGCTCGTCCTTCAAGTAGCGCTCCGACTTGCCGCGCGCCGCTTTATAAAGCGGCGGTTGCGCGATGAAGAGATGGCCGCGTTCGATGAGCTCGGGCATCTGGCGATAGAAGAAAGTGAGCAAGAGGGTGCGGATATGGGCGCCGTCGACGTCCGCGTCCGTCATGATGATGATCTTGTGGTAGCGGAGCTTGTCGGGATTGAACTCCTCGCGTCCGATGCCGGTGCCGAGCGCAGTGATGAGGGTCGCGATCTCCTGCGAGGAGAGCATCTTGTCGAAGCGGGCGCGCTCGACGTTCAGAATCTTGCCGCGCAACGGTAGCACCGCCTGATTGAGGCGATTGCGTCCCTGCTTGGCCGAGCCGCCTGCGGAGTCGCCCTCGACGATGAAGAGCTCGCACTTGGCAGGATCGCGCTCCTGACAGTCGGCGAGCTTGCCTGGTAGCGAGCTCCCGTCGAGCGCGCCTTTCCGCCGCGTGAGCTCACGCGCCTTGCGCGCTGCTTCGCGCGCGGCCGCCGCTTCGATCACTTTGCCCACGATATTCCGTGCTTCGCTCGGATGCTCCTCGAACCAGCGGCCGAGCTGTTCCAGCACGACACCCTCGACCGCCGGACGTACCTCGGAGGAGACGAGCTTGTCCTTGGTCTGCGACGAGAACTTCGGATCGGGCACTTTCACGGAGAGGACGCAAGACAGTCCCTCGCGGCAATCATCGCCCGTCAACGGCACGCGGTCCTTCTTCCCCAAGCCCGATTCGTCGGCATATTTCGTCACTACGCGGGTGAGCCCAGCGCGGAAACCGGCAAGGTGCGTGCCGCCGTCGCGCTGGCCGATGTTGTTGGTAAAGCACAGCATGTTCTCGTGATAGCCGTCGTTCCACGAGAGCGCGGCTTCCACGCGCATGCCGTCTCGATCGGCGGCAATGAGGATCGGATTGGGTATGAGCCCCGTCTTGGTGCGATCGAGATAGCGCACGAAAGCTTCGAGACCGCCGTCATATTTGAGCGCGATCTCCTTCTTCTCCACACCGCGCTTGTCGAGGAGCCGGATGGTCACGCCTGAATTCAGGAAGGCGAGCTCGCGCAAGCGGTGCTCGAGCGTCGCGAAATCGAACTCCGTCTTGGTGAAGGTCCGGGGGCTCGGCAGGAAGGTGACCTGCGTTCCACGTCGCCCGTGGGCATCGCCAACTTCGCGCAGCGGCGCTTGGGGATCTCCGTCGTGGAAGCGCATGGCGTGCTCTTTGCCGTCGCGCCAGACGCGCAGCTCGAGCCATTCGGAGAGCGCATTGACGACCGACACGCCGACGCCATGCAGCCCGCCGGAGACCTTGTACGCGTTCTGCTCGAATTTCCCGCCCGCATGAAGCTGGGTCATGATCACTTCGGCCGCCGACACGCCTTCGCTCCGGTGGATATCGACGGGGATGCCGCGGCCGTTATCGCGGACGCTACAGGAGCCATCCGCGTTCAGCTCGACGTCGATGCGGTCGCAGAAGCCTGCGAGCGCTTCGTCGATCGCATTGTCGACGACCTCGTAGACCATATGGTGCAGGCCCGAGCCGTCGTCGGTATCGCCGATATACATGCCGGGCCGCTTGCGAACGGCGTCGAGCCCCTTAAGGACCTTGATCGAGCCCGCATCGTAGCTCTCGCCGTTTCCGCCCGGCGGATTGAGTTGATCCGACATGGTTCAATCGGTCCGCAAGAATTGGCCGGCGGAGATGGAAAAGAACTGCGCCTCGCGTCCGAATGCAGCAAACAGGCCCTTATCCGTGCCGGTGAGCCATGCTTGGCTCTGGAGCGCCAGGATCTCCTCGATCAAGGCCGCGCGGCGTTGCGCGTCCAGATGCGCGGCGATTTCGTCCAGCAACAGGATGGGCGCGATCTCATGGTGCCGCTTTCGCTGGACCCAGGCATTGGCGAGCACGATCGAGACGAGGAGCGCCTTCTGCTCGCCTGTGGAGCAATCACGCGCGTCGGCGCGCTTCACCGTGTGCCGGACCTCGAGGTCGGAGAGATGCGGTCCGGCAAGCGTCCGGCCGGCTTCGATGTCCTTCTCGCGGGAGCTGCGAAGCGCAGCTTGCAGGAGGCCGGCATCGCCGGCTCCTTCGGCCAATTTCTCGCTGAGCGCAAGATGAGAGCAGGGGAACGCTCCTTCTCCTCCGCGGTCGGCGAGTTCCTGATTGAGCGTTTCGATGGTGAAGAGCCGAGCTTGCGTAATCGCCGCGCCTTCCGCAGCCATCGTTTCCTCGAGGCCGTCGAGCCATACAGGATCGCGCACGCCGGCCTTCAAAAGGCGCATGCGTTCCTGCATCGCGCGCTCATAGCGCGCGGCGCGCTTGGCGTGGGAAGAATCGAGCGCGAAAACGAGCCGGTCGAGAAACCGCCGGCGTTCTGCGGCACCGTCCTGGAAAAGCCTGTCCATCGCCGGCGTCAGCCACAGCATTGGAAGAAGCTCGACCAGATCGGACGGAGCGGCGGACGCGCCGTTCAGATGCAGCGCCCGGCGCGGCAGGGAGCCTTGGGCCTCCACCAGCCCCGTGCCGAGGTCCCAGGTCCCATCTGGCCGCGTCACACTCGCCGAAACCGCCCACAGACTGTCGGCGAAGGCTGCGTCGCGCTCCCTGCTCGCCGCGACCGGCGCCCGGCGTTGGATGGCGTTGAGCTTCGCGCCTCTCAAGCCGCGCCCAGGCGAAAGCAGCGAGATGGCTTCGAGGAGATTCGTCTTCCCCGAGCCGTTCGCGCCGGCAAGCACCACGGGGCCGGACGCCACCTCGAGGTCTGCCCGCGCATAAGAGCGGAAATTCGTCAGCGTGAGCTTGGCCAAGGACAAAAGCGGCAGTCGCGCCGGGGAAGCCACCCCCCGACGCGAATCTGCGTCATCCATAAGCCTGACCGTTTGTGTCAAGTTTCCTAAACCCGCATGGGCATGAGGACATACAGCGTGCGCTTGTCCTCGGTATCTTCGATCAATGTCGGCGAGCCGGCATCGGCAAGCAGGAAGCGCACATCCTTGCCTACAATCTGCCCAGTGATATCAAGGAGATAGCGAGCATTGAAGCCGATCTCAATGGCTTCAGCGGAGTAATTTGCACCAAGCTCTTCGGTCGCCGTGCCCGATTCCGGATTGACCACGGAAAGCGTCACTCGGTCGCCGTCAAGGTTGAGCTTCACGGCGCGCGTTTTGTCGGCGGAAATCGTCGAGACACGGTCGACCGCTTGCGAAAAATCCTTGGCGTCGAGTGTCAGCACCTTGTCGTTGGATGTCGGGATCACGCGCTGATAGTCGGGGAAGGAGCCGTCGATGAGCTTCGAAGTGAGCTCGATGCCATTGAAGGTGAATTGGACCTTCGTGTCGGACAAGCCGATTTCGATCGCACCCTCGGCGTCTTCCAGCAGTCGGCGCAGTTCGGCAACCGTTTTGCGAGGAATGATCACGCCCGGCATGTCCTTGGCCCCATCGGGAAGTTCGAGCTCGTAGCGCGCGAGCCGGTGCCCGTCCGTCGCGACGGCCCGCATGTGCTGAGCTTTGGCGTCCTTCACCGCATGGACATAGATCCCGTTCAAATAGAAGCGGGTCTCCTCGGTCGAGATGGCAAAGCGGGTCTTCTCGATGAGCGCGATCAAATCCGGAGCGGCAAGCCGAAAACGATGGGGCAGGGGACCTGCCGACATCTGCGGGAAATCCTCCTGAGGCAGGCAGGCAAGCTCGAAGCGGATGGAGCCTGCCGAAACCATCAAACGCCCCGCATCGTTGGCCGCAAGCTCCGCCTGGACTTGGGAGCCTTCGGGCATCTTGCGCACGATATCGTAAAGCATGTGGGCGGGCGCCGTCGCGGAGCCGTTCCGCAGCACGTCGGCCGGGATCGTTTCGACGATCTCGATATCCAGATCGGTCGCGGTCAGCTTCAATCGCCCTTTTGCGGCTTCGACGAGAACATTCGACAGGATGGGAATCGTATTGCGGCGCTCGACGACGCTTTGCACGTGCCCAAGCGCCTTAAGGAATGCACCGCGTTCGACGTTGATTTTCATGGCTCTATAGGGTTCCGGAATTTTGCGATTCCCACGGGCTCAGAATAGCCAGAATCGGGCCAACAAGCGACTCGGGGATGAGAGTGCGGAAGCTCTAGAGCTGGTGAAATCACGGCCGCAAGAGGAGCCGGGCGCCCCATCTTCAACCGTGAAGATGAGGCGCCAAGCGTCACGCGTTCAGCTGATCGCGCGGGGCGGGCGGCCGAGCACTTTGCGCAGGAAATCGACTTCCTGCTGGAACACGGGGTCGGTCTTGCACAGTGCTTCGATCCGACGGCACGCATGCAACACGGTAGTGTGGTCACGTCCGCCGAAGCGCCGGCCGATATCGGGAAGCGACCGGCTGGTGAGCTCGCGGGCGAGATACATCGCGACTTGCCGCGGGCGCGCGACGCGGCGTGCGCGCCTCGCGGAATGGAGCTCGCGCAGGTCGAGCTTGTAGAACTCCGCCGTCTTCTTCTGGATCTCCTCGATCGTCACCCGCCGGTCTGCTGCGACCGTCCTGCTACCTATCGCCTCTTCCGCGACTTCCGCGGTCACCGGCTTGCCGGTGAGGTCGGCATAGGTCGCAAGCTTCATGAGGACGCCCAACAGTTCGCGTGGCGAAACGTCGAGCTCTTTGGCGACCTGCTCGAGCACCGGTTCGGGAAGTGCTGCGCGCGGGCGTTTGCGCTCCATCTCGGCCGCCTTTGCCCTCAATATGGCAAGCCTCGTTGCCGTATCGGGCTTCTCGAGCGCGATCACGACTGCACCTTGAAGCCGCGAGCGGATATCCTCGGACAAGCCTTCGAGCGTCGAAGGTGGCCGGTCGGCCGCGATCACCACCTTGCGCTTCAAATCGGTGAACGCGTTCACGGTATGGAGGAACTCGCTGATCGTCGCCGTGCGGCCGCAGATGTGCTGCAAATCGTCGATCAAGAGAATGTCCGCGCCGCGGAGCTCTTCCTTGAAAGCGAGTGTTTCCTGGTTGCGTAACGCGGCGAGGAACCGGCGCATGAAATCTTCGGCGCGCAGGAACAGAACGCGCGCTCCACGCGCGGTTCGCGCCTCGAGCGCGATCGCATTCAAGAGATGCGTCTTGCCAAAGCCGAAGCCGCCATGGATGAACAAGAGTCCCATCTCGGAGTCGCCCGTTTCCGCGAAGCGCTGGGCGGCCTTGAACGCGAACTCGTTCGACGGACCAACGATAAATCCTGCGAAGCTCTGCGCCGGATCGGGTTGCCGGTCCCACAACCCTTGCAGTGAGACGCTCGACACTTTCGCAGCGCCGAATGGCGGAGCGTTGAGCGGCGCGATCGGAGACGCCGGCTTTGCGGCCATGGCGGCAGGCTTTGGCGCGACGGCTACCGCGCGAAGCTCTGGCGCGGCGACAACGATTTCAAGGCTCACGAAAGCCGGAGTCTGTGCCGCGAAAGCGCGCTCCAGACGCGTCGCGTGATGCGATGTCACGTAGTCGCGAATGAGGCGGCGCGGTGCCGAGAGTCTCACGTGTCCGGTCTCGACGTCTCGCAGCGAAAGCGGCGCGATCCAAGTGTCGAAGATTCCCTGCCCGAATTCCAAGCGGACCCGCTCGCGAACCGAGCTCCAAATGTCCGGCCATTGCGGTTCCGGCATTTGTTGTAACGGCAAGCCCATCATCACTAATCCCCCCAAAAACTTTTCCCAGCTAAGCCCATTTTCGTCTGAAGCCTTGTGTCACGAAGAATTCGTAAATCCGTCGCTAGCGCATGTCGGTTTCTCCTCCTTCGAAGCGTTAGGTTTGAATCCAAGGAAGTCCTGCTGCTTTCCAGCCCGCGGCGGATCCGCGATGGCGCGCAGGATCGAGCGCGCCTTCGAATCCGTCGGCGATGTTGAAACAGGGGCCATAGCCGAGTTTGGTCATCGCGATTGCGGCTGAGCGCGAGCGTGCGCCGGAGCGACAAAGAAAGAACAAGGCGGCGCCCTTGCGGTAGCTCGTCTGGCTCAGCGCATCGGTGACCTCGGCGGCGAAATTGGGATTAGACGCCGGAGGAAAGCGCTGCCATTCGCACAACAGCGTCTGGCGATTGAGCCCGCTCAAATCCGGCACGCCCACGAAGTTCCATTCGGCCTCCGTGCGCACGTCGACAAGCTGCGCATGCGGATCCTTCGACAGCTGCTCCCAAGTCTCCTTGGGGCCGATATCGCCCGCATAAGGGGCGGCGGCGGAAGGAGCGGTGGGAGAGAAGCGCGGATCGCTCATCAGAGGTCCAAAAGGGACAAGTTTGCCCAGGGAGTGCAAAAGCACTCCTTGCCCAACTCGAGGTCGAATATTGGAGTTTTACTTAGGCTTTACCGGAAAGCGGCGCATTACCGGGGGTAAACACATGCGCTCTGCAGTAGATTTGTTTTCCGCTTTCCATGCCCATATCCGGCCCCCCCGTCACTAGAGCGGCTTTTATACAGCGCTGAGGGAGGGACGCAAGGGTGATTCTGGGGCAAAACGCCGCGCTTTCCGCCGCGGTCAGACGCCCAAAAAAGCCCGAAAAACAAGGCTTTTGAACGTGTACGGAGGATCGCCTCGGGAGTACACGGACGAATGGATGGCAGTGGATTCAGGGGCTTAAAAAGACCGCTGCGACGAATCGATGACAGCTAGGTTAACGCCGAGGGCGAACTTCCGTTCACGGACAGTATCAAATACTGGAACTATATTCACCGGTCAGAAATAAGAGAGCCGTCAAGAAAAGGACAAGAAATGCTAGCTGCCGAGCGCCTTCACCCGGGCCGAGAGGCGCGACACCTTCCTTGAGCCGGTGTTCTTGTGGATAACCCCTTTCGAAACCCCGCGCATGATCTCGGGTTCCGCCGCCTTCAAGGCTGCGACCGCGGCCTTCTTATCACCCGCGGCAATGGCCTCTTCGACCTTCCGGATCGCTCCGCGGACCTGGCTCCTGCGGTTCTTGTTGACGGCCGTACGCTTGGAGGTCTTGCGGACGCGTTTTTCGGCCGAACGATGACTGGGCATGGAGGGTCTCGATCCTTCTTCGTGAAAGGTTCGCGGCTATAGCCCGGGCTGCCGCTTGAGGTCAATCTAGGCGTTCTTGAACGCCGGCTTGCGCTTCTCGACGAACGCCGTCATCCCCTCTTTCTGATCTGCGGTGGCGAACATCGCGTGGAACAGGCGCCGCTCGAAGTGGATGCCTTCGGTCAAGGTCGTTTCATAGGCGGTCTTCACGCATTCCTTCACCATCATGGCGGCGGGAGCCGAGAGGCTCGCGATCTTCTCCGCGCTCTTCATCGCTTCGTTCATCAGCTCGGCTAGCGGCACGACGCGGGCAACAAGCCCTGATCGTTCTGCTTCTGCGGCATCCATCATTCGGCCCGTCAGGCACATCTCCATGGTCTTGGACTTACCGATGCTTCGCGTCAGCCGCTGCGTCCCTCCTGCGCCTGGACCGACACCCAAATTGATCTCGGGTTGGCCGAACTTCGCGTTGTCCGCCGCGATGATGAAATCGCACATCATCGCGAGCTCACAGCCCCCGCCGAGTGCGAAACCTGACACCGCGGCGATCACGGGTTTGCGGGCGCGCGCGACCCGTTCCCAATTTCGCGTCACGAAATCTTCCTTGAACACTTCCGAGAAGCTCTTGCTCCGCATCTCGGTGATGTCAGCACCAGCGGCGAACGCCTTCTCGGATCCCGTGATGATGACGCAGCGGACTTGATCGTCCTCTTCGAACGCGTCGATGGCGGCAGTAAGCTCGTCCATGAGCGCCGAATTCAAGGCGTTCAGGGCATGCGGCCGATTAAGCGTCACGACGGCGATTTGCCCTTCCATGCGCACGAGGATGTTCTGATAAGTCATGGCCGAGCCCTCCATGTTGCACTGCAATATGCGCAATCCGCGGGGCAGGGGCAATAGAACGCACGATCTTCTAAGATCGAGGGAGCACGGGAGGAACAAATGAAAGCGATCGTCTTGGGCGCACTATCGATAGCCGCGCTCATGCTCTCAAATTCGGCGCTACCGGCGGGCAGCCAGGCGCGGGCTCCGCTCGAGCTCGCGAAGGATGGCTACTTCTACGTCAATGCCAAGACGACGGTGGTCGGCGGCAAAACTTTCGTGACCGACCAGATGTACGTCGAAGAGCGT
Source organism: Micropepsaceae bacterium (assembly GCA_035632215.1). Classification (GTDB taxonomy): domain Bacteria; phylum Pseudomonadota; class Alphaproteobacteria; order Micropepsales; family Micropepsaceae; genus CAIYRG01. Next base: position 12,056 of record DASQHF010000125.1, on the reverse strand, counting down.
GTACCGGCGCGCCGCACGCACGCTTTTCCAATCGTGATGGTCCATGGCGGCACGATGTCGGGCGTGAACTACACCGGCACGCCTGATGGCCGCGAGGGTTGGGCGCAGTATTTCGCGCACCAGGGCTACGCCGTTTATGTCGTCGATCAGGTCGGGCGCGGGCGATCCGGTTATCTGGCGGAGAGTTACGGCCCAGCACGAAATGTCGATCGTACGAATTCGCTCCCGAGGTTCGTAGCAGAAGAAAAATACAAGCAGTGGCCGCAAGCGGCTCTGCACACGCAATGGCCCGGTTCGGCTGGCGACGACGATTTTGCTGCCGCGCAGCTCGCGGCGAGTCAGCTCCCTGCCATCGAAAGCTTCGAGAAGCAGCAGTTCCTCAATCGCGACGCACTGATCGCGCTCTTTGAAAAAATAGGGCCGGGAATTCTCCTGGTGCATTCGCAGGCGGGCGCGTTCGCTTGGCCCGTAGCAGACGCGCGCCCCGATCTCGTCAAGGCCATCCTCGCGATCGAACCGAACGGCCCTCCGGTGCATAGTGTCGAATTCATCGGCGCGCCCGATTGGTTCAAGGAAGGCCCGGTCTCGCTTCCCTACGGAATAACCTCCGTACCCATCAACTACGCGCCGCAGGTGAAGAGCGCGTCGGAACTTGCTTTCGTGCGCGACGCGAAGGCCGACGCACCCGACAAGGTCGTATGCTGGAAACAGAAGGAGCCCGCGCGGCAATTGCCGAATTTACAGAGGATGCCGATCCTGGTCTTGAGCTCGGAAGCGTCTTATCACGCGCCGTACGATCACTGCACGGTCCGCTATCTCGAGCAAGCGGGCGTGAAGCCGACGTTCATCCGGTTGGCCGATATCGGCATTCACGGCAACAGCCACGTGATGATGCTCGAGAAGAACAACAACGAGATCGCAGGCGTGATCGCGCAGTGGCTCGATAAGACGCTCGCGAAGTAGCACTCAGCGCTGACAGCTCGGGCAGTAGAAGGTCGAACGCCCCGACTGCACGATGCGTTTGATCTTGCCTTGGCAGCCCTTACCGGGACACGGTTTGCCTTCGCGGTCATAGACCGCGAAATGATGCTGGAAATAGCCGAGCTCGCCGTCGGCGCGGGCATAATCGCGCAAGCTCGAGCCTCCAGCCTTGATCGCATCGTTGAGCACCGCCTTGATCGCCGGCACGAGACGCTCGCTCCGCTCGCCGACCACCGTCTTCGCCAAGCGTTTGGGCGAGATGCGCGCGCGGAAGAGCGCTTCGCAGACATAGATGTTGCCAAGCCCGGCGACGACGCGCTGATCCAACAGCGCCGACTTGATCGGCGTGCGTTTCCCTTTGAGCGCCGCCGAAAGCGCTGCCGGCGTGAAGCTTTCATCCAGCGGTTCGGGCCCCAATCCCTTGAACATCGACGCGCTCTCGAGCGCGTCCGTATCCTCGAGCGCCATCAATCCAAAACGTCGATGATCGGTAAAGACGATTCGCGTCCCTTCTTCCGTCTCGAACACCACGTGGTCATGCTTGCCGTTGCCGCTCCCGTCCTCGGGCGTGTTGAGGTGAAAGCGTCCCGGCTTCACTGGTGCCATCGGGCCATGAATGGTGAAGCGGCCCGACATACCCAAATGCATGACCAAGGTTTCGCCATTGTCGAAATCGAGCAGCAGATATTTCGCCCGCCGGTGCAGCCGCGTCACGCGACGCCCCGCGACGCGCTCGGCGAAACGCGGCGGAAAGGCGACGCGCAAATCCGCGCGTTTCACCGTGACGTGGGTTAACGCATGTCCCATGAGCGCGGGCTCCAGGCCGCGGCGGACGGTCTCGACTTCAGGCAGCTCAGGCATGAAAAGACACAGGTATCGGATATCAGGGATCAGGTATCAGAAAAGGCGGCGCGTTAGCTATTATTTCTACGCTGCTTTTCCTGATCCCTGATCCCTGATACCTGATGCCTGATGAGTAGTGTCCCCTTCGGCTATCGCGACGTCGCGCCTGAAGAGAAGCCGGCGCTGGTACGCGACGTATTTTCTTCCGTTGCCCGCCGCTACGACCTCATGAACGACCTGATGTCGCTGGGCGTTCATCGGCTGTGGAAGGATACTTTCGTCGATTGGCTCAATCCGCAGCCCAAGATGGCTATTCTCGATGTCGCGGGCGGCACGGGAGACATCGCCTTCAAGATCGCCCACCGCGTCGCGCCGAAAGGCGAGGCTGACATCACGGTGTGCGACATCAATCCGGATATGCTGGCTCAGGGCAAGCAGCGCCCCGAGGCGGCGGCACGGAAGATCGCTTGGCTATGCGGCGATGCGGAGAATTTGCCGATCGAGAGCAACAGCCGCGACGCCTACACCATCGCCTTCGGTATCCGCAATACGACGCATCTCGAGAAGGCGCTCGCCGAAGCCTACCGCGTGCTCAAGCCCGGCGGCCGCTTCCTCTGCCTCGAGTTCTCGCGCGTTGCCGCTCCCTGGCTCGACGAGCTCTACGATGCCTATTCGTTCGCGGTCCTGCCCCGCTTAGGCGAGGCGGTGGCGGGCGACGGCGCCGCCTACCGCTATCTTGCCGAGAGCATCCGGCGCTTCCCGTCCCAGGCTCCATTCGCAAAGCTGATCGTCGCGGCCGGTTTTTCGCAGGTGAAGTTCCGCAATCTCTCGGGCGGGATTGCAGCAATGCATTCGGGCTGGAAGCTGTGATATGCTCCGTACCCTGAGCAACATGCGCCGCCTCCTGCGGGTGGCGCGGACGCTTGCCGCGCATGATGCGCTGCTGCCCTCCGAATACGCGAGCCGCGTCCCCGGGAGCGTCCGGCTCTTGGCGAGGCTCGCGGGCGGCGCGAGAAAACGCAACAGCGAGATCGCGCCGGGCCTGCGCTTGGCGGCGGCACTGGAGCAACTTGGGCCGTCGGCGATCAAGCTCGGGCAGTTCCTGGCCACACGGCCCGACATCTTGGGTCGTGAGATCGCGCGCGGGCTGGAAACGCTCCAGGACCGGCTGCCGCCGTTCCCGGAAGCCGACGCGCGCCGCATCGTCGAAGCCGAGCTCGGACGCCCGCTCGCCTCGGTCTTCCGCCTTTTCGGTCCGCCGGTTGCAGCCGCTTCCATTGCGCAAGTCCATCTCGCCGAGACGAGCGACGATCCCTCGCGCTTGGTCGCGGTGAAGATCCTGCGGCCGAACATCGAGGCTGAGTTCTTTCGCGACTTCGAGGCGTTCCGCTTCGCGGCGCGAACGGCGGAACGCTTTTCGTCCGAGGCTCGCCGCTTGAGGCTAAAGCTCCTCGTCGAGACGCTGGCGCGATCGGTCGCGCTCGAGCTCGACTTGCGCATGGAGGCCGCGGCAGCCTCCGAGCTCGCGCAGAACACCCGCGACGACGAGGATTTCCGCGTTCCCGCGCTCGACTGGTCGCGAACGAGCGCACGCGTGTTCACCTCCGAATGGGTCGACGGTATCGCGCTGCGCGACACCGCGGCGCTCGAAGCGGCCGGTCACGATCCCAAGCGCATCGCGGTGAAGGTCTTGCGCGCATTCCTGATGCAGGCTTTGCGCGACGGCTTCTTTCACGCCGACATGCATCCGGGAAATCTGTTCGTCGACAAGGACGGACGCGTTTGCGCCGTCGATTTCGGGATCATGGGTCGGCTCGATCCTGGCATGCGGCGCTTCATGGCCGAGACGCTGGCGGGCTTTCTCGCGCGCGACTACGCGCGCGTGGCGCAAGTGCATTTCGACTTCGCCTTCGTTCCCAAGACCCACAATGTCGACACTTTCGCGCAGGCGCTGCGCGCGGTCGGCGAGCCGATCTTCGGCTTGCGGGCGCGGGAAGTCTCGATGGCGCGGCTCTTGGAGCAGCTGTTCGAGACCACGCGCCGTTTCGATATGCCGCTTCAGCCGCAGCTGGTACTGCTGCAGAAGACGATGGTCGTGGTCGAAGGGGTTGCGCGGGCGCTCGATCCGGAATTCGACATCTGGGAAGCATCGCGTCCGGTCATCGAGGGCTGGATGATAGAGCATTTGGGGCCGGAGGCGCGGTTAAGAGATGCCGCGGTGGGACTGACCAACTTCGGGCGGCTTGCGCAGAACGTGCCGCAGCTTCTACGCGATACCGAGTTGATCGCCGGACAGTTGGCCGAGGGCGGGCTAAAGCTTCACCCCGATTCCGTTGCCGCCATCGCGCTCGCCCAGGCGAAGCGCACGCAATATTTGCGTCTCGCGCTCATCGCTGCGGCGGGGGGCGCGCTCGGGATTGTTGCTTGGGAACTGTTCTAGCCGACTTTTCCGCCGGCTTGCCCGCCGATGCGGATGGCGCCCGCATCGCAGACTTCGGGCGCCTGCTCGCCCAGGCGGAAGACTCTCACCTGGAAGGTGCGATTGGCCGCCTCGGGGAGATCGGGAACGCGCACCTGGAGCGCGTTGCCCCGGACTTCCTGATCGGTGGCAAGCACGGAGCGGAACCCCGGCTCGACGCTTGCGAGGCTGTCGGTCAGGGTCAGGACGACGCGCACGTTCTCCGCCGAATGCAGAGGCATGACGCAGTCGCCGACAATGCTCAAGGTCTCCCCCGGCTTCACCTCGGTAGCGGTTACGGCCGCTGAGGAATTATCCTCGGCGATCGCACCGAGCGTGCTATGCAGAATAAGTCCGTCGCTCTCTTGCGGACTCAGCGCATACGCGCTTCCGCTCATGGCAACGATGGCAATCAGAACGCACCCGAATCGAGTGAAAACGCGCAACTCTCGATCCATATCCACACCTCTCGTAGACGTGAAGCTTACACGCTGATCGAAAGGCGAGATAGTGTTTTTATTTTCATGCTCGCGAGCATGTGTTGCTTGAGCGCGGCTGTAGGGAAGATGAGCGGACTTCTTAACCTTGCACACCGCGGCGGTGCCGGCTTGTGGCCGGAAAACACGCTGTACGCCTTCGCCCAAGCGGCACGTCATGGATTCGACGGGGCCGAGCTCGATGTGCAGCTCACGCGCGATGGCAAGCTCGCGGTGTTTCACGATTTCAAGCTCAAGCGTGAGCTGTGCCGGGATGGGAGCGGAACCTGGATCAAACCGCCGTTGCCTCTCGTGCACGATATGGAAGCGCGCGCGCTTGCGGCCTTTGACGTCGGCCGCGCCAAACCGCGCACGATCTATGCGCGGCGGCATCCCGCGCTTCAGCCAAGAGACGGCGAGCATATTCCGCTTCTATCCGAAGTGATCTCCGTGATCCGCAGCGTACGGAAGGATTTTCGCCTCTTCATCGAGATCAAGACCTCGTTCGACAATCGCAAGCTTTCCGCGGCACCTGAGGATGTGGCCGGAGCCGTGGTCTCTGAATTGCGGGTGAAACATTTCCTCGACTCGGCGGTCATCGTCAGTTTCGACTGGCCGGCACTGCTTGAGGTGAAGCGGCTGGAGCCCAAGCTTGCCTGCTGGTTTCTGACCCAGGGACGCGCGCGCTTGAGACTGCGCGGCCGGCGTGCTGCTTGGGCGGGTCCCTTTCATCCCAGCAAATTCGGCGGCTCCTGCGCCGAGGCAATCCTTCGAGCAGGTGGCGACGGTTGGCTCTGTCCACGCTCGGCGGCGAACCGAAAAGCGCTACGCGACGCTCACGAACGCGGTTTGAAGTTCGGCGTCTGGACGGTCAACCAGCGGCGCGAGATGCGGACTATGACCAAGTGGGGCGTCGATGCGATCATCACCGACCGCCCGGACCGCCTCGCGGAGCTAAATCTCTAAAGCCCCTCGAACAATGCCGTCGAGAGATAGCGTTCCGCGAACGAGGGAATGATCGTCACGATCTGCTTGCCCGCCATCTCGGGCCGCGCCCCCACTTCGAGCGCCGCTGCGATCGCGGCGCCCGACGAAATTCCGCCGGGAATCCCTTCGAGCCTTGCGGCCGCGCGCGCGGTCTCGAACGCAGTCTCGTTCGAGATCGTGATGATCTCGTCGATGATGCGGCGGTCGAGAATGGCCGGAATGAATCCCGCGCCGATGCCCTGAATCTTGTGCGGCCCCGGCTGCCCGCCAGAGAGAACCGGACTGTCCTCGGGCTCGACCGCGATCATCTTCACGCTCGGCTTGCGGGCTTTTAAGACCTGACCGACGCCCGTGATCGTGCCGCCGGTGCCGACGCCCGAGATCACTGCATCGACCGCGCCCTTCGAATCGTTCCAGATCTCTTCCGCCGTCGTGCGTCGATGGATGTCCGGGTTGGCCGGATTCTCGAATTGCTGCGGCATGATCGAATGGGGCGTGGTGCGCAGGATCTCGTCGGCGCGAGCAAGCGCCCCTTTCATTCCCTTGGCCGCATCGGTGAGCTCGATCTGCGCGCCCAAGAGCATCAGCATCTTGCGCCGCTCCAACGACATGGATTCGGGCATCACCAGGATCAGATGATAGCCGCGCGCCGCGGCAACGAAGGCGAGCGCGATCCCGGTGTTGCCGCTCGTGGGCTCCACGAGCACGGTCTTGCCTGGCGCGATCTTCCCTTGCTTCTCGAGCGCTTCGATCATGGAGACGCCGATGCGGTCTTTCACGCTACCCAAGGGATTGAAGAACTCGAGCTTGAACAGGAGATCGGCTTTCACGTCCGCGGATTTGGGCATGCGGGCCATGCGCACCATCGGCGTGTCGCCGATCGTCTCGGTGATCGAGTCGAATATGCGTCCTCGGCCCGGTTTGTGCTTTGAGACATCGTCACCGGCCATCGTTCTTCTCCTAATGTCGTTCTAGATCGTGAAATCGGCCGCGGTATCAGTTCGCTCCGCCTGACCGCAGTCAAGCCCGGTCGCCCGCGCGCGTTTGCAAATGTCTTCGATCGAGATCTCGTCGAGCTTCTTCATCACCTCTTCCTGGAGGCTTGCGATCAGCGGCATGACGACGCGCCGGCCAAGGTCGGAGCCGCCGTCGAAATTATCCTCGCCAGTATCCAAGCTCATCGCGATCCGCACCACGTCGCCGACGCTGATCCGGCGCCGCTCGCGGGCGAGCCGATACCCGCCGCGCGGGCCGCGCACGCCTCTCAAGATCCCGGCGCGCACCAATTGCTGCATGACCTGTTCGAGATAACGCTGGGGCACGCCTTGACGCGAGGTGATCTCCTTGGCCTGGACCGGCTCCGGCCTCGCGTTGTAGGCGATGTCGATCACCGCTTCGAGCGCGAGCAGCGTCTTACGCGAAAGCCGAAGCATTTCACCCCTCCATTCAGCGAACGATGCCGGTCGAGCCGAATCCGGCTTCGCCGCGCGCCGTGGGTCCAAGATCGGTTGTCTCGGCCCATTCGACGCGGGCAACCGGCGCGATCACCAGCTGCGCAATCTTCATTCCGCGCGTGATCGCGAAATGGCTGTCGCCGTGATTGATGAGAACAGCCGTGACTTCGCCGCGGTAATCGGAATCGATTGTGCCAGGCGCGTTCAACACGGTGATGCCGTGGCGAAGCGCCAACCCTGAGCGCGGCCTCAGCTGCGCTTCGAAGCCTTGCGGCAAGGCGAGCGCAATGCCCGTCGGCACGGCGCGATATTGCCCAGGCGCAAGCATCACATTGCCCTCGATCGCGGCGAGAAGGTCGAGACCGGCCGACCCCGCGGTTGCATATGCCGGGAGGGGCAGGTCCGGCGCATGCTTCAGACGCTGAATGGCGATCCTCATGCGGCTTTGCTTCCGAACCATTGGGCGATGCGATCGAGAAGCCGGCGCGCGACGTCGGGCTTGGACATTTCCGGCCAGGCTTCGTCACCATTCGCCGTGATCAGATGCACGCGGTTCTTCTCTTCGCCCATGATCGCGCCGCCGCCGACGTCGTTGGCGACGATCCAATCGCAACCCTTGGCGAGCCGCTTGGCGCTCGCGTTGGCGATGAGATCGTCCGTCTCGGCGGCAAAGCCGATGACGAGCGACGGGCGGCGGGTCGCATGCCGCGCAAGCCCGCTCAAAATGTCGGGATTCTCCGTAAGCTGAAGATTGGGTGCCGCGTCGCGCTTCTTGAGCTTTGAGTTCGCCGATTGGACGGGACGCCAATCCGCAACCGCCGCGGCGCAGACCGCGATGTCGACGGGGAGCGCGGCTTCAGCCGCGGACCACATCTGTCGTGCCGTCTCGACTTTCACGAGCTTGAGACCCGCGGGCGCAATGAGCTCGACTGGTCCCGATACGAGCGTCGTCGCGACACCTGCGGACTTGAGCGCGGCGGCGATGGCATAGCCTTGCTTACCCGACGAGCGGTTGGCGAGGAAGCGAACGGGATCGATCGGTTCGTGCGTCGGTCCCGCCGTCACCAGTGCTTTGAGCCCTTTAAGGCGCTGATCGGGATCGAGGAGGCGCGCAATCGCTTCCACGATCTCGTCGGGTTCGGCCATGCGGCCCTCGCCGAACTCGCCGCAGGCCATCTCGCCTTCGTTCGGTCCGACAACGTGAATGCCGTCTTCCTTCAGCCGTTTGAGATTGCGCCGTGTGGAGGCGTGCTCCCACATCCGCACATTCATGGCGGGCGCGATCAGCACCGGCTTGTCGGTGGCAAGCAGCGCGGTGGATGCGAGGTCAGGCGCGAGGCCCGCCGCAAGCTTTGCAAGCAGGTCCGCGGTCGCAGGCGCTACCACCACCAGATCGGCGGAGCGGGAGAGGGCGATATGTCCCATCTCCGACTCGGAGGTCAAATCGAACAACTCCTGATAGACCTTTTGGCCGGTCAGCGAGGCGACGGAGAGCGGCGTGACAAAGTGGCTTCCAGCCTCGGTCAGTATGGCTTGAACCGTCACATCCCGGTCGGCGAGCCGGCGGATCAGCTCGAGGCTCTTGTAAGCCGCGATGCCGCCGCCGATGATAAGGATGACGCGCTTTTTCAAGCCTTGCTCCCGGTAAAGCCCACGCCTGTCGTGGAGTACCAGGAGAATTACGTAATGAAAATGTAGTTATTGTCAAATAAGTATTTTTGGAGTGTACAAATAATGGGACGGTTGGCCGGAATAGGCTGCGCGGCAGCGAAACGAGCGCCCTTGGTCGAGCGCGAAGAGGCACTCGTGAGTCTTGCCTCCGGCCTTGAGGGGGACGTTCGAGGCGCGACGCAGGGCCGGCAGGTCACCGTCCTTTTTCGTGAGCCTTGGGAGGCCGCCTGCCGGGAATTGGACGCGGCTTTGCCATGGCTCACCCGCCGGGCCAATCTTCTTGTGGAAGGCTTGGAAACACCGCGTTCCGGCCGGCTTTTGGTTGGCGAAGCGGTGCTTGAGATCACCGGGGAAACCAAGCCCTGCCAGGTCATGGAGGCCGCCCATCGGGGCTTGAGGAATTCGCTAAAGCCGGATTGGCGGGGCGGGGTGTGCTGCCGCGTCATTTCCGGGGGCAAGATCAGGATCGGGGACCCAGTCGAGCTCTTGTGAGTAAAGCTCCTCAACTCCTCAAAAAACGAACTTCGCCGGGTTGAACCCTTCTGCCCCTTAACCGTTCTCTTACCCTGTTTCCGGTATTTCGCCGTCATGCGAAGGAGCGATGTCGTGAGCGCCGAAGAAACCTGCCGCCTGGCGGCGGAACTCTCCGAGGAATTCGGGGACATGGTGACCCGTGTCGCGGAGCGCGCCATCGCAAGCCTCGAGGCCGATGGCCTGATGGAGCGGGCGGTTATGTGGCGGGCGCTCCACGCGATCTTGGGCGATATCGCCGCCAAGCGCATCGACCCCTACGCTCCCATCGCGATCCACTGATCGCGCTGCGGGCTCTTTTCAACTGTCCCTGAGACCCAGCTTGCGCGCCTGCGCGAATCTGCCCGTATGCTCAACTCTTGCGGCACTGAAGGGCTATGGCCAGAATCGCGGGTGTCGCGGAGAAATCGATGCCGCTTGATCCGGTCATTCAGGACTTGTTCCAGCGCATGCCGGAACTCATCACCTATCCGACCTGGGAGAAGTCGCCGGCCGAAGCCCGCATCGCTTTCAAGCGCATGTGCCGGCTGGCAAACGCCGATACGGTCCCGATCGGCAAGACCGAGGACATCAAAACGGCGGGGGGCGAGCGCTCTGTGCCCTTGCGCGTGTACACGCCCGTTGCTGCCGGGAGCGCCGCACTTCCTGCCATCGTCTACTATCATGGCGGCGGCTTCGTGATCGGCGATCTCGATTGCTACGATCCACTGTGCCGGATGCTGGCGAACGAATCCGGCTGCCGGGTCATCTCGGTCGACTACCGGCTAGCGCCGGAGCACCCATTCCCTGCTGCGGTCGAGGACGCCTTCGCCGCGCTCAAATGGGTGGAAGCCAACGCCACCGACCTTGCCATCGACCCCAACCGCTTGGCTGTCGCGGGCGATTCCGCCGGCGGCAATCTTGCCGCCGTCGTCTCTTTGCTCGCGGCGGACGCGAAAGAGCCGGAGATCGCTTTTCAGCTTCTGATCTACCCCTCGATCAAGCTCTCCCGCGATTTCGCCAAACGGTCCTTCGGGACGGGCTATCGCTTGGATGACCGCGCCATCCAGTGGTTTTACAGCCATTACATGCCCGCCGACGCCGATCCCATGGATGTCCGGCTTTCGCCGATTGCGATCCGCAACGCGAGCGGCTTGCCGCCGGCTTACATCGTCACCGCAGGGTTCGACCCGTTGCGAGACGAGGGCATCGAATACGCCGAGAAGCTGAAGACCGCAGGCGTGCCCGTGGCGCTCGTCGATTATCCGACCATGATCCATGGCTTCTTCTCGATGCAGGGTTGGATCCCGTTGAGCAGCGAGGCGATTACCGCGGCTGCGAAAGCGGTAAAGGCCGGGCTAGATGAAGCCTAGCCCGCGAGCTTGCTCCGCCGGTCCGGCTGCGGCATCTTCGTCTCAACCTAAAGGCGGGCCTCACCTCAAGGGAAAACGCCCGCGGATTTAAGCAAAGGAGATGTCCATGAACCGTATCCTTATCCCCCTTGCCGTTGCCGCAATCGCGATCCCTTCGCTCGTGCGCGCGGACCTTCCGCCCGACGTCGCCAAAGCGGTCGCCGCGATGGGCCATGTCAACGATGCGGGAAAAACGCGTCTCATCTTCGATCCGCTGCAGCCCAAGGACCCGGTGGCCGGCTTGAAGGTCGAGCGCGACATCGCTTACGGCTCCGATCCCTTAGAGAAGCTCGATGTCGTGACGACCGGGCAGGGGACGAACAAGCCTGTCCTCGTCTTCGTCCATGGCGGCGGCTTCACCGGAGGCGACAAGCACGCGCCCAACCAGTTCACGAACGACAATCTGATGAAGTGGGCAATCGAGCAGGGCATGGTCGGAGTCGACATCAATTACCGCCTGGCGCCGAAGAATGTGCTCCCCGATCAGGTCAACGACGCGCGCGATGCGCTCGCCTGGGTCGCCAAGAACGTGTCGCGCTACGGCGGAGATCCGAACAAGATCTTCCTTTGGGGCCATTCGGCTGGCGCATCGCTCGTCGGTCTCTACGTCTCGCACCCGGACTATTACTACAAGCCGGGCGGCGGCATCATCGGCGCGGTGATGACGTCAGGGGGCTATGAAGCGCGCGCCGGCGGCATCTTCGGCAACGATCCCGAGAAGATTAAATACTGGTCGTCCGTCGAGGGCCTGAAGAAGACGAGCATTCCGCTCTTCTTCACGCGCGCCGAGTGGGATCCGGAGACGCCGCAGATCGCGCAAGGCGAGATGATCCACAAAGTGCTGACGGAAGCCGGCAAGGATCATATGTTCCATCTGATGACGACGCACAATCACATGTCGCAGATCTACTCGGTTGGAACGAGCGAGCACCAGCTCACCGATCTCTTGGGCCCGTGGCTGAAGCAGCGCGCCGCTGGCGTGAAATCGGCGTCGAATTGAGCGGGTTCGCTTGAGTGATTTTTAGACGGGCGGGGACAAATTCCCCGCCCGTTTGCTGTCGGGGCAAAGCATGGCGAAACGTTCTGCCGATTACGAAGACGAGCTGCGCGATCTTCAGATCGAGCTCGTCAAGCTCCAGCGCCGGCTGATCGAAGAAGGCGCGCGCGTGCTCGTCATCATCGAAGGCCGTGACGGCGCGGGCAAGGACGGCACCATCAAGCGCTTGACTGAGCATATGAGCCCGCGCGAGACGCGCGTCTTCGC
>DASQHF010000124.1:0-5680 GCA_035632215.1 Micropepsaceae bacterium | reverse complement strand
GAAGGCGTCATCGTCGGCGAAGGCTCGGTGCTCTCCATGGGCGTGTTCTTGGGCGCGTCCACGAAGATCGTCGACCGCGCGACGGGCGAGATCGGATACGGCAAAGTGCCGCCTTATTCCGTCGTCGTGCCGGGAAGCTTGCCCGGCGCGATGGGAGGCCCGTCGCTCTATTGCGCGGTGATCGTGAAGCGCGTGGACGAGAAGACTCGCGCGAAGACCTCGACCAACGAGCTGCTCAGGGACTGAGGGCATGTCGTCGGCTATATCCGAGTGGGCGCTACTTCTCTTCAGCTTTAAGGGGCGGATTTGCCGCAAGACTTTTGGATTCCTGTTCTTAGGCTACATGATTGGTGGGCTCTTGGTGTTCTTCGCACTGATCCGCCCAATTGGTTTTGGACCAGGAGTGCCTTTGATCGCGTGGTTGCCGTTCCAAGTCAGTTTCTTTGCTGCAGTAATTAGAAGACTGCACGATCGCGGTCGAAGTGCATGGTGGCTTGCGGTATTTTATGGATTGCCCATGCTAGTGATTGTTTCGACGGGGTTCTCGCGCTCGTTACAGACTTGGCTGATTCTGGACGATGGGCTTGCGAGCACGGTGGTTTGGGCGTTGCTCAACATTCTTTTCTGGTGGGGCGTCATAGAGATTGGATTAGTGCGTGGAACAACCGGGAAGAACCGGTTTGGCCCCGATCCGCTCGTCAACGTTTCTTAACAGCCATGACAAAGGGCGCCGCTACTGATCCCGTGAGCCTCGTGCAGGCGCTGATCCGCTGTCCGTCGGTGACGCCGGAGGATGCGGGCGCGCTCGCCGTGTTGGAAGAGGCAATCAAGCCCTTGGGATTCTCCTGCCGACGCTTGCGTTTCGACGACGTCGAGAATCTCTACGCGCGGCTCGGAACGGGCGCGCCCAATTTCTGTTTCGCCGGACACACTGACGTCGTGCCGCCGGGCGAACAGAAGCAATGGAAGCGCGATCCGTTCGCGGCCGAGATCGTCGACGGCGTGCTTTATGGCCGCGGCGCCACCGACATGAAAAGCGCAATTGCGGCCTTCGTAGCGGCCACCGAACGGCACGTGAAGAAGCACGGCGCGCCCAAAGGCTCGATCAGCCTGCTGATCACCGGCGATGAGGAGGGCGTCGCCCTCAACGGCACGGTCAGGGTGCTCGACTGGATGAAAAAGAACGGCGAGGCGATCGACCACTGCCTTGTCGGCGAGCCAACTTCAGGCGCGCGCGTCGGCGATACGATCAAGATCGGCCGCCGGGGCAGCATGAATGTGCGCGTGACCGTCAAGGGCATCCAGGGCCACGCGGCGTATCCCAAGCTCGCGCTCAATCCGATCCCGATCATGGCGGCGGTGATCGCGCGGTTTTCGGCCTGGATGCTCGATGGAGGAAGCGCGCATTTCGAGCCCTCGACGCTTGCGTTCACGACCGTCGACGTCGGCAATCCGGCTGTGAACGTCATCCCTTCGGAAGCGCGCGCCGGGTTCAACATCCGGTTCAACGACTTGCACACGCCCGAGGCGCTCTCCAACGAGATTCGATCGATCGTGGATACGGTCCAGCACGAGAAGGGCGGCGAAATCGCGATTGCGGTCAGCATCAGCGGCGTATCGTTCTTGACCGCGCCCGGCCCGTACACGGAGTTGCTGAAGCGAGCGGTCGAACGCGCGACGGGGTTAACGTCCGAATATTCAACCACCGGCGGAACCTCGGACGCACGCTTCATCAAGGATCACTGCCCGGTGGCGGAGCTGGGGCTCACGGGACGCACGATGCACAAGCTCGACGAATGCGCGAGCCTGGATGACATCGAAGCGCTCACCCGCATCTATGAAGCGGTGCTGGAGCTCTATTTTGCCGCGGGCGTACCATGACCGGGGCGTATGTGCGTCATGCGCTGTTCACGGCGTTTCGGGTCGCCAAGTTCGATCGCGGCGCGAGCGAGGAATTCGATCATTCTTTCGAAGGCTTTTTCCGATCGTTCTTCGCCGCGCTCTTATCCTTGCCGATCGCCATCCTCCTCACCGTCACACAGGATCGGATCGTCGCCGATCTCGCTGCCAATGCAGGGCGCAGTGTCGCGGCTGCAGCGCCGGGGATGGGCTTTTGGCTGATCGAAGGGGGGGCCTACGTCGTGGAGTGGGTGGCGCTGCCGCTCGCGATGATCCTGATCGTCAAGCTCCTGGGCGCGAGCCGGCGCTATGTTCCGTTCATCATCGCTTACAATTGGGGAAGCTGCCTCGTCTATCTTGTAATGACGATTCCCGACATCGCGTATCTCCTCGGGATCACCACGCTCAAAAGCATCGCCATTGTCTACTATGGCGCGTACGCCTTCATTGCCACCTATCGCTGGCAGATGGCGCGGGAGACCTTGCAGATATCGGGCTTGAACGCCGCGGCCATCGTTATTCTCGCCGCGCTCCTGGACGTTACGGTCGATTACGGCAGCGACGTTCTGCACCGGATCATCGCATGACGGAAGCCCGCGATCGCGCGATCGGCGTGTTTGATTCCGGCATGGGCGGATTGACGGTGATGCGGGCGCTGATGGCGCGCCTGCCAGAAGAGAGATTTGTTTATCTTGGCGACACCGCGCGGCTTCCCTATGGCAGCAAGAGCCCCGACACGGTGACGCGCTATGCGGTCCAATGTGCGCGCGCGTTGATGGAGCACGACATCAAACTCCTCGTGGTCGCGTGCAACACGGCCTCGGCGACAGCGCTGCCGGCGCTCGAAGCGGTGCTGAAGCCGACCCCCGTCGTCGGCGTGATCGAGCCCGGCGCGGAAGCCGCGGTGAAAGCGGCGCCTCGAGGCCGCATCGCCGTGCTCGCGACGGAAGGAACGGTCAAGGGCGGCGCTTACTTACGCGCCATTCACGCCCGTAATAAGGGAGCGCAAGTCGCCCAAATCCCCTGCCCACTTTTCGTGGCGCTGGCGGAGGAAGGATTGACTGAGGGCGAGATCCCGGAGCTGGTGACCAAGCGCTATCTCGGGCCGCTTCTGGCCGGAGCCGAGCGTCCCGACTCGATTGTGCTCGGCTGCACGCATTTTCCGGCCTTAAGCCGTGTCATCGGCCGCGTCGCGGGAGAGGACATCAAGCTAGTCGATAGCGCGGCGACGACGGCAGATGCGGTCGAGCGGCTGTTGAACGAGAGAAGTCTCAAGCGCGAGGGCGCCCCGGTGCCGCCGCGCTTTCTCGCCACCGATGCGCCGGAGCGTTTCGCGCGGGTGGGCGAGATTTTCTTAGGCCGAAAGATCGCACCGGACGCGGTGGAGCTCGTCGACCTTCAACGGCTGTAAAATGAACCGCGCAACTCCGGTTGGGCGGTCATTCCGCTCGATGCGGGGGTTGAGCCATAGGCCCTCGTCGAAAAAGCATTGATCGCGTGGATGAAGATCGCGGCATAGACCGCAACAACGAGAGCGATACCGCACGACATGATCTTCGATGTACGCATCTTAGGCTCCAGCGAAATTGGCGAAGCGTTGCGGCAAGCGAACCCGAGGGTCCTCGCCATTAACCCCGGCGAAACGTTAACGAATGGTAAAAGGAGGCTTGTCGGACACGGGGCGGCTGGTGCCCCTCATGTCCCTTCCGTAATCGCTTCAAGCGGGATGCGGCCGGTCTCGGGCACGAGGACTTGCGTCAGAATCGCGCCTAACACTGCGAGGGCCGCGATCACGAAATAGGCGGCCGCCTGGCCGATGCCCGCAAAGAGAAGCGGAAAGGCGAAGGTGCTCGCCGCCGCGCCGACCCGCCCGCCCGCGACTGTCACCGCTTGCGCGACGGCGCGAATGCGCGTGGGCGCGAGCTCGACGCCCAAGATACCTGCGCCTGAGACAAGCCCGGGCCCGGTCTGGGCCGCCGTGAAAAGTCCGTACACGGCGAAAGCAAAGGTCGGTGCCGCGAGGAGGGAATCCTGCATCAGCGCGAAGATGCCCACCGTCACGGTGCACAAGATGAAGCCCCAGACCTGAAGCGGCTTGCGGCCGAACCTGTCTATGACAAAGAGCGACAGGAGCGCCGAGGCCGGAATGACGAAAATCAGCTCGATCAGGAGCTGAAATGTCACCGGGGAAAGTCCGAGGCTTCCGGCAATCAGCGACGGGCCGAACAGGAAGCTGCCATAGACGACAAGGTCATAGACCATCCACAGCAGCGCCGCAGCGAGGACCGGGCCGGCGTGACGGGCGAACACCTCGTTGAATCCCCGGCGATCGATATCAGGAACGGTGGCTTTTGCTCCGGCTATCTCCTGGATCACCTGCGCCGCATGGTCTGAATCGCCCGCGAGCCTTGCCAAGAAGCGCGCCGTCTCCGGCATGCGGCGGCGCAAATAGAGGACCGAGAACGCCGGTATCGCGCCGGCGGCCAGCACGATGCGCCATTGCAGGTCCGCGCTCACGCCGGCGCTTTGAAGAATAAGATTCAAGACGCCCGCTGCAAGCGCGCCCACGGGCCACATGGTGCCAAAGCCAAGGCCCAGCGCCATTCCGCGGTCGGCACGATTGGCGTGTTCGGCCATGATCATGGGCGAGAGGACATAATCGGCACCGACGCCGATGCCCAAGAGGAAACGGATGGCGATCAGCCATTCGAGATTGGGCGCGAAGGCTTGCGCGATGGCCGTGACGCCCAAGATGAGAACATCCAAGCCATAGAAGCGCTTTCGCCCGCTTTGCCCGAGCACGCCGAAGAGAAGGGCGCCGAGCGCGGCGCCGACGAGCGCGGAGGCCGCGAGCGAAGCGCTTTCGAGACTGGAAAGCGAGGGCTGACCGAAGGAGGCAAGAATGAGCGGCAAGACGATACCGACGGAGGTAAGATCGTAACCGTCGCAAAAAACTCCAAGGCCGGTGGTCAGCGTCGTGCGCCAATGGAACAGCTTGAATCTCTGTTCGTCTAAGACCGTGAACACAAAATTACCCTCACCCTGGCCCTCTCCTCTTAGGGGGCGAGGGAAGTTGTCTCAATAGTCCACTCGTAAAAGCGTCAGGCCGTCGGGCGGCGCGACGGTGCCACAACGCGTGCGGTCCATGGCTTCGAGCGCGGCGGCGACATCCTTGGGCTGCCATTTCCCTTCGCCGACGAGCTTCAAGCTCCCCACCATCGAGCGCACCTGATGATGGAGGAACGAGCGCGCGCTGGCGTAAAACACGACTTCGTCTCCCTGCGCCATCACGTCCATGCGGTCGAGCGTTTTCACTGGCGATTTCGCCTGACATTCGGATGAGCGGAAGGTGGTGAAATCGTGCTGGCCTAAGAGCGAACGCGCCGCCAGCTGCATCGGCGCCACATTCAGCCCGCGCGAGAAATGCCAGACGCGGCCGCGATCGAGCGCGGGCGGCGCGCGACGGCAAAGAATGCGGTACTCGTAGTGGCGCGCGGTCGCGGAAAAGCGCGCGTGAAAATCGGGCGCGGCTATTGCCGCGGCGAGGACCGAGACCGGCGCGGGGCGTAGATGCGCGTTCAGCGCATCGCGCACGGTGTCGGGCGGAAATTCCTTGACGAGATCGAAATGCGCGACTTGGCCGCGCGCATGCACGCCGGCGTCCGTGCGGCCCGCGCCGGTGACGGTTACGCGCTCGCCGGAAAGCTTGAAAATCGCTTCCTCGAGCGTCGACTGGACAGACGGACCGTTGTCCTGCCGCTGCCAGCCCATGAACGGCCCG
>DASQHF010000123.1:0-22581 GCA_035632215.1 Micropepsaceae bacterium | reverse complement strand
CGTCGGTGACGCGCTGCTGCGCCTCGTCGTTTGGATCGAGGCTGACGCCCAAGAAGCACGCGGTCGCGTCGTCGAAAAAAGCGCGCCGCGATTTCACCGCTTCGATCGCCGCCCGGCTCTGCGGGTCGTCGGCCGATCCGAAGATGCAGAGAACAACATAACGTCCCGCCGCGGTATGAAACGCGTATTGCGGATTGCTCGACGTTCGCTGGTAGAACTGGGGTGCCGGATCGCCCGGCAAGAGGCTCGCGTACTCCCTCATACCCACAGCGCTCTTTCACTGTCGCGAGATGGATTTAACAGCCTCAACCCAAAAGAAAAAGGCCGCGGCCCTTTTCGGGGCGCGGCCCTTTTGAGGCACGGGCTCTCTCCCAGGTCCTCGGTTCAGAGGCACGGCCGGTCCGGATAGCTGAAACACGGACGTCCCCGATACTGCGGCGCTCCGCTGCTATCGTCGCCAGACTTGTCGGGCGCTCGATTTCGATCAGTGGACTTGACGGAGGAGTTGCCCGGGTCTCGCCCGCCAGGACCGGGGGGAGCGGCGGATCGCCCTTGGGGGGAAGAATTGGCGCCATGATTGCCGCCATCGCCAAGATCGTCGCGACTTTTGGCATCGGCGTTGGGGACACGACTGATGGACGGTGGCGAGGCAGCGGTGAGCCGCACCGCGCCGTGGCCACTCGATTGCGCCCCTATTACTAGGGCCAGCACCGCTGCCGTCCCTTTCACCTCGGACCTCTCGCTTCCGATTCCGGCTCAACAATACGTCGCCTCAATGGCGCTGGTATGGCCGTATGGTGAGATCGTCGTCATCTTGGCGACGGATACCGGAGGTCTCGAAATCAGGCGCGAACCGGGGCTACATCTTGAGCGGCTGGAAGTAACCGGTGAGCTCAAGATAGCCCCGGCCGCCTTGCGTGCGAACCGCGCCTTCCCAGTACACGGGCCCGCCTCCTATGCGGCTGTCGAGCTCTTGATCGTCGAAGAGCGGCGACAGCCTCCATTGGCGCTCGCCGGCCGGCAAATGCACGCTCAAGGTTTGTTCCACCGGATAAATTGCGCCCGTGCGCGGCGATCGCCACTCACGCTTTTTCTCGAACCGGATGTCGTCCGGCTGCAAGCGGTGCAACGCGCCATCACCCTCGCGCAAGCTGCCACCAGCCCAAAAGGCGTCACCGGCGGCATCGCGGATGCGGAACACCATCAGCGCGCCGCCATCGTCGAGATTGAGCCCGACCCAGTCCCAGCCCACGGCACGGGGATCGAGATAGGTCGACGACCATTCGCGATCAAGCCAAGCGGTCCCGGTCACCTTGAGGGACTCGGCGCCGCGCTTGACCGTGCCCGAAACCTCGAGATGCGGCTCGCTGTAATAGTGGCTCGCTTCGTTTGAGAACGGACCCTTTCGGCTGAAGCCATCGTCGCCTTCGAGCAGAATCGCCTGCGTCGGCTTGAAGCTCAAGTCGAGCGAGAACTCCTTGCCGCCGACCTTCGCGTGGTAGATGTCGTCGGCGCCGCGCTTGAGCGTCCAATCGTCGAGCACAATGTCGGCATCTTGGGTCGCGGCTTCGGCCCGGCCGAAGCCCGCGCGCGAAGCGCGCTGGTCGTGCAGCAGCCTGCCGACTTTGGGATCGGAGAGTGCTGCGTGCGCGAACAGGATTTGCTTCGGTGCAAAGGCGCTCGGATTGCGCTGGTCGATAGCCGGACGGAAGCGGAAGAACGTCACCTGGAAGCCAAGTGCGCGATCCTTTCCGGTGTCGAGCCATCCGGTGATGTACCACCACTCGCTACGAAACTCGGGATGCGCGCCGTGGTCGGCCGGAAATTGGAGAGCAACGCCCGGACGAACCTCGCGATAGGCGGGAAGGACCGGCGAGTTGCCTTGAGCGCCAGCTCGAGATGATGCGGTCTGGGAATGCGCGGCGCCGATAAGGTACAGGACGCCGAGGGCGAAAGTTGCAGCCGATAGCCAAACGCTGCGCAGCATCACCAGTCCTCCTGCACCGCTCGCACCGCACTCCCGGCGAGCGCGCGACGTCCGGCGAGGAGAGCGGTTGCGGCGGAGGCAGCGATCAGCGCCGCCGTTACCGTCGCGAAAAGAACGAATGGGAGGCGCGTCTCCATCGTCCAATGGAAGGACTGGGGATTGACCACATGGATCAGCACTTGGCTGATGGCGATCCCAAGGCCGATGCCGACCACCACGCCAACGGTGCCAAGCGAAGCGCCTTCGGCCAGCAGCATGCCGATGATCTGACGTCGCGACACACCGATGTGGCGAAGCATGCCGAATTCCTTCTCGCGCGCGAGCGTCTGCGCCGAAAACGTCGCGCCGACGCCCGCAAGCCCCACAAGAACGGCGATCGCCTCCAAGAGGTATGTGACCGCGAAGCTGCGATCGAAGATCTCGAGCGAGCGAAAACGGATTTCCTTCGCCTCTGCGATTGTCAAGCGTCCGGCAAGTCGACTTGGCAATCGCGCGCGCAGCGCGGCCACTACCGTGGCCGCATCCGATCCCGGCGCGAGATCCACCCAAGCATCGTTGCGCGCCGTGTCCCCCGTGAGCCGGACATAATCCCCGTCGTCGATTGCGATCGAACCCTGCTGTCGGCCGTAGTCGCGCCAGATGCCGGCGACGAAATAGGAGGCTCCGGTCTTATCCGCGCTCGTTGCCTTGTCATCGCCGTGAGATGGGAGCGGCAATCTGATCCGCTCGCCCGCGCGATAGCCATAGAGACCGGCCGCCGGTTCCGACACCCACACCGCGGTTGTGCCCGCGGGAACGGGCTTTGAAGCATCGATTAACGGTAAGCTCGCAGCCGGATTGTTCGCGTCTATATGCTCTGCGATCAGCGTCACCGGTGGCAGATCGGGTGAAAGACGGATGGCAGTCAGTTTGCGGAAGCGCATTGCGGCGACGCCCGGCGTTGCCGCCAAGTCGCGCTGAAGGCTCCGATCGAATCCGCCGACCTCCTCTCCTTCCACACGGATGTAGAGATCCGCGGGCAAGATGCGCAACAGCCATTCGTCGACGGATTGACGGAAGCTCAGGACCATGACCGCCATCGCGATCATCAGGCTTGTGCTGGCGACAATCCCGCAAAGCGCGATCGCGGCCTGCGAAGGGGCACCCCACATGCGTTTCAGCGCGAGATTCGCCGGCACCGCGCGGAGATCCGCCTTTTGCAACGGCGCAAGCAGGAGTCTCGCGAGCAGCGGCATGGCGGCCACGCCTCCGGCAAGGAGCAGCGCGATCGAGACATAGCCAAGGATCGGCAGCCCGCCGAGCGCCGGAGCAAAGGCGGCGGCCGTTCCGGCGAGCACGAGGACGGCCGGCATGCGCGCCGAGGGCGTCGACCTCGGATCGATACTGTCGCCGATGTTCTTCAAGGCGATTGCCGGCTGCGCGCGCGCCACGTCGCGGGCGGGAAGCAAGCTTCCCGCGATCGCCGCAGCCATACCGAGAACGAAGAATCCAAATGCCGAGTAAGGCGCAAAAATGAGCGCCGGATGCTCGCCCAGGAAATAACCGCCACCCAAGTCGCCGCCCAAGAATTTGAGCGACGCATCGGCAAGGACAAGCCCGAGGCCGAGACCGGCCGCCGAACCGGCGGCTCCGACAATCATGCCTTCGATCAGGACTTGAATCGTCAGCGCTCGCCGCTTTACGCCCAAAACGCGCAAAAGCGCGAATTGCGCGTAGCGGCGCGTCACCGAAAGCGATTGCGCCGAGAAAACGAGAAAGCCGCCGGTCAAGAGCGCCATCAGGGCCAACATGTCGAGGTTGACGCGATAGGCGCGCGACAGGCTGTCGGTACGCCGCGCCTCACTTTCGGCGCTTACGAGCTCCGCGTTCTCGGGAAGAACGGCCGCGATCTTCTCGCGAACGCCGTTTTCGTCGGCACCTCCTTCAAGCTTGAAGTCGATCCGCTCGAGGCGGCCGAGCATGTCGAAGCGCCACTGCGCAGCGGCGATATCGACGACGCCGAGCGCCTGGCCCTCTGCGACGCCCGGCAACACGCCCGCGATCGAAAAACGCGCGAGCTTGCCGGCGGCGGCAAGCTCTATCTCTTCTCCGATCTTTTTCCCGGTTGTTTCAAGCGCGTGCGCGGAGAGGAACAGGGCGTTCGCGTCGAAGGGGTCTCCTGCGGAGGATGCGGCCGTGGGGCTCGCATCGGAGACGGGTTTTTCGTCAGCTTGAATCCGCTGGCCGACGAGGCTCGGGGTCACTCTGCCCGCACGCAAAACGTCCAAACCCAAGAGCGTCAGCGCTTCGCCATTCTCCGCCGAAGCCTCGATCTCCACCACCGGACTGGCATCTTCGACGCCCTCTATCCTGGCGAGCTTCGCGTAGAGCCCTTCGTCGAATCCCTCGGGGCCGGCGGCATGCACTTGCAGATCCGCGTCGCCATTGACGGTCTTCACGGCACGGGCGAATTCGGAGAGTGCGGAAGCGTTGATGAGGTGCACTGCGAAGCCCAATGCAACGCCAACTGCGATCGAAAGCGCTGCTATGATGAGACGGCCCGGATGCGCGCGCCATTCGCCGAGGAGCATCCAGCGCGCGGCGACGCCGCTCATGCGATCGTTCCTAGTCCGCACGGCGTTCCACCAGTCCGGCGCGCGTGAGAATGAGCGTGCGGTCCGCGACTTTGGCCGCGACATCGGAGTGGGTAACCAGCAGCGTGGCTGCACCCGAATGCCGTACCTCGGTCGAAAACAGCTCGAGAATGCGCATCGCGGTTTCGGGGTCGAGATTGCCCGTCGGCTCGTCGGCAAGGATCAGCTTCGGACGGTGCACGAGGGCGCGAGCGATCGCGACGCGCTGAAGCTCGCCGCCGGAAAGCTGCCGTGGATAATCTCTGCCTCGGCCCTTAAGACCGACGGAGGCAAGCATGTCCTCCGCGCGGCGCTCGGCTTCCGCGGCGGCAACGTGTTGCAATACCAGCGGCAAGGCGACGTTCTGGATCAGGTTGAGGTGCGGGAGCACATGAAAGGCTTGGAAGACGAAACCGATCTTATCGCGCCTCAGAATCGTGCGGGCGTCTTCGTCGAGGGATTCGAACGGCGTACCATTGAGCGCTATTCGGCCAGAATCGGCGACGTCGAGGCCGGCGATCAGGTTGAGAAGCGTCGATTTGCCCGCGCCCGATTCGCCCTTGATGGCGACAAACTCGCCCGATTGCAGAGTGAGATCCAGTCCTTCAAAAAGGACGCGGCCGCCCGGTACGCGCTTCTCGAGCGATTGAAGAGAGAGCAGCGGCTGAGCGCCTGAAGGACGCGGACGCATCGGACGTGCCACCATGCCGTCTAGCGTCAAGCTTCAGTTTCCTCGTTGGTGCTTCAGGCCGATCTCGCGGCCCTCGCGCGAAGACTGCAATATCGCGAGGCAGACTTCCATCGTCGCCAAGCCCCAGCGGCCGTCGTGGAGCGGCGGATGTCTGCGGACGATCGCGTCACAGAGTTCATCCATCACTTCTACTCTTGGCACCTTGGGCTCGGGAAGCGCTTCGAAGCGGCGCCCGAAATCGCCATAGATCATCACTCCCTTCGGTGTCGGTTTGAGATCTGCCTGCTCGCAAGAGGCGACAATAAGCCCGAAATGCTGATGCGCGCGGGGGCCGGAAGGCGTCTGCATAGCCGTGGCCTCCGCCCCACCATAATTGCGGGCGAGTTTGAGCTCGAGCTCGTCGGCTGCCGAGATGCCCCTCAACACCGCGCGAGCAGCTCCGTACTTCTCGGGGTCCTTGGCATAGCCGCTTTCCGCAATCCATCCGGTGAGCTCGT
Organism: Micropepsaceae bacterium; assembly: GCA_035632215.1. Classification (GTDB taxonomy): domain Bacteria; phylum Pseudomonadota; class Alphaproteobacteria; order Micropepsales; family Micropepsaceae; genus CAIYRG01. The sequence continues at coordinate 16,794 of DASQHF010000123.1, read as the reverse complement.
CGCTGTCGAAATGCGCGTATCCGCTATAGCTGAGTGAAGCGAAGGCGCCATTCTCGAAGGAAATGAACGCACCATAGGCTCCTTCCGTCGGCCGGCCGGGATCCCAGGCACCGGTCGCGGCTCGCACGCTCCGCGCCGGACCAGCAAGCAACCGCATCACGTCCACCTGGTGCGGCGCCTGATTGAACACGACGCCGCCACCCGATTCCGTCGAGAGCTCTTCAGGCCGCCGCGGACGATATAGAAAATCGGTGTAATTGATGGCGCCGATCATGCGCAGGGGGCCGAATTCGCCGCTTGCGATGAGCTCGGCCGTTCGGCGCACGGGCGCGTCGAAGCTGTGGCTATGCCCGACGACCATAAAGACGCCGGCGCGTTCGGTTGCCTCTATCATCCGCCGGCAGTCTTCGAGATCGAGCGCCATCGGTTTTTCGACGAGCACATGCTTTTTCGCGCGCGCCGCCGCGACGACATTCTCGGCATGGAACTGATGCGGAGTAGCGACATAGATCGCGTCCGCGGATGAGCGTGCGCACATCTCTTCGACGGACGAGAATGTCTCGGCGGCGAAGTCGGAACGAAAACGCGCGCTTGCTTCCGCGCGTGGATCGGCCGCGGCAACGAGCGACACTCGCGGATCGGCGAGAAAAGCCGGAAGCATGAGCTGGAACGCCCGCCCGAGACCAGCGACGCCGATTTTGATTTTGCGATCGAACATCTTTGGCTCGAGGAATTCCGGCTTCGTGAATTAGAAAGCAACGACCGACGAAGTCAAAGCGCGCGGATTTCCCATCAGGAAAAGCAGCTCGCAAGCGTGCAGGCTTGGGACGCAAGGCCGTTTACCAAGACTGGTCTTGACCCATGTCTTGGCCCGAATCCGGTCATACCGCCGTGTCCGTCCCATTTCGGGATACCGGGGTTCAAGGAAATCCGCCCTTGGCATCGGGATTGCACCTCACCCCATCATGTCTCAGAGCGGCATCCTGTTGGTGGTCATGGCGCTGGCGTCGCACAACCAGCAGGTTCAGCACGTCCAGGCCGAAAAAGCCGAGACGACCTGCTTGACGCAGGCGCTTTATTATGAGGCGCGAGGGGAAGGCGAACGGGGCCAGGAAGCGGTTGCGGAAGTTATCCTCGACCGCGCGCGCAACGGAGCACACCGCAGGAGCGTCTGCAGCGTCGTGCGCGAGCCTGGCCAGTTCTCTTTCATTACCGACGGCTCCATGCTGCACAGGATCGACTGGGAAGCGTGGCAGTCTTCGGAAGATCTCGCTCGGCGGATCCTGCATGGCGAGGTCGTGACCCGATACACCAAGCAAGCGCTCTACTACCATGCGGTCAGCATTCGTCCCGATTGGGCCGATTCCATGGTGCGCACGGCGCAGATCGGCAATCACGTCTTCTACCGCGAGCGGCGCCGGGCGTCGCAACCAATCTCGGGATGACTTATCTCGGGTTGTAAAGAAGGCCGTAGAGGAAATCGATCATCTCGTTGCGCTCGATGACTTCCGTCCTCCAATAGGCTTCTTCCTCGCTCGTGCGCAGCTCGGGCGCCTTCCCCGTCGTCCGCCAGCTCTCCGGATCGTAACCATAACTGTCAAAATCGGGCTCGAAGAACTCGAACACCCGCTCCGCTGTCGGCTCATCGTAATAAAATCGCCAATCGGGGTACGACGAGCGGTTCCAATCCTTGAATTTCGGAAGTGTTTCCGCGCCCTGGCCGCGGAGATGGGCGAAGAAGGCGGTCTCAAACTCCTTGAACCGTTCCACTTGGAAGATCTTCGTGTACGGAATGATTGGCCTCATTAAGAGCCGGTGCTGCGAGACAAAATGATGTTCCATGGAGCTCGAGATCAGACCCTCGAGATCGTGTCGCACGAAGGCCGCGAAGGCTTCGCGGACGTCGGCACCGGGCATCGCCGCCGCCCATCGCCGGCCAAACACTTCCCTCATGCCCGGCTCTCCCAACCGAATCTTGCTCTCGAACGCCGAGACAAGCCGGCTATAGGGATTACGGACAAGAGCAAACGTGAAGTAGTCGCTTGTTCCGGAAAGCAGCGCGTGTATCTCGCTTCCGGCGAGGTGCAAGAGCGTCGGCACGCCCACATATTGGCGCTGGTGGATGAGCATGCTCTGTTTGGTCTCACGCAAATAGGGTATGCGCCCGAGCTCCAAGGGCGCGTTCTCCAGCTCCGCGATGAAATACTTTATAGCGGTGCATGCGGCTTTCGGGATCTCGACATAGGCAAAGCGGTACCGACGCGAGACGAAACTGCTGTGGGCAAGACGCGCATTGAGCGAGGCTTCGTCGAAACCGTGAACGCTCGCGTAGCGCTGAACCACTTCGGCAGCAGAGCTGTTGGCGGGAAGCGTGATCTTTCGCGCACCCGCGCGCCGCAGTTCGACTAGGCTAGCGGTGCTCTCCAAGCGGATGAAGTCGCCGTTCGCTTCCAAGTCCGAGACCAGCCGCCTGCGTGCAGCCTTGTCGGCCACCGGACCCTGAATGACGATGCACGCGTTGGGGGTCAGAAACGGCAACCACCGGTCAACTTGAGCGCGCATCGTGGTGTAGTCGGCCGCGGGCAGGTACAAGGCCGATACCGGTTCACGCCACGCGGCAATCTCCGCCGCGCCCGGCGCGACGATCAAGTCCGCGAGTCCACCGCAGCCCATCTTGGTGAGCGTCTGCATGAGAGCGCTACGCGAGCCGTTCACGTGCCCATTCGGCTCGATGCAATAGTAATTCTGGCGCGAGCCCGGCGGATGGGAGGCAAGGCCTACGACCAGTGCAACTGTCGCCTTTTCGTTGCAGGGGCCGATCTTCACGACGGCTCCTCCGCTTGCCGTACGGGCAACACGGAACAACGCCAAAGCCTCCCACTCGGAGAGCGATCCGGGCAGGGACTCAAGAAGATCCTTCAATCGCACGCCGCTCATGCGCAGAACCCGCCGAAGCGCATTAAGGGTGCGAATGCGCCGCCTGTTCCGCTTCTTCCGGGACCGGGAGCAATTCGAACAGCAATCATGGGGTTAGGTGATGTTCCAAGAACCTCTGAAAATGATGCCCCTATGCAAAATGCCTTTCCCCCTGCCCCCGGGATGTTTTCCCGATTGCGTCCGGGATGGCAAGCCAAGATTTCACCGCATCGATTTTCCTGTGTGTATGGGAGGGGTAGAAAATCAATCGCGGTTGCATGAAGCGCCTGCCGGATATCGTGGAGTTGATGTAGATTTTAGCCAGGCCGCGAAAGCTCCATTCACGCTGCCTCAAAGGGAGGGAATGATCATGTACCGACTGCTCGCGCTCGCCGCTGCCGCCGCGGTAACGACATCATTCGCGGCCAACGCCCAACCAGTCGGGCCGAGCACGCCTTATCCGGTGGTCCAGGGCAAGACCTACAAGTTCGAGAAAGTCGCCGACGGCGTCTACTACGCGACCGGCGGGCTCGGCAGCAACAATGTGGTGATCGTCAACGATCAGGACGTGCTCATCGTCGACACGGGCACGACGCCCGCGACCGCACGCGCCTTTGTGGCCGACATCAAGATGCTCACCGACAAGCCGATCCGGTACGTTGTCAACTCGCACTGGCATTACGACCACACCGACGGGAACTCGATCTTCGGTCCCGAAGTCCAGATCATCGCCACCGATTTCCTGCGAATGGCGATGACGACTTACGACGTGCTGCATCGCGAGCCTTGGCTCACATCGGTCAGCCAGTACGGGCCGGCGGCCCAAGATGGCTTGAAGAAGCAGATCGCCGACGAGAAGGATGCGGCCAAGAAAGCACAGCTTTCGAAGCAACTCGCCGATATGCAGAAGATCGCGGCCGATCTGAAAGAAGTCAATCCGACGCCGCCCAACGTGACCTATTCGACCAAGATGATCCTTCATCGCGGCAAGCGCGAGATCGATCTTTTGTTCTTAGGACGCGGCCACACCGGCGGTGATACGGTCGTCTATCTGCCGAACGAGAAGATCATCTGTACCGGGGATCTGATGGAGAGCCGCCTCGCTTATATGGGCGACGCCTATTTCGACGAATGGGTGACGACCTTGGATGCGTTGAAGAAGCTCGACTACAATGTCGATCTTCCCGGCCATGGCATCCCGTTCACCAACAAGTCGCTGGTGACCGCGTTCCAATCCTATCTCACCGACCTCACCACCCAGGTAGGCAAGCTCAAGGCGCAGGGCGTCTCGGCGGATGATGCCGCGAAGCGGGTCGACTTGACCGCGCACGCCAAGGACTTCCCGCAAATCACCGGGCCGGGCGCGGATATACGCGGCGTGCGGCGGGTCTATGCCTGGATGGACGAGCGCGGACGGAGATAGGAGATAAAGGAGAGCATCATGTCGCGTTTTCCGCTGCACGTGCGGTATTTGCCTGCGGTCGCCTGCGCCCTAGCGGTTACTGGCGATCTCTCTTCTTCGCGCGCCGCGCCCGCGCAAGTCGCAGGCGACCAAGTCTACGGGAAGTACTGCGCCACCTGCCACGACATGCCCGATGGCCGCGTACCCCCGCGTGAGGCGCTCTCCAAGATGTCGCCCGCACGCATCATGAAGACCATGGATTTCGGTCTGATGATGAGCATCGCCTATCCCATGCGGCGCGACGAACGCGAAGCCGTGGCGAGGTTCTTAGGCAAGGGGAGCGACGATCCGCCGCCGCCTGCGAGCGCGTTCTGCAAAGGGGGCGTCGCCATCATGGCGGGCGCGAGCGGAGCAAATTGGAACGGCTGGAGTCCGAGCTCCGACAACATGCGGTTCCAGACTGCGCAGAAGGCGGGGCTCAGACCTGAGCAGCTCGGCGGGCTGAAGCTGAAATGGGCCTTCGGCTTTGCCGGCGACGTCACCGCCTTTGGCGCGCCGACCGTGCTCAACGGAACCGTCTTCGTCGGGAGCGCCGGCGGCGCGATCAGCGCGATCGACGCCAAGAGCGGCTGCCTGCACTGGACCTATCAAGCGACCGGACCGGTGCGTTCCGCGCCGCTCGCGGTCGAGGACGGAGGCGTCACCACGCTCGTCTTCGGCGATCAGAACGGAAGTGTCTACGGCCTCGACGCAAAGACCGGCAAGGCCCGCTGGAACAAGAAGATCGAGGACCACGAGGCGACGCGGCTGACCGGCTCGCCCGCGGTCAAAGACGGCGTCGTTTTCATCCCCGCCGCATCCTGGGAAGAGACGCGCTCGGTCGATCCGGACTATCCGTGCTGCACCTTCCGCGGCAGCGTCACCGCCGTAAACGCACGCGACGGGTCGATCGTCTGGAAGAGCTATCTCGTCGATCCGCCGAAGAAGACGGGGGCGACAAAGATCGGCACCCCGACCTTCGGCCCATCGGGAGCGGGCGTTTGGTCGGCGCCCACGGTCGATGACAAGCGCGGACTTCTCTACATCACCACCGGCGACAACTATTCCTATCCCGACACCAAGACGAGCGACGCCTTTGTCGCCCTCGACATCAAGACCGGAAAGATCGTCTGGTCGCGGCAGACGTTGCCCAAGGACGTCTACAACTCTTCCTGCGGCGCCAAAGGCGTGAACTGCCCGGCGGAAAGCGGGCCGGATTACGATTTCGGTGCCGCGGGGATGCTGGTCAAGACTCCTCAAGGGCGTGACGTGCTGATCGCCGGCCAGAAATCGGGCGTCGTTTACGCACTCGACGTCCAGAGCAAGGGCGAGATCCTGTGGCAGACGCGTGTCGGCAAAGGCGGCACCAATGGCGGCATCGAATGGGGCACGGCAAGCGACGGGCGCTATGTCTACGCGGCCGTCTCCGATTACGCCCGCATGGCGGGCACGACGCATGACGTCGCGCCCGTAGGCGACGCGAATTTCGAGCCCGACAAGGGCGGCGGCTTGACGGCGCTCAAGCTCGAAGACGGAAGCAAAGCCTGGTTCGCGGCGCCCGCTCCATGCGCGCCGCCGCGCTCAGGCTGCAGCCCGGCACAGCCGGGCGCGGTGAGCACGATCGAGGGCGCAGTGTTCTCCGGCTCTATGGACGGCCATGTCCGGGCATTCTCGACAAAGGATGGCAAGGTCCTATGGGACTTCGACACCGAGAAGGAGTTCAAGACCACGAACGGCGTGAAAGCCAAGGGCGGCGCGCTCAATGGCGCTGGCCCGGTGATCGCGGGCGGCATGGTGTTCGTGAACTCGGGCTACCCCCGCCAGGGCGGCACGCCCGGGAACGTGCTGCTTGCGTTCGGGCTCTGAGAAAGGCTTCGCGCGGCGCGCTCGTCATAGCTTGCGGGCTCGTCGTCGCGATCGGCGATGACGACGTAGCGCAACGGGCTGTGCAGAACACCCGAGAAGGGATAGCAGGTGACGAGCGCGAGCCGCGCGCCCGTCGTTCCCGGATCCTTGGGATCCAAGCCTGACGCATCGGCCCGCACGACGCGCGCCTCCACCACACGGAATTGCGTGCGCTGACCGTCCTTGGTGACGGCGGCGATGCGGTCGCCCTTCGACAGCCGGCCCAGATAGCGAAACTGCGTGTCGCGATGCGCGGCGACAACCGCGGTGCCCTTCGTCCCGATGGCAGCGGTGTTCGGCATATGTCCCGGCCCGAACGCCATTGCTGCGCCGCTCGCCCCTTCGAGCACGATCTCGCGGCGATGAAGGCGCGGAATGTCGATCTCGGCCACCGGCGCGATGTCGGCCCAGGGCCAGGGGCGTGCTGCGACGCCGGCTTGCGTCCTGTGCCACGCGCGTTCCAGGAGCGCCTGGGCCACGATCGCTTTCGCCGGAATGTAGAGCGCGGAGGCGATGAAGGCCGCGCCGGCGATGAGAGCGCCCAATGCGACCGCACGCGAGGGAGGAAGACGGCGCATCAGGCGCTCCCGTGCTTCTGCTCATAGAGCATCAGCAAGCCGGCGACGAAAAGGAGGAAGAACCCTGCGAACATCATCAGCCGTGAATCCGTCCCCCCTTGCGGCAGCACGAGGCCGGCGTCCTGGGGCTCGACCGCGGCGGGCGGTGCATCGCTCACCGCGAGCTGGGTCAAGAGCACGGCTGGGACGATGGCCGCGTGCTGCTCGCGTACGGGCGCGGTCTCCCCGAAGACTTTGTCGTAGACCCAGCCGTCGGGAAGATTGAGCGGCACCTTGCGCGTGGCAAGCTTTGCATCCGCGGGCCGGCTCGGCGTCACGTCGACCGCGACGAGACTCGTCAGCCGGCTCGCCAGATGATGGCTTAGCGCGACATCCAGCACCGCATGGTCGATCTGGCCTGCATCGACACCCTCGACGCGGCTTTCATCCAGCGAAGCGATCTTGTTCCGCGCCCATAGCTTTTCGATTCCGGCGGCGTCGCGGGCGCGGGAAAGATTGAGCGTCGTTTCGAAGGGCCTGCCCTCGAGATTGCCCGTGAGCACAAGCTCGCCGGCGATCTTGGGTGCTTTCAGGGTGATCAGGATCGGCTCGCCGGCATAGAGATCGGGAAGCGGATCGGGCCAGGCTTCGCCAGCAAGCGCGTTGGGCCAGCGCGCGGCGAGATCGGTCATCACAGGCCGTTCGAGCTTTTGGAACAGCTCGGCCATGCGAGGCGCGACCTGATCGGCCGAGCCGACATAGGTGTAGGTGCCGCGTCCCGCGCGCGCCGCGCCCGACATGAAATAGGCGTTGGGTGCCGAGCCGATGCCGACGGTGAACAGCCGCGAGCGGCCAAGCTTCTCGTCGATGACCGAGAAGAGCTGCGCCTCGTTGGAGACCCCGCCATCGGTCAGGAAGATCACCTGGCGCAGCCGCGTGCGGTCTTCAGGGGTAGGGTCGGCAAGCGCGGCCAAGAGCGCGGGCAGCATCTCGGTCCCGCCGCCGGCCTCGATGCGGTCGACGAAGCTCTTGGCGTAAGAGACGTTCTCCGGCGTCGCCACGACAGGATTGCGGAACAACTTCGTCATCGTGTCGTCGAAACGGATGACGTTGAACTTGTCGGCGGGTGTTAAACGATCGAGCGCAAGTGTCAGGCTCGCCTTTGCCTGCTTGATCGACTCGCCCGCCATCGAGCCCGAATTGTCGAGAACGAAGATCGCTTCCCGCGGCCTTGCTTGCGCACGGGCTTCTGTGGACGGCGGCATCACGAGCGCGAGCAAATATTCGCTGTTCCCCGACTTCTCCTTGAGCAGCGAAACCGACGGCATGCTGCCGGGCAGAGGAGCGAATTCGAGCGTGAAATCCTTGTCGCTCGCGGTCTCCGCGTCTTTCAAGGCAACCGAGGCCGAGCTGTCGCCGTTGCGCTTCACCACGATCTCATGGCTCGCGCTCTCGATCTGACCCAGCGCGAAGCCCGCCTCGATCTCGACCTCGAGACTCACGGGGTTGATCTTGCCCATCTCCGGACGAAGTACCGGCGCGTCGAGGCGGTCGCGGTCGGGCACTGGATTAAAGACGCTGACCTCCTCACCTTCGCGATAGCGGACGAGATTCATGGTCGGCGCCGGGCTGTAGCGGGGTGCGACCACGAGCGGCACGCGCAAGCGATACTTGCCCTGGTCAAAGCGCAAGGACTCCTGATATTCAATCTGGACAATGACGGTCTCGTGCGGGCCAATATTGGCGACCTGATTGGTGAAGACGTTCGGCCGCTCCTGCTCGACGAGGCTCGCCTTCTTGCCCTCGGCCTTCGCGGCCTCATAGATCTGTCGCGCCTGCCCGCGCTCCTTGATCTCGCCTTCGATGAAGTGCGAACCGATCTTCATCTTGAGCGTATCGACCGCGGCCGCTTCGGGGAGCGGAAAGAGATAGACGCCTTCGACCCAGCCGTCGGCGGGATTCTCGAAGCGCTGAGTCACCTTGGTGCGTGCGACCGGACCCGAAACTTTGACGGAAATGTCGGCGGAGACGCGCGGCGCCGCGAGATAACAGCCGGGCGTCGAGGTCTTTAAGAGAAGCGTGCCGGTTCCGGCATCGTCGCGGCGCATAAGCCCTGCGTCACAGCTTGAACCACTGGGCTGAGCGCGCGCGGCACCGAGCGCGAAGATGAAGAAGAGTGCGGTGATGACGGCAATCAGGATGCGAATGTCCATTGTCGCGCGGAGCTCGCGCGCAATGGCTTTGGTTGTTGAGCGACGCACTTTAGTCCCCTCGAAAAACTCCACAGGCAGGGACATTTGGCGCTTCGATTGCGGCGCCATGTTTCCTTGAACATGGCGGTTCCTGTCCGATTTGAGGCGAAGTTGTGATAGGGGTTAAGCGGGCTTCTTTGTTGGGCAAATTCCATGGCTAAGGCGCGCAAAGTCGTCATCACCTGCGCGTGTACGGGGGCGATCCACACGCCTTCGATGTCACCCTATCTCCCCATTACGCCGGATGAGATCGTGGCCGACGCGCTGGCGGCGGCCGAAGCCGGCGCCGCCATCCTGCATTTGCACGCGCGCGATCCCGAGACCGGAAAGCCGGACCAGACGCCGGAAGCGTTCGCGCGCTTTCTCCCGCGCATCAAGCAGGGGACGAACGCGGCGATCAATTTGACCACGGGCGGCAGTCCGTTCATGCGTGTGGAGGAACGGGTGAGACCTGCGGCCACCTTCAAGCCCGAAGTCGCGTCCCTGAACATGGGCTCGATGAATTTCGCGCTGTTCCATCTTTTGGATCGCTATAGGGACTTCAAGTTCGATTGGGAGCGCGCGCATCTCGAGAGCTCGCGCGATCTCGTGTTCCGCAATTCGTTCAAGGACATCGAGTACATCCTCACGACCTGCGCCGATAACGGCACACGCTTCGAGTTCGAATGCTACGACATCGGGCATCTCTACAATCTCAAGCACTTTCTCGATCGTGGGTTAGTCAAGCCGCCGCTGTTCGTGCAATCGGTGTTCGGGATCTTGGGCGGCATCGGCACGCATGCCGAAGATGTCGCGCACATGAAGCGGACGGCGGACCGTCTGTTCGGCGATCTTTATCAGTGGTCCGTCTTAGGCGCTGGCGCCTCTCAGATGCGCATTGCCGCGATGGCCGCCGCGATGGGCGGGAATGTGCGCGTGGGTTTGGAAGATTCGCTGTGGGCCGGACCCAAACGGCTCGCGCAAGGGAGCGCCGAACAGGTGCGCATCGTGCGCCGGATCGTGGAGGGCTTAGGGCTCGAGATCGCGAGCCCGGACGAAGCGCGAGAGATCTTGGCGCTCAAAGGCGGTGATCAGGTGGCGTTTTGAGCCCCGCGACGAGCGAGCGCGTTTTCACCAAAGTTGCGTGGCGGCTGGTGCCGTTCATGGCGCTCCTCTATCTCATCAGCATCATCGATCGCCTGAATGTCGGCTTCGCTGCATTGACGATGAACGAGGATCTGTCCTTCTCACCGACCGTGTTCGGCTGGGGCGCGGGCATCTTCTTCGTCGGTTATTCGCTGTTTCAGGTGCCGGCGAATTTCTTCCTCGAGCGTGTCGGCCCGCGGCGCTGGGTGTTTTTGATTCTGATCTGTTGGGGCGCGGTGTCGGCTGCGTGCGCGTTCGTGCAGGGGCCGATGAGCTTCTACGGCTTGCGCTTCGTGCTGGGACTGGCCGAAGCCGGACTCTTTCCCGGCATCGTGTTGTATCTGACCTACTGGTTCCCGCAGAGCTATCACGCGCGCCTGACCGCGAGCTTCATGGCGGCGAGCCCGTTTGCCTTCATTATCGGCGGGCCGCTTGCGAGCTTCCTGCTGCAGATGGACGGAATTCTCGGACTGCACGGATGGCAATGGCTGTTCTTGATCGAGGCCGCGCCTGCGATCGTGCTTGCCTTCGTGCTGTTGCGCATCGTGCCGAACGGGCCAGAAGAGGCAGACTGGCTGAACCGCGAGGAGAAGGCGCTGCTTGCGGCGCGGCTCGCTGAAGAGAACCTGCCGCGCGAGCGCGAGTTCTGGCCAGCACTCTTGGATTCGCGCGTGCTTATATTGGGTCTCGCTTATGTGGCAATCGGAGCCGGCGGCTACGGCATCCGCATCTGGCTGCCGCAGATCGTCCAGGACATGGGGTTTTCGACGTTCAACACAGGCTTTGTCGCAGCAGTGCTCTACGCCGCGGCGATGCTAACGATGATCCTGTGGGGACAGTCGAGCGATCGACGCGGCGAGCGCGTCTGGCATGTGGCGATCCCGACGCTTCTTTCCGCGGCGGGGTTCGTTGTCGCCGCCATCGCGGGTTCGGACATGCTCGTGCTGTTCGCGCTGGGCGCGGTGGTGATCGGGCTCGACGCGGTCATCGGCCCGTTCTGGAGCTTGCCGTCGGCGTTCTTGCGCGGCTCCGCCGCCGCAGGCGGGATTGCGCTGATCAACACCTTCGGCACCGGGCTTGGCGGCTTCTTGGGCTCGGTCACGATCGGCTATCTGAAGGACGTGACCGGCACGTATGCGGCCAGCATGGCGGTGCTCGCGGGCGCGCTCGTCTTCGCGTCCATCCTGGTGCTCACGCTCGTACGCGCCATCGCTCCTCGCGTGGAGCGCGCCCCGGCGGAGTAATGGTTGCCTCCCGAACCTGCTAAAATCGGGATCAACAACGCCACGTCATTTAAGGGAGGTGCTGTCATGTCGCGTCGCTTAGGCGTGTTCGCTGCATCGGCATTGCTGCTGGCCACCGCGTCTTTCGCACAATCGGGCGTACCCAATCCGTACCGCCCCGTGAAGGGCTTGGCCGATGGCGGCGGACCGTTCGTTCCCGGCGGCGAGTGGGCTGCACGGCCCGCGGGCCCGCCAGCTTCCGTCTATGTCGACGTCGACGGCGAGAGCGTCTGGGCGGTCATCCGCTGCGACGAAACGAGCCCGGTGCCGGCCGCGAACGGCGGACGCTTCGGGATCGATTGCCTGGACAAGAACAACAAAATCAAGAACGTGGATACGATCTTCAAATTCAACGCCCAGGGCAAAGTCGTCAAAAGCTTCGGGCGCGGGCTGTTCATCTGGCCGCACGGGCTGTTGGTGGACAAGGAGGGAAACGTCTGGGTGACGGATGCCGCGAGTCAGCAGGCGGTCGACGTGGCGGCGAAGGCGGGCGTCAAAGCCGGCCATCAGGTGTTGAAGTTCAGCCCCGACGGCAAAGTGCTGATGAAGCTCGGCGAAGCGGGCGTGCGCGGAAGCGACCAGACCCACTTCACCTCGCCCAGCTCGGTCGCGGTGGCGGCGAATGGCGACATCTTCGTTGCCGACGGGCACGAGGTGAACGGCAACAACCGCGTGGTGAAGTTGTCGAAGGAGGGCAAGTTCATCAAGGCCTGGGGCAAGACCGGATACGGGCCGGGCGAGTTCCGCACGCTGCATGCGATCGCGATCGATGCACGCGGGCGTATCTATATCGCCGACCGCAACAACAACCGCATCCAGCTTTTCGACCAGGAGGGAAAGCATCTATCGACCTGGACGCAGTTCGGCACGCCGAGCGGAATCGCCTTCGACGACAAGGACCAGATCTATGTCGCCGATTCCGAATCCGACGGCGTCAACAATCCGGGCTGGGAACAGGGAATCCGGATCGGAGACTTGAAGACCGGTTTCGTGACGGCGTTCATCTTGGATCCCGGCGGCGATCCAAGAACGCAGACGGGGAGCGGTGCCGAATTCGTCACCGTGGACAAGCACGGCAACATCTTCGCCGGCGAGCCCCGCCCGCATGTGCTGCAAAAGTATGTGAAGGTGAGGTAGCTCGCTCTCTCCTCGCTCCCTTGTGTCACGGCCCGCGCACACGGGCCACCCAGGCGATCGTAGAATGCCAGCGGATGAGCTGCGCCAACCAATCAATTTACTCCGTATACGAATAAGAAGTCTTCATCGACGCCTGCGCCCTTCCACCTGGGTGGCCCGCGTGCGCTGGCCATGACGTTTTTTATTATGGAAAGTTAGTGCTTGATCCGCGCGAGCAGCTGCGGGGGCGTGATCGGGAGATCGGTGAGTTTCACGCCGAACGGCGAGAGTGCGTCTTCGATGGCGGAGACGATCGCGGCCGGGGCGCCGATGGTGCCGGATTCGGCCGCGCCCTTGACGCCTAAGGGATTGAAGGGCGACGGCGACTCCATGTGATGGATCTCGATCCGTGGGATCACGTCGGCAACGGGGAGAAGATAGTCGGCGTAGCTCGCGGTGATGGGCTGGCCGTTCGCGTCGTAGCGCATGAACTCGAACAGCGTTGCGCCGATGCCGTGCGCGACCGCACCTAGGACCTGGCCCTGGACAAGGAGCGGATTGATCATGCGCCCGCAGTCGTGCACGACGACGTAGCGCGCAATCGCGACGTGGCCGGTCGCGATGTCGACCTCGACCTCGCAGACATGGGTGCCGTTGTTGTAGGCCATCCCTTGCGGCTGGAAGTCGCAGGACGCGGAGAGGCCCGGCGCGAGATTGCCGGGAAGCGCCAAGCCCGGCACGCCGGAGAGAGCACGCGCGATCTGGGCCAAGCTCAGCTCCTGGCCCTGCATGCCCTTCGCACGCACGCGGCCGTCTTCGAGCACAAGATCGGCGGGCTCGAGTTTGAGCATCGCAGCGGCAGCAGCGATCGCTTTCTCGGCGACGCGCTGCGCGGCGATCTGGGCGGCATTCCCCGCCGTCACCCCCTGGCGGCTTGCGAAGGCGCCAAGCCCGAGCGGCGAGGCGGCAGTATCGCCGTCGATCACCTGGATGGCTTCGGGCTTGGCGCGCAAGACCTCCGAGACGAGCTGGGCCAGCATCGTCTTCACGCCCTGCCCCTGCGCGGTCGCACCCGTCGTGACGACGATCTTCCCGGACGGCCCGAGCCGCACGGACGCGCTTTCGAACGGACCGCGGCCCGTTCCTTCGACGTAGTTGCATAGACCGATGCCGATGTAGCGGCCTTGTTCGCGCGCGGCTTTCTGGCGCGCGGGGAATTCGTCCCATCCCGCGGCGGCCAGCGCGCGGCGCTGGGATTCGGGATAGTCGCCGCTGTCGTAAGTCATCTCGCTACCGTCGCGCTGCTTGACGCGTGTCGGGTACGGCATCTTTTCCAGCGGAATGAGATTGCGCCGGCGGATATCGTCGCGGGAGAACCCAAGTTTCCTCGCGCACGAATCCAGCAGTCGCTCCATCACGAAGGTGCCCTGCGGCCGCCCTGCCCCGCGCGTCGGCGCCGCAGGCGTGAGATTGGTCAGGCACATCTGGATGATGAGATCGCAGGCGGGGACCACATAGGGTCCGATCAGATTCGTCGCCGCGTTGTAGGGAAGCGCCACGCCATAAGGCGTGCAGGCGCCGTGATCGTGCTTAAGCGTGCCGCGGATGGCGAGCAGCCGTCCTTCGTCGTCGAACGCCGCTTCCATATCCCAAACTTGTATGCGCTCAAGTGCGGTCGAGACAAAATTCTCGACGCGGTCTTCGATCCATTTCACGGGCACGCCGAGTGCGATTGCTGCCGCAGCGATCGCCAGTTCTTCCGGATGGAATACCGCTTTAGGACCGAAGCCGCCGCCGACATCGGGCGCAATGACGCGGACTTGGGTTTCATCGAGCCCAAGCGCAGCCACAAGAATTGCTTTCGCGCGATGCGGCATCTGGGTTCCGTCCCAGACGCTCAGACCCTCGAGCGGATCGAAGCGCGCCAGCACGCCACGGGTTTCGATCGAATGGCCGCCGCCCTTGTGCAGGCGGAAGCGCTCGGCGATGCGGTGCGCCGCTTGCGCGAAGGCTTTGTCGACGTCGCCGTATTTGATCGCGTGCTGCGCGACGAGATTGTCGGGCGTGTCGAGCCGCGCGCGAGGACCGCCCGGTGCGAGACCCGCAACCGGATCGAGCACGGCGGGCAACGGCTGGGCGTCGATCTCTATGAGGCGCACCGCGTCTTCCGCGATCGCGCGCGAGGTCGCAACGACGAGCGCAATCGGCTCGCCGACATAGGTGAGCTCGGTCTTCGCGAGCACATAGGGATCGACGTCGAAGCGGATCGCGCCGGAGGGCAGCGCCTGCGGGATGCGGTCGGACGTGAGATGCGGACGCAAATCGGCATAAGTAAGCACAGCGCGCACGCCGGGGTAAGCGTGCGCCTTACTGGCTTCGATCCGGTTTAGCCGCGCATGCGCGTGCGGGCTGCGCAGGAAGGCCGCGTGCAGCAGGCCCGGCAAGCGGATGTCGTCGACGAAGCGGCCCCTTCCCCGCAGCAACGGCTCGTCTTCGACGCGTTTGACGCGTTTCCCGATCAGCTCGCCCGCCATCCGCTCCTCCAGGTCGCGCTTTTGCACGCGTTCCGGAGAGGTGACAAGGTTGCTCATGACGCGACCGCCAGACGCGCATATATCAAGGAGCAAGCCTTGTCCGATCCTAGACTGCATCATGCGAAGAACTGGGAAGCGCGCTTCACGGTAAATGGAGTCGCGCCCAGCGACTTCCACGACGTGCTTGCCTCGCTCGAGTCCTGGGATGACTGGTGCTGTGCCTGGTCGGAGCGCGCCAAAGTCCATGAGGACTTGGGCCGCGAGGCGCTCGATGGCCGGCATCTCGTCAGCGCCGCCGAGCATCTATCGCGCGCGGCCGTGACCTATCACTTCGCGAAATATCTCTTCGTCCAGGACATGGCACAGTTGCGTGCTGCGCATGAGAAAGCGGTCGAGTGCCTGAACTTGGCCCTTCCGCATCTCGATCCGCCGGGCGAGCGGGTGATGATTCCCTATGAAGGGAAGGCGCTTGCCGCGACCTTACGCCGGCCTAAAGGCGTGAAGCGTCCGCCGCTCGTGCTCATGACGATGGGACTCGACTCGACGAAGGAAGAGCTCCTCACCTTCGAGATGAATTTCTTGGACCGCGGGATGTCGATCCTCGCTTTCGACGGGCCGGGCCAAGGCGAGGCCGAATACGATTTTTCCATCCGCCACGATTACGAGAGTGTGGTCGGGCCGATGATCGATTGGGTGAAGGCGAATGTGCGCGATGTGGACTCAGACCGCATCGGCATCTGGGGCATCAGCCTGGGCGGCTATTACGCGCCCAGGACGGTCGCCTTCGAGAAGCGCATCAAGGCGGCGATCGCCAATTGCGGCCCCTATAATTGGGGCGCGCTGTGGGAGAAGCTGCCAGAGCTCACGCGCGCCGCTTATGTCCGAAGAAGCCACAGCGGGTCGGAAGGGGAAGCGCGGGACAAGGCGTTCCGCTTGTCGCTCGAAGGTTTGGGTCCGCGGATCAAATGTCCGATCTTCATCATCGCCGCCGGTCTTGACCGGCTGTGCCCGCCCGAGGATGCGAAACGGCTGGCGCAGGAGATCGGGAATAGCGCCGAGCTGCTCGTCGTCGAGGACGGCAATCACGTCGCGCACAATCGCTTCTATAAATATCGCGGCCATTCCGCCGACTGGATGGCGCGGCAGCTCGGTGCGTGAAGGGCCAGTTCCGGGCGCGGGCAAACATTGCTATGGTCGATCCCGAACGGGCCGGTGGGCCTGCAACAAGATGAGGGAGTGAAATGGCGAGGAAAGCGCTTGGGCTTGGCGTGATCGGAATTGCGGCTCTGGCTTTGGTGTCGGTGGCGACGGGCGCCGAGGGACCGGCGGTGAAGCGTACGGTTTTGCTTCAGCAGGACATCGCAGGCGGCATGACCATGTCGGAAGTTCAGGTCGAGATCCCGGTCGGCGGCCGCGAGGGCCGTCACTCGCATCCTGGGCCCCTCATGGTCCATGGGGTCGAAGGCCAGCTGACGCTCGATTACGAGGGCAAGCCGACGATCACTTATAAGCCCGGCGAAACCTTCTTCGTCGAAGCGGGCAAGATCCACGAAGGGATCAATCGTAGCAATGTCGGCATCCGGGCGATCGCGACCTTCGTCACCGAAAAGGGCAAGCCGCTGACAACTCAGGCGCAGTAGGCATTCAGCCGTTCCATCACCATGG
>DASQHF010000122.1:0-17871 GCA_035632215.1 Micropepsaceae bacterium | reverse complement strand
CAGCGCCGCGGCGCGCCGGCGAGATCGCCGACGCGAAACGACTCGTATGCAGCCTCCACGAGAGCGTCTTCCATCGACGAAAGTCTAACTCACCCGGCACAGAAAAGATTGACCGGCCTTGTCGCGGCCGATATGCCTCGTCCTGTCGCAATTCTGCCCGCCAATCACCAATTTAGGAAAAAGCTTGAGTAGCACGAGCACCACACCAGCCCCGGGCGGTTCGGGTCAGCCGAGCGCGCCCGCAGAGGCCGGCACATCGTCCCAGTCCTTCGCCGCTCTCCGCCATCCGGGCTACCGCGCCTATCTCACCGGCAATGCGCTTGCCATGATGGCCGACAGCATCGAACACGTGATCTCCTACTGGATCGCGTTCCAGAAATTCCATTCGCCGGCGCTCGGCGGCTTTGCGATGCTCTCGCACTGGCTCCCGTTCCTGCTGTTCTCGACGTTATCGGGAGCGCTGGCCGACCGCTTCGACCCCCGGCGGCTGGTGCAGATTGGCATGTGCCTATTCATGTTCTGCTCGATTGCTTGGTCGCTCTTGTTCCTCACCGATTCCTTGCAGATGTGGCATGCAGCCGTGCTGCTTCTTATCCACGGCTGTGCCGGCGTGTTCTGGGGACCGCCAAGCCAGGTGCTCATCCACGATATCGTCGGCCCGGCGCGGCTACCAAGCGCGGTTCGCCTAATGGCAACATCTCGTTATCTCGGCCTGCTCGCTGGGCCGGCGGTCGGAGGGCTGTTCCTGCTCTTGTTTGGGCCGTCCTACGGACTGATGCTGAACGCCATCATCTATCTGCCGCTGACATTGTGGCTCTGGAAGGCCCCTTATGGGCCACGTTACCGCGATGCGTCGGTTGTCGTGCGGCCGCGCGCCATCCGGGGGCTGGCCGATATCCTATCCACGATCCGTGAGATTTCGCACGAGCGCACGATCGTCTCGATGATCCTGCTTTCCGGATCGGCCGCAATGATCGTCGCCAATGCCTATCAGGCTCAGATGCCGGAGTTCGGGCGCGATCTCGGCCACGGCGATGCGGCGGCCTTCTCCTACAGCAGTCTGCTTGCCGCCGATGCCGCCGGCGCGCTGACCGGTGGGATGGTGCTTGAGAGCCGTGGACTACATCCTAATCCGCGCACGGCGTTCGTTTTGGCGATGCTGTGGTGCTGTGCTATCGCCGGCTTCGCGCTGACGAGTTATTACCCGCTCGCGCTGGTGCTCCTTTTCATCGCAGGCTTCCTGGAGCTGTCCTACAACTCCATGGCCCAGAGCCTCGTTCAGCTCCACGCGCCTGCGCCTATCCGCGGCCGCGTTATCGGTCTCTACAGCATGGCGGGATTGGGCCTGCGCGCCTTCAGCGGGATCACAGTCGGATTCCTGGGCGATGTGATCGGCATTCATTGGTCGCTTTCCTTGAGCGCGCTGGCGCTGCTCGGGATCATTGTCTTTCTTTTCAGTTTCGCACCGCAGCAAGCGAAGGTGCACGCCGGCGAGTAATTTGCTCTCGATTGCAGCTCGCGCCCAATTGATGACATCATGGCATGAGTGGTTTTCCCATTTTCGTGGCCCTGACCCGACCGATGTGCTCGCGGATTCGCAAGCGCAGATGATTTACAGGCAGGCATTCGGCAATTATTGACGTCGAAGGATCGGGTGACCGCCATGACGGGCAATTTCGTTCAGCCAACACCCTCGGCTTACGTCTATTCGCTGCTCATCAAGCATCTTCTTGCGCCGGGTATCGCTTATGCGCCCGAGCGCGAGATCGTCTACCGCGACTTGAAGCGACTAACCTATCGCACGCTCGGCCGTCGCGTCGGCCAACTCGCGAGCGCTCTCGTACGTCTCAAGATCGAGCCTGGCGACGTCGTCGCCGTGATGGATTGGGACAGCCACCGCTACCTCGAATCCTTCTTCGCCATCCCGATGATGGGGGCGGTTCTCTTAACCGTGAATGTCCGCCTATCGCCCGAACAGATCGCTTACACGCTTAATCATGCTCGCGCGAAGATTGTCCTCGTCAACGGCGAGTTCCTCCCCTGTCTAGACGCGATCAAGGACAAGCTCGAAACGGTGCGGAGCTACGTCTTGATCAGCGATACCGGCGCTCCGGCCGAAAGCCCTGTCGCGTTTGCGGCGGAATATGAAGAGATGCTCGAATCGGGCTCCGCGGAGTACGCGTTTCCGGACTTCGACGAGAACACGCGCGCGACGACCTTCTACACCACGGGCACGACGGGACTACCAAAAGGCGTCTGCTTCAGCCATCGCCAGCTTGTGCTGCACACTTTCGGCCTCCTCACGGTTTTCGGTCTTCAGCCGAAACAAGGCCGGTTCGATCGTGATGATGTGTATATGCCGATCACGCCGATGTTCCACGTCCATGGCTGGGGATTCCCGTTTGCAGCGACCATGGCAGGCGCGAAGCAGGTCTATCCCGGACGATATGCGCCCGAGGTCTTGCTCGCGCTGAAAGCGAAGGAAGGGGTTACCTTCTCCCATTGTGTCCCCACTATCCTTCAGATGCTGCTCGGCTGCCCTGCCGGAAAGGACGCCGATCTCTCGGGCTGGAAGGTCGTCATCGGCGGCGCGGCTCTTCCAACCAGCCTTGCGAGAGCAGCCCTTGCCCGCGGCATCGACATATTCGGCGGCTATGGGATGTCGGAGACCTGTCCGCTCCTGACGGTCGCGCATTTGAAGTCGCACATGACGGTCGAAGACGAAGCTCTCTTGCGCGCGAAATCCGGGCGTGCGGTTCCCTTTGTTGATCTTCGAATCGTGGATGAGGCCATGCACGACGTCGCGCATGATGATCAGGCAACGGGTGAAGTCGTTGCGCGCGCGCCGTGGCTGACGCAAGCCTATCTTCAAAATCCCGAAGCCTCGGAACAGCTCTGGGCGGGTGGATATCTGCATACCGGCGACATCGGAAAAATGGATTCGGAGGGCTATCTACAAATCACGGATCGCATCAAGGATGTGATCAAGAGTGGAGGCGAGTGGATCTCCTCGGTCGCGCTGGAAGATCTGATCCTGCAACATCCTTGCGTCGCGGAAGCCGCCGTCATCGGGAGACCGGACGTGAAATGGGGCGAGCGGCCGATGGCGCTTGTGGTGCTGAAGCCGGAATTCGCAGGCAAGGCAGGCGCGGACGACATCCACGCGCATGTCGCAGCTTGCGCGGAGCAAGGCAAGATCTCGAAGCTTGCCGTCCCCGAGCACATCCTCTTGGTCAGGGCGCTCGAGAAAACGAGCGTAGGAAAGCTCGACAAGAAAGCGATGCGCGCGAAATATTGCCCGGCTTGACCGCAATCAGAAGTCGGGTTTGTCCGCGACCGGAAACACGCCCACGTCCTGATGGAAGTGGTCGAGATTATTTTCGGCGCAGACCGATTCGAACATCTCGGCCTGTTCGACGCGCCGGTAGCGCTGGATCGCGTTCCAAGGCGTCGTGAACGCACCGGGGTCTTCCACATGAACGTTCACTTCCAGCGTCTTGCCGCCGTCGATCATGTGGAAGCGTTCGACGACGTGCAGCTGGTCGGTGTGCGGCGTCTGGTAATTGTCGACGAAGGTCTTGGTGGATAGCCCGATCGTATCGACGACGAGCGAATCGCCCTCGTAATGACCGACCGATTCGCCGAACCAGGACGGCTTTACGCGAGCCGAATGCTTGTCCGTAAGATAGACGTGTCGCACCTGATGATCCTGGTTCCAGATCAACACAACTTCTTTCGGCGTTTGAACGAAATAGACCGGCTGCGCCGGGTAGAGAAGAAAGCCCGGCACGCCGATCGGCCAGCATCGCTCCTTGGGCGTAAACACGGTCTTTCCCGAAAGCGCCCTTTCGTTCGTCTTGCGCAAGCTATCTGCCGCCCAGGGTTGAAGGATCGGATTGGTCGGATCGGCGACGCGGAAGGCGGGATGGGGATTCGTAGGGAACTTGTAGAAGCTGATGTAAGGATGCGCGGGATCGAAGGTGACCGGTCCGGGTCCGTTCTCGGGGCGAATAAAGTCGTCGTCGGGCGCGAGCCAGCCAATCTTGGGGTCGGGCGAGAAGTTCGGGACTACATCCGTCTCAGCCGCACCCGCGGGCCACAATGCCGCCGCGCAGGACATCGCGATAGCACTCGCCGCGAGACGCATCCCGTATGCAACTTCTTTCATGCTCGTTCTCCAAAGCGCGTCTAAAGACTGACACTCGACCGACCATAGCATACCGGATTGAGCCGCTCGCAAGACTGAAGCTGTGGTAAGGAGGCACCCGGGACATCGCTTGAACCGTCGGACTGCATTCAGAGGAAGCCGTCGCCCATGGATGAAGAGCGAAACATCTTCGCACGATGCGCCCGCCGGCTGGTGCCGCTGATCGCCATCCTTTATTTCGTCAACTACGTCGACCGGGTGAACGTCAGTTTTGCAGGACTAACGATGAACCATGACATGGGTTTCTCACCCTTTGTCTACGGTTTAGGCGGCAGCCTGTTCTTCGGGGGTTATCTGCTCTTCCAGATTCCGGCCAACGTGGTCTTGGAACGTGTGGGCGCGCGGCGTTGGATTTTCGCGATCATGGCGGTTTGGGGCGCCCTCTCGATAGGGACTGCCTTCATCCAGGGCCCGAAGAGCTTCTACGCGCTGCGCTTCTCTTTGGGAGTTGCCGAGGCCGGTTTCTTCCCCGGCATGGTGCTGTATCTCACCTACTGGTTTCCACAATCCTATAGAGCTCGGTTCGTGGCGGGCTTCATGACCGCGATACCGATGGCGTTCGTCGTCGGTGCGCCGCTTTCCGGAGTCCTGCTCCAGATGGAAGGCGTGCTTTCCCTGCGCGGTTGGCAATGGCTGTTCGTCATCGAAGGCCTACCGGCATTCGTGCTTGCTTTTGTGGTGCTCCGATTGCTGCCGGACCGCCCGGCCACCGCATCTTGGCTGGTGGACGACGAGAAGCTGCGGATTTCGGCGCGGCTTGAAGGCGAGAACGTGGTGCTGCCTCGTGCGTTCTGGCCGGCTCTCGTCGATCCGCGCGTCATCGCGCTCGGGCTTGTCTATTTCGGAATCAATTTTGGGCGCTACGGCGTCGAATTGTGGTTGCCTCAAATCGTTCAGGGGATGGGCTACTCCAACCTCGTTACGACCCTTCTGGTCGCCATTCCCTATGGTGTTGGGATCGTGGCGATGATTGTCTGGGGGCTACGCAGCGACAGCAAAGGCGAACGCATCCGGCATGTCGCCTTGCCCTGTGTTTTGGCGGCGGCCGGATGCACGCTCGCCGCCGTGCTCCACAATGATCTCCTGGTGCTCGTCGCGTTCGGAGCCGTTGTCGTCAGTCTGTTGGCGGTGCAGGGACCGTTTTTCAGTCTGCCTTCCGCTTATCTCGGTGGCACTGCGGTGGCCGGAGGCATAGGCCTCGTCAACATGCTTGGAACTGGCATGGGCGGATTATTGGGGCCTTCCATCATGGGGTACTTGAAAGAGAACACCGGCGGCTATGCCTCCGGAATGGCAGTGCTGGCGCTGGCGCTCCTGTTCTCCGCGGCTGTGGTGCTTGCAATCGGACGAACGCGCGGGGCTTCCTTCCTCGCCGCGCGGACAAGCGGCAACGAATGACCGCGGAGCAGGTCTTCGCGAAATGCGCCTGGCGCCTGCTCCCGCTGATGATGATTCTCTACTTCTTCAACTTCCTCGATCGCGTGAATGTCGGCTTTGCGGCGTTGACGATGAACAGAGATCTCGGATTTACGCCCGTGGTCTTCGGATTAGGCGGCGGAGTTCTCAATATCGGCTACTCCCTATTCCAAGTCCCGGCCGCGCTTATCCTCGACCGCCTCGGTGCGCGCCGAATCGTGTTCTTCATCCTCGCGGCGTGGGGGGTCATTTCTGCGGCAAACGCATTCATCCAAAGCGCCGCGGAATTCTATGCCGTTCGCTTTCTCTTAGGCCTTGCCGAAGCCGGTTTCTTCCCTGGCATGATCTTCTACCTTACGCTGTGGTTCCCCCAATCCTATCGGGCGCGCTTGATAGCGGTCTTCTACAGCGCAATACCTCTTTCCTTCGTCATTGGTGGGCCGCTCTCGGGCTTTATTCTGGAGCTCGACGGGTTTCGCGGGTTGCACGGTTGGCAGTGGCTTTTCTTGCTCGAGGGTTTGCCCGTCCTGCTGCTCGGCTTCGTAGTCCTCGGTTTCCTTCCCGACAGGCCATCCGCCGCGCCCTGGCTAAGCGAGAAAGAGAAGACGATCGTCGCTAACCGGCTTGGAACCGAGAAGCCGGACGAGCAGCCGAGCCTCTCTGACGCGCTCGTCGATTCCCGCGTGCTCATGTTGGGACTTGCCTATTTCGGCTGGGAGCTCGGTTTCTACGGTCTTCTCTTGTGGCTGCCGCAGATCGTCCAAGCGATGGGCTTTGGCAACCTCGCGACCGGCTTTGTGGTGGCGCTTCCGTTTCTCGCGAGTGTGCTCGCGATGCTGTTGTGGAGCCGCTCGAGCGATAAGAAGGGCGAGCGCGTCTGGCATGTGGTGCTGGCCTCACTTGCCGCGGCAGCTGGCTTCGCCATCGCAAGTCTTGGCGCGGTCAATCCCGCCGTTCTCCTCGCGCTCAGCTTGGCGGCGATCGGTATGGTCAGTTTCATGCCACCCTTCTACAGCCTGCCATCCACTTTCCTGCACGGCACGTCCGCCGCTGGCGGTATCGCTCTCATCAGCGCGATTGGCCGCGTGGGCGCATTTCTTGGGCCAACGTTGATTGGCGCGCTCAAAGAGCGGAGCGGCGACTACGCTTCCGGAATGGCAATGCTCGCAGGGGGCCAATTGATCGCCGCGTTGATCGTGCTTGCCCTCGGCCGTACGCTCATGCCGCGTATTTCACGCCCGTCCTAGAAACGTCGAGAGCCGGCTTCGAGGAGGCCGGCTCTCGGTCGTCGTGGCAGCAATAACTATTGGACGATGGTCCAGGTTCCATCAGGTTGCTGACAAGCGCGCCCGCTCGCCGCTTGTGGTTGCCCGTTGATGAAAATCTGCTGCGTGTAGTTCGCGCAGCGGAATCCATCCGGATCATTGTAGTAGTCGGCAACGCGAAAGCTTCCATAGTGGCCGTTGTTCGGATTGCGCCATTGATAGGCGGTATTCGGCCGTCCCGCGTTGAACCCATCGTAATATGTCTTGTAGGCGTAGCTACGGTCCTCGCAATTGAGGTTGCGCGTCAGCGCCGCGCCCGCGACGCCGCCCACGACGATCCCTGCGATCGTCCCGCCGGCACGCGCGCCGCCACGGGATATCGCGTTGCCGAGAAGCCCGCCGATGAGTGCGCCGGCGATAACACCCGCCGGATCCACGGTCTGACGGCACTCCTGATAGAAGTTGTCGTCGTTATAGGTGTAAGTGCGGGCATAACGCGCGCGCCACTGCTCGTTGCGATCGACGGCGACAGGGGGCGGAGGCGGCGGGCCATAGCGGTCGCTATAGCGCCGGTTTTGGCGGCCGTCTTCATAGCCTTCGCGATAAGCGTCGCGAGCGCCCTCGCGATAGCCGTCGTCGTAACCGTCCCGATAGGCTTCGTTGCGTTCGCGGCCGATGCGGCCCTGGGCAAACGCGGGCTGCACCGCGGACACGGTCATCAACAAGGCGGCCGCGAGGGCGAATGGCTTTCTCATTCTCATGTTCAGGTCCTTTCCTGGTCTTGCGAATGGATCAGCTGAATCTGGCGAAGTGCGAGGCTCCCTTGGCGACAAGCGGCCGCAAGCTGTTGCGGACCGCGCGGTGGCCCTTCGTCGAGGATGTGGAACAAACGGCACTGCATGGTCGAAAGCGGAACCGATTCAGCGTCGATGAATCCTTAGCCTAGCGATAAATGGCGATCTGCTTCCAAAGTGTAAATGCGATCATACGGCATAGCGCCGCTCCTGGAATCTATGCCCCTAGCGTCGACCCATCTTGCGCATTTTCGCCGACCTGTCCAGCAGAACGCCTGGTCCGAGTTTGACGGACTGCAATTTCGTTCAGAAGCGAGATCTTCTCGTCTAGCCGGCTGGCTTCGCAAGGGGATCGCGCTTGGCGTTCAGCGGATCGCGATCGAGTCTCTGCTTGAGGCTTTGCTCCCGCTTCGCGCGATTCGCGCGCTCCTGCTGGTATTGCTCTACCGCCGTCCGATATTGTTGGTAATCCTTGACGTCGCCGGGCCGGCGCGAGTCGCAGCGGGTCATCGGATAGAGCTGCATCTCGAGACACCACATATCGAAGCTCAAGATATCCTCGCCATAATCGGGGGCGGGTAACGCGACAGTTGAGACCATACTCGTTGCCACAGCGGCAAACAGGACGTTGCGAAGCAACGAAGCAGCGCGATTGCTCATCCCATGCTCCTTTCGTCAGCTGATGGAGCATGGAACGGCGTTCGAAAAGCCGCTTTGACCTGTGTCAATTGAGATTGGAGCGGGCGAAGGGAATCGAACCCTCGACATTCAGCTTGGGAAGCTGACGTTCTACCTCTGAACTACGCCCGCCTTCTCGGCTTCCAATAACATGTCCGCCCGAAACCTGTCGATGACTGGCGGTGCAGCGTGGCGTAAATGTCAAAGACGCGCGTGATGGCCGCTGATCTGGGACATGTGGATCCGGAAATAGACGAGCTCGAGGGGCCGCTCCCGACCTTGTAAGGTCGTCCTCGCATAGCCCGGCTCCCACCACATCGGGCGCTCCTGCAACAAGCTGTGGGCGAGCTTGCGTTCGGCCTCGAACTCTTCAGCCGCCGGTAGTTCTTCGTAGCGGCCCGACACGATAACGCTCGACCATTGGTGCGGGCTCTCGACCTCATCGGCTTCCAGGCAAACGAGTGGGTTGGCGCGCATCCACGAGATCTTTTGGCCGATCGTCGAAAAGCTGTAGAGCGCCTCCGAATGGTAGGCAAAGAAGATCGGCGTCACATAGGGCTGCTGACCTTGGGCACAGGCCAGTCGGCCCAGCCGAATCCGGGTCAGGAGGTCGATGCACGCATGTCGCGGCAGTTCTTCGATGATCATGCACGCTCCTTATGCCTGTGCTGAAAACGCGGCATCGCGCCGAACGTTCAGACCAGAACGTGGTCTAGATCTGTATGATCTGCTCGCCCTCGGGCAGCACGAATTCCCGTACCGCATGGACAAGGCCGTAGATCACCGCTTCCTTGGGCGTGATGTAGACGTCCTTGAACCGGCGGGCATTGAGAATCTCTTCCGGAATGGCCGCGCGTTCGCGCAGGATGGCCTCGGTCCGCCGATCGTCGGCCAAGGCAGAATCGAGCGAGCTCTGAAGACGCTGTGCGGTCATGTCCCCTTTGGACGACATGATCGTCGGATGGATCATGAACATGCCATGGGACGAGCAATATCGCTCCTCGCCGGCGAGGAAGACCGCTACAGCGATAGACGTGACGCTTCCCGTGTTGTGCGCGACGACGCGGAGCGGCAATCCGCGGATGTGATTGTAAAGATAGATTCCGTCGGAAACGTAGCCGCCATGAGAACTCAAGGAGAGGCAGACTTCATCGGCGCGGTCTTTCACCGCGGCGTTGAGCGCGGAGGCGATGCGCGCCACGCCGTGCGAATCGATGGCGCCCGTGTACCCGTAATAGGCGATCTTCCTGCCGGCCAAGTCAGGCATCTGCGCGCACTCCTTCTTCCACGCATAATTTCTCCTTCGATCCAATCTCCGCTTCCGAAGTTTGAATCGTGGACGCGCCAACGGCAGCGGCAAGTGCCGCACAAAAACGAGTTGAACTTTAAACCGCTCTTCGCCGATCGACCAATGGGAACCAATCATCGGCCTGGCGGTTCTTGTTCCAGCGGGGGGAACCAGCCGCCTCAACACGGAGAAATAGTCATGGGCAATGCTCAACAGACACAAGGTGGACAACAGGGTGGTCAACAAGGTGGTCAACAGGGCCAGAATCAACGCGGCCAGCAAAGCGGCCAACAGGGTGGCCAGCAAGGCAGCCAGCAGGGCCAGCAAGGCGGCCGTTCCGGACAATCCGGACAAATGGATCCGACAAAACGCCAACAGGGCGGACAATCCGGAACCGATCAGGATTAGTTAGACCATATCTTGGGCTTGGCCATTTCGAGCTGAGTTCCTAAGGCGCTGTAGCCCGGCCGCTTGGTCGGGCTACATTTTTTCGCATCTATTCTCTTGCCCAAAGCTTGGCCTTATGAGGTTCCCGTCTCATCGGGGACAGTGAGGCTATATGCGAGTGATTGTCGTCGGAGCCGGCGGGACCGGCGGTTATTTCGGGGCTAAGCTCGCGAAGTCGGGCGCAGACGTGACGTTCCTCGCTCGTGGCGAACACCTGCGCGCGATCGAGGACAAGGGCATCCGTATCCGTTCCGCGGTCGAAGGCGAATGGAGCGTCAAAGTCCGCGTGGTCGACTCGCTTGCTGGTCATCCGCCGGCCGACTTGGTCCTCTTCTGCGTCAAGGGCTTCGATACGGAGACCGTCGCGGAATCGATCAGGCCCATCGTCGCGCCTTCAACAGGCGTGCTGTCCATCCAGAACGGCGTCGAGAGCGAGGAGAAGATCTCTGCGATTCTTGGCCCCGGACACGCGATGGGCGGGGTCGTGTATGTCTTCTCAAACATCGAATCTCCAGGCGTGATTGCGCACCATCAATTGGGCCGGATTGTCTTTGGAGAGATGAACGGCGGAGAATCGCCGCGCGCAGTCGCATTCGCACGTGCCTGCAAGCTCGCCGGAATTCCTTGCGAGGTCACAGGCGAGATACGCAAGGTGCTTTGGGAGAAATACATCTGCATCACCCCGATCGCTGGCACGACTTCGCTGACGCGTCTGCCGGTCAAATACATTCGCGAGCTTGCCGAGACGCACGAGCTGTGGCGACTGCAAGTGGAGGAACTGCTCGCGCTCGCAATCGCCGCGGGATCGGGTCTCGATGCGACCATGAGGGAGCGCGCGAGGGCATTCCTCGAGTCGCTCGCGCCCACGAATTATTCTTCGCTCTATCAGGACCTTGCGGCGGGCAAGCGTCTCGAGCTCGAAACTTTTCATGGACACGCGGTCACGCTTGGAAAACGTTATGGAATAGCAACGCCGACGCTGTTCGCGATCTACGCCGCGCTCAAGCCCTATGCGCTCGGCAAGCCTCGTTGAACCGTGCTCTGAAACGCGAAGGCGGCCGATCCGCGCCCGTGAAACGGGGAGACCCGGCCGCCTAACGCCCGCCCCTCATAATCTGCGGGGCCCTTTTTGCGCATCCTCGCCCCCGACAGACGCGCGAGAATGAGTTTGCGCCAGAATTTCCAGCTTGCAATTGGAATTGCGCGCGTGATGCGATTCTGCCTCGCCCCTGTGGAGGAAAAGCAACACTCGCCTTGAGCTTAACCGTTAAGGCAGGCGGAAATGCTTAGAAAGTTTCAAGCCTTGCCGCTGGTAATTGGACCCGAGCGCCTGTCCGTAAACCTGCGGCGGAGTATCGGTCAGCCGCTCGAAAACGAGTCGGCCGATGATCTGGCCGTCCTCGAGCACGAAGGGAACTTCACGCGAGCGGACTTCCAAGACTGCACGCGCGCCACGGCCAAAGCCTGACTCATGACCAAAACCTGGATCGAAGAATCCCGCATAATGGACGCGGAACTCGCCTACGAGCGGATTGAACGGCATCATCTCGGCGGCGAAGTCAGGCGGAATCGATACCGCCTCACGTGAGGCCAGAATGTAGAACTCGTCGGGATCAAGCACGATCGAAGCGCTCTTGCGCGCGTAGATCGGATCCCAAAAATCGAGTGGATCGTATAGTGCCCGCGCATCGATATCGATTACGCCGGCATGACGCCGCGCGCGCCATCCGACCTGCCGCGTCATGGGCTCGCCTTTCAAGTCGGCGCTCAAGGCGAGCCCGCCCTCGATGTCAGCCGGACCGTCGACCAGCCCAACTTCTTCGTGCAGCCGTTTGAGCTGCGTATCGGTGAATTGGGGCGAGCCGTGCCGCAACCTCAACTGATTGAGTCTCGAGCCTTTGCGCACGAGGACGGGAAAGGTGCGCGGGGAAATTTCCGCGTAGAGGGGCCCATGATAGCCTTCCCCGACGCGGTCGAAGGCCTGGGCGTGATCGGTGATGAGGCGCGTAAAGACGTCGAGGCGTCCCGTGGAACTCTTGGGATTAGCAATTCCCGATACCCTGAACGACAGCTCCAGCCGTTCGAGCAGGGGCACAAGATAGACGCAGCCGGTTTCGAGGACGGCGCCGGCTTTCAAGTCGATCTCGTGAATGGCCATTTCGCTGAGCTTGTCCGTAACGCGCGCTTCCCGGCCAGGCAGAAAGCTCGCGCGCAGCCGGAAGGCGCTCGCGCCGAGGCGCAAGTCGAGACTTGCAGGCTGAATCTGTTCGTCGGTTATCTCGTCGGTCGCGAGCACTTCGCGCCGCGCGCGGATGAGGCGCTTTAAGATGTGCGAGGGCAGGATTCCCGTCGAGAACTTGCCGTAAGGGCTGTCGGCGCCCGCTGTGTCGCGGGCAGCGTCTTCAAACGGGAGACCGGCAAACGGTGCTGTCACGGCATGACCCATGTCCGCTTCTTAAACGGAGTCAAGCCCGTCGAGTAGCCGCCGCGCCACGACATCCCAAGGAAATTTCGCGGCTATTTCAGTTCCATCATCAGGCGGGTGAAGAAGTCCACGGCAGAGCCGAGATCATCCACCGCAACCCGCTCGTTCGTGCCATGCACGCGCACGAGATCGTCGGGATCGGCGTGGAAAGGCCGGAATCTCAGCACCGCGTCAGCGAGCGGCAGATATTCGCGGGAATCGGTTGCGCCCGTCATCAAGTCAGGCGCGACCGGCACACCGAAGGTCTCCCGGATTGCGTTCGCGACGTAGGCGTAGGCCGGACTGTTTTCCGAGACGATCTTCGAGCTCTCTGAAACCGTCTCCTCACGCTCGGCAATGTCGACCTTGGGGTCGCCGATCGCGCCTTTCACATGGTCGGTGACCGAGCGGATCGTGTCGCGCTGATGCAGGCGGAAATTGATCACCGCGCGTGCGGTTGGCGGAATGACATTCTCCTTGATTCCGGCTTCGAGGATCGTCGGCGAGATCGTCGTGTGCAGCGTTGCCGCCGTGTCGGGCTGGGCTTCGAGCGTGCGCATGACGAGCGGCTTGGTCAACCAAAGATTGGCGAGCATGAAGCGCTGGCCGAAGGGAACCATCGGCGTAAGGATGCGGAGCTTGGCACGCTGGATATCGTCGAGATCGGAAACAAAGGGATTGTTCACGACATTGAGGATCGCGTTTGAAAGCCGCGGCAAAGCGAGATCGCGCGACGGTCTCGCAGCATGTCCGCCGGTGCCGTGCGCCGTCAGCTCGAGACTCAAGAATCCTTTCTCGCCGGTGGAGATCAGGGCGAGGGGAGTACGCGCGCCGGGATAGGGCTCGTTCGCGACGGGACTCCCCTCATCGAGCACCCACGCAAAATGCATCCCGCGCGCTTGGATGGCCTTGGCGATCCGCCCGTTACCCTTTCCCCCGACCTCTTCATCCTCGCCGAAGGCGAACATGATCGTGCGCTGCGGCTGATATCCACCCGCAGCCAATCTCTCGGCGGCGTCGAGAATGGCGACGACCTCGCCCTTGTCATCGATCGTACCACGGCCCCAGACGAAGCCGTCGGCAATGTCGCCGGAGAACGCGCCATGGGCCCAATCCTTCTCGGTGCCGGGCACCACCGGCACCACGTCGAGATGGGCCATCAGGAGCACCGGCGGCAGATTTGGATTAAGCCCGTGCCAGGTGAAGAGAAGGCTTTCCCCGAAGGCTTCCGGTCCGGCCGCGGCGTGGAAATTGGGATAGGTCATCTCCATCCAGTCGCGCATGGCCTCGAGCGCCGAGGTCTTTTCTTTTTCCTTGACGCCATCGCCATAGGAGACGGTCTGGAATTTGATGGCTTGCGATAGATGATTGGCGACGAGCTTCGAGTCGACGGGAATGGGAGGCGCTGCCGTGGTCTGCGCGCCGGCGGGTGCTGCTACCGTCATTGTCCTAGCGAGCATGAACACGAACAGGGCGGCAACAAGGGCCGCAACACCGATGGCAGCGCGTTTCATGAGGATAATCCCGAGCTTACGCGCTTCAAAGTAGCACAGTTCGCTTCAGAGAAAGCGCCGTGTTTCGGCGACGGCATCTTTGAACGAACAGCGAAGCACGGGTGTTTCCGGCGGAAGTCCGGTCAAGAGCCGCGATGGGCAGGCGGCATCCAGAATCACGAACACGCCCTTGTCCGTCTCGCTGCGGATCAAGCGGCCGAACGCCTGCTTCAAACGCAAGCGCGCAATAAGGTCGTCATAGCCCTTACCGAAGCGCTCGCGCCGGGCGCGATGCAGGATGCTGGGTTTTGGCCAAGGGACCTTGTCGAATACGCAGAGTCGCAGCGAGCGCCCGACCACGTCGACGCCGTCCCTGAGCGCGTCGGTGCCCAAGAGGCAGGCGTTCTCTTCGGCGCGGAAAAGATCTACCAGCGTTCCGGTGTCGAGCGCATCGACGTGCTGCGCATAGAGCGCGATCCCCGCCTCGGCGAGCGCTCCCTTAATCCGCGCGTGCACGGCTTTCATCGTCTTGACCGCGGTGAAGAGCCCAAGCGCGCCTCCGCCCGAGGCAAGGAACAGCTCACGGTAGCCGGCGCCCAGCTGATCCCAGTCGCGGCGATCGACATCGCGTACGACAATCACGCGTGCTTGTTTGGCCCAATCGAACGGAGATCCGAACAGCGCGCGTGCCGGTGGCTCGGGGAGATGGTGCGCGCCGACCCGGACCTCGGCCGAGCGCCAGTCTCCCGAATCGCCGCTCGCGTCGCGCAAGGTCGCCGAGGTGATCAGCGCGCCGTGCGCCTGTTTCAGGATCGTTTCCGCAAACGGGAGTGTCGGATCGATCCAATGCCGCTTGAGGCCGACATCGCCGTCACGGCCGTCGTCGCGCGAGATCTCGAACCAGTCGGCGAATTCGCCGCTCTCGGACCGATCGCCTTCGAGCACGGTGAGCATCGACCGCCAGGACGGGATCAAAAGACGCGCGCGGCGCTCGATGCCGCGCGCGGTGGCTTCAAGGCGGACGCGGAGATTCTCATCCAGCGTTGCGGCTTCACGATCGAGCCGTTCCCTCAATGCCGCTGCAAGGCGAACGAGCGGGGCGAGTAGACGCGAGAGTGCGTAATCGAGCGCCCGCGCCGCTTTCACGAGCTCATCGGGCAAGGCACTCGTCTCGCCCTCGATCGCGTATTGTCCGTCCGCATCCGTGCTGCGTGCGCGCACAAGCTCGTAGACGTGGGCCAGGAAGATTTCGCCGACATTCGCCGGCGGACCGCCTTTCACGCGCTGAAGCCAGCCTTCGCCCGCGAGCGCGCCTGCTGCCGCCAAAGCCTCCTCCAGCGCGTTTGTTCCTTCCGCGCCCTCCGAAACGAGATCGCGTGCTCGCTCACCTAAGCCACGCGCGCGAGAGCGACGGCCCTCGGGCCCGCGCAGCCAGTGCCGCAGCTCCGCCATTTCCATCCCCGAGAGATGGGCGGAAAAAGCCGAATCCGCAGCGTCGAACAGATGATGTCCCTCGTCAAAGACGTAGTGGAGCCGGCGTTCGGGCGCGACGTCATCGGCTTCTTCCGCGCGCACGCCGTCCTGACTTGCCTGCGCCATGACGAGTGCGTGGTTCGCGATGACAAGGCTCGCATTCTTGGCCTTTCGCAAGCCGCGCTCGATGAAGCAGCTGCGGTAATGCAGACAGGCGGCGTAGATGCATTCACCGCGGCGATCAGTGAGCTCGCGCAAGGGCACCGAAGCCGCAAGGAAGGCGGGGAAACCCGAGCCGGAAAGATCACCGTCCGGCGTCTTCCTCATCCAGCGCGCAATCAGGCCGAGCGCGACCGCGCGCTGACCGGGCGCGAGCGCGGTTCGCTTTGCCGCTTCTTCGAAATTGAGCAAGCA
This sequence comes from Micropepsaceae bacterium, assembly GCA_035632215.1. Lineage (GTDB taxonomy): Bacteria > Pseudomonadota > Alphaproteobacteria > Micropepsales > Micropepsaceae > CAIYRG01. Next base: position 1,932 of record DASQHF010000122.1, on the reverse strand, counting down.
GAGATAGTTCTCCCGCCCCTTGCGCAGGACGATCTTCTCCTCGCGCTCGCGCGGATCGGGATAAAGCTTCGCCGCCTCTTGCAGGATCTGGCGCTGCAGATTGCGCGTATAGGTCGAGATCCAAAGGCCTGGCCCGTTCTTTTCCGCCCACAGCGAGGAAGGCGCGAGGTAACCAAGCGTCTTGCCGGTGCCTGTGCCCGCTTCGACAAGCACAACGCGCGGGCTCCCGGCGCGCGCACGGGGCGCGAAAGCGGCCGTTGCCGCCGCAGTGAAGCCCTGCTGTTGGCGCCGCGTTGCCCCCTGGCGTCCGATGAGCGAGTGGAGGCGCCGCTCGGCGTCCTCGACATCGACGGGCGTACTTCCTGCTCTCGGCAGGGGCGGTTGATCCTCCCATTCCGGTAATCCGCGCCACGCGTCGAGGCCCGAGAGCGGGCCGCCCAAACGCTCCGGTTCCCCCAAGATGCTTAAGATCGCAGGACCCCAGCGCCAGCCAGCCCGTGCCATGGCAGCGGCGGTTTTGCGCGTAGATTCCTTCTCTTCGGCGGGGAGCGTTGCAAGGTCATCGAGCAAGATGCCGGCCGCTTGCCGCAGCGCGATGGCGGATTCCTCGCCGCCGTGCGGGTGGGGAAGCGCAAGTGCGCGCGCGAGACCGAGCGGGCTTGGAAGACAAGGTTCACCCGCCCGCACGAACGCGAATAATTCGAGCACATCGAAGAGTGCGTGCTCGGGTCTGAGGTTCAGCCGCTGCGCGGTGAACACGGCGTGGCAAACAAGCACGTCGCCGCGAGCGATGAGCGCGCGCGCCTCGGCCGATGAAAGCGCGCGCACGACCCCGTCGGGCGCCGCGACGACGGCGCCTTCGCCCGCGATGGCCAAGGCCGGGAATTCGAGGTGGGGAAGGCGCAACCAATGCCTCGTAAGACCGACTCGCCCTTTTATCTACAGGACGAGAACGTCGAATATGAGGCATGTCGCGCGTCCGCGCGAGCTTATACCGATTTAGGCGGCAAGCTCGGGATAGAGCTTCTGAAGCGCCTCGCGCACGCACTCGTGCTCCGTGATGACGTTGGCGGCCGCCGTCGAGAGGGCGTCCACTTTGGCGCCGTCGCGGGCGCCTTGGACAAGCACGCGCGCGGTCGAGGCGAGGGTCGTCAGACCAAGCTCGGCCGCCGCGCCCGCGAAATCCTGCGCGAGCCGGCCTGCCTGGCCCCAATCCTCGCGCTCGCTCGCAGCGGCGAGCGCCTGGGAGAGCTCGTTCGCGGTGGCGAGGAACGATTGCATGATGTCGAGCAATGTCTTCAATCCAAGAGACTTCTCGAGCTCCGAAATCTGCTTGGTATCCACGGCCGCTTCGGCCTTTTCTTCGTGGACCGGATCGATCTTCGTATCGTGTTCGCCGGTCAGGGCCGTGATCGCGGCGTAGAGGGCATGCGGCGCCGCGGGCCAGCGCAAGACGCCATTTGCACCCGCCGGCGGACGATCATCAGGCGACGCGATCGCAAGAATCGGCGTGCGCTGGCCGGGTGCCGCGGCAATCGAATCCACGTTGGGCGCCGCGGCAATCACGGCGGCAAAACCGTTGCGGGCCGATATCGTCACCGCTTGGGCCAAAGTCCCGGCGAAAGTGACACGATTGCCAAACGGCACCAGCAGCCGCTCGATCATTGCGCGTGTCACTGCGTCCGGAACATAAGCGAGCAGCGTCAGCCCGCGTGGCGGGTTGGCGGTCTCGGTGTCCGGCTCATCCGGCACGGCCGCATTCCGCAAGGCCGGAATCGTGATCCAGAAGCTCGCACCCATTCCGGGTTCGCTCTCCACCCCGATCGTGCCACCCACGGATTCGATCAGCCGCTTCACCACCGCAAGGCCGACCCCCGCCCCCGAATGGCGCCTGGCATAGGAGTCGTCGGCCTTGCCGAAAGGCTCGAAGAT
>DASQHF010000121.1:0-8856 GCA_035632215.1 Micropepsaceae bacterium | reverse complement strand
GCGGATGGTAGCGGCTTCAAATCGGCTGTCATGGAAATTCCGGCACGCGAAAGTAAGGGCGTGCTCAAGACGAGCGCGCCCTGCTCAAACTTTGACCAGCGCGAACGGTTTTAGGCCCCTCAACAGCCGCGAGCTTAGAGCCCGCAAGCTCCGTGCCAAGGCGGCGGGCAGGCGTGGGCGTATTTGGCAAGGGGCACGCGCCGGGTTGGGTTTCCCCAAAGACCGGCGTACCGGACTGCACGCGGATCGATAATGTAGGCTGGCTACGTCTCCGCTGTCTGCGCGGCGGAGCAGGCCGGGGCGCGCGAGATCGAGGCCGCGGACCTCAGGCTCAAAAGTCCGGCTTGGCGGATTCGGGGATCGGGAAAAGATTCAGATTGAAGAAATCGCCGTTGTTCTCCGAACAGACGGTTTCGATGATCGGCAGGTCGACCCGGAACCAGCGCTTGGTCAGCGTGATCGGTCCGTTGAACGTGTCGGGATCCTCCACGGTGACGAGCGCGGTCAGGGATTTCTGATCCTTGCCGACCGTGAAGCGTTCGACGACGTGCAGCTTCTCGCTGTGTGGCGTGCGGAAATTGTCGATGTAGCTCTTCGCCGTGGAGAGGCCGATGGTATCGACGACGAGAGTATCGCCATTCTCGTAATGGCCGATGGATTCGCCGAACCAGGACGGTTTCGGGTTCGCCGAATGCTTGGTGTTGAGATAGATGCGGCGGACCATGTGGTCGCGCTGCCAGATCATCCACACCTCGTTCGGCGTCTGAATCGCGTAGAACGGCTCGAAGGGATAAAGCAATTGTCCCGGAACGCCGCCCGGCCAGCAGCGCGACTGCGCAGTGAAGGGAATCGGGTGCTTGCCGCTCAAGATTTCCTGATTGGTGGCTTCGATCTGCGCGGCCGCCCAGGGCTTCAGAATAGGATCCTTGGTGTTGGTGATGCGGACCGTGACTTGTTTGCCCTGCCGTCCGCCATCGGCGTTGTTCACAAAGGGATAGGCCGGATTCTCACGGATCGGGCCGTGAACCGATCCCGTCGGCGGATCGAGCCAATCCTCTTCGTTCTGCTGCCAACCGAAATCCTTCGAAGCGAGATTGGGGATGCCGTTCGCGGGCGTGTCCGCCCGGACCGCGACGGACGCGGCAATAAGAAAAGCGATAGCGCTGCCCGCCATCAGGCTTGGCCTGGCCAATCCATATGCCGCAAACCGGAACATCCGCGCCTCGCTCAATCGTGGTTCACGTAGCTCATTGGCGCTCCCAAGGGGAATCGAACCCCTGTTTTCGCCGTGAGAGGGCGACGTCCTGGGCCGCTAGACGATGGGAGCGAGCCGCCGCTTATAGCTTCGCGCGGAGCCGAGGATCAAGGCAAGGGGAGGCCTGCTACCGTGGTCACGACCGAGCCCGTATTGTCGTTGCGCCACCGCCGCTCCGCTCCGATCCTCCCATGGCCCAGCCGAGTCACGTCGTCGCCTTGCGGGCACTCTCGATTCTTCTGCTCGTCGTCGCAGTCTTGTCGTTTCTGCTGATGCTGGTGGATCAGGGATGGTCGAGCACCTTTCGCCTTTTTCACGTTCCACCCCTGCAGCCGGTTTTCGCCGATTTGCGCACCATAAGCGGCGCCTGGATTTCCCAATCCCAAGGTCTAGATCCCTATGTCGCGAATCCCGGCGACCCTTGGGCGCGGCCGCTCAACTATCCTCCGATCTGGAGTGCCATTCTCCGCGCTTTTTCGGCCGGTGGCGATCCGGTCTTGATCCTGGGCACGCTGCAGGCGATCGCAATGATCGCAATTGCGTTTCGCGCATCCCTCTTGCGCCGCGGCTATCTTGCGACGCTGTTGCTTCTGTCGCCTCCGATTCTTCTCTTGATCGAGCGGGGCAATACCGACTCGCTCGTCTTCGCCTTGGTTCTCGCGGCCTTCTCTTATGGGTCTTTCGGAGGTGGCGTAGTCATGGGCCTGGCGGTAGCACTGAAGCTTTATCCGGTTGCCGGAATGCTCGCAGGCTTCGCTTTCCCGCCGCGGCGGGCGTTCGCGTTTGGAGCCGCTACTGCCCTGCCTTTGATAGCGTGGAGTCTCGCGCAGGTCGTCGCCATCCTTCGCGCGACGCCGGCGGAAATCGGAGTCTCGTTCGGCCTCTACAATTTCCTGCTTCTACTGCTTAACCCGAGTGCCTGGTTCGCCTCCTATGTTTCGCCTGCGGTGATGCCGAGCTTGCTCCTCAGGGGACTGGCTCTCTGCGCATTTGTTTTGACGGCCGGTTCGATCTGGCTCCTGGCGCGGTCATCCTATAAAGACCTTTTCCAAAGGGCCGCAGCGCTTTCTCCGCCAGAGAAGCGAATCTTCTTCGGCTTTCTATTTCTCTTTCTCGCTATCTTCTGCGCGAGTCCCAATAGCGGCTACCGGATCGTGTTTCTTCTTCCCGTGATCTGGGGTTTTGCCTTGCTGGACGAAAGAGGTCGTGGGGCGGCAGCCAAGCTCTTCCTCGCGTTCGGGGTACTCTTGATGTATTCGCCTTTCATCGACGCGCAATGGTTGGTTTTCAACTGCTTCGCATTCCTATACGCGCTGTTCCTCTCACCGCTCGTGATCGAGGCCGTCGTTTCGGGGCGACGCCGATCGGCGGTGGGAGAGCCGCAGTCGCGGCTTTATGAGAAAGGGCTCAGCTAGGTCACCTTTGCCCGCGCGAGACTTTCGCGGAAATGCGCTCCGTAGGTCTTGGCCAAAGGTTCCGAGAAGCGCGCGAGAATCGCCTCGAAAGCGACAAGGATTTGCCGGTCATCGCAGCTCTCCTTCTGAACGAGGAAGCGCAAAGCATCCACGGCCAGCGGCGATGCGGCCATCAGCTCCGCATACAGGTTCTCTTGCAGCTTCACCTTTTCGCGAAAGGTCGACATGCAACCCGACCAGACCGTCTGCGCGCACTTAAGGCGGGTGTCGAGGTCGGAGATCGGGCAGTGCTCGCCGATGAAGAAATTGATGCCTTCCACGGCAAAATGCAGATCGTGAAAGACCGCAAATACACTGGGCAGCCCGACGTCCCTATAATAGCGCGTCTTGCTGTCGTAATTGCTCTCGTTAGTCTCCCAATTTTCTCCGGTCCACAGATAGAACCCCTTCCGTTGGTAGCGGACATGGCCTTGCACGAGCAGCGAGCAGAAGTGAATAGCATCGAAGAATGCGCCGATGAGCGGGTGGCCGTTGCAGAAATTGATCCATGCCTGCAGCGCATTCCGTCGGAACACGGCAAAGAAGAGCCGGTTCCAGCTCTCCAGGCCGAAGCAGCGTTGCAACCGCACCACGGGAGAGCTGTCGGCGACTTCCCAGGCTTCCCATCTCACCGATCCGTTGATCCAGAGCAGGTAGTTTCCGAAACTGCAGACGGAGGCCTCGTCCTTTTCGAGAAAGGCAATCGAGTCCTCGAGATAAGCCAAAGAGACATAGTCGTCGTCGGCGCAGATCGAGACATAGGCGTAGGAGCCCATCTGGTTCATCGCCGCCGCGACATCGGGATAGAGCGGTACCCGTTGTTTCCGGCTGAGAAGCCTTACGAACGGATGGCTTCGCTGCAGGCCATCCAGGAAATCCCGCTTCTCGGGATCGCCGCTGCAGTCGGAGATCCAGACATGCATGTCCGGACCGCTTAGCGCCGCAAGGTAAGCAAGATTGGCCAGGGCCTGTCGATCCTTGCGATAGGTAGGCACCAGCAACGCTGCTCGATTTTCAGGCCTGACCATCTGCGCGTGTCACCAGAACATGGTCCAGAAACGGAAGTGGCGGCCCTGGTCACTCGGTAATGAATTGGCGCTCCCAAGGTGAATCGAACGCCTGTTTTCGCCGCGAGAGGGCGACGTCCTGGGCCGCGAGACGATGGGAGCGAGCCGCCGCTTATAGCTTCGCGCGATGCGGCCGATCAAGGCAAGAGGTGACCCCGCCATTCGCTATCCGCTTGAAATCTCGACGGGCGTGAATCCGCGCGCCTCGTCGAACAGATACGCCTTCAACGTGAAGCCCATCTCCCCCGATCCTCCGGCGATCAGATAGAGAAAGCCGGATTCATAAGCTTCCGCGCGGTCGGTCATGGAAGGCACAGCCTCGCCGCCGGGATGGGAATGGAAGCAGCCGATGATGGCGCGTTCCGAGCCCCTGAGCTTACGCATCAGATCGAACTGAACCTGCGGATCGATGAGGAAGCGGCACTTGGGTTCCGGCGACAGGTTCGCGGCTTCATGGACGGCGAGCGCCCGCCAGCCGGCCACTGTGTTTACACCTTCGATCAGTCCGCAGCATTCGTTCGGATAAACGCGTGCGGCGGCCACGAGAATGGATGCCGCGCACTCGTCCGAGAGGTGGAGGATACGCTCGCTCATGGTGGAACTCTAACAGGGTCTCACGCTCTTCTCATGTTCGCGAAGATTCTTCTTTCCTTCTCTCCCACTACGCGGTAATTTGCAATTTGCAATTACGGCTGTGAGCCAAAAGGAGGCTTTGGTTTTTATCAATGGAAAATCAACCGGCGCAAAAGTGGGGTCAGACACCGCCCCCTCGTTTCGGGCAAGTTCTGCGCAGCCTTCGGGTTGGTGTTTGACCCCATGGGAATGAATTTCAACTTGATTTCGCCTGCCGACTTGATTTCCGATCGGGGAAAACCCAATGGAATCAAGGAGCGAACTTGATTGAAATCAAAGTCGCCCCGCGGCAGTGGCGCCGCTCCATCAACCGTCCGTCTACAGATCAATTGGGCCAACGTCGATGCGGGCGCGGCTATTTTGCGTTCACGGCCACCCGGCCCAAGAGCCGGCCCGAGCCTGCGTCGAGGATAACGAGCTCCTCCCCGTTGGCGCCCCCCGAGAGCCGCATCAGAATCCGGTTGCCCTGGAGCTCGGTCGACTCGATCTTGGCGCCCGGCGCGTCGACGCTGGTGTTGAAGGGCGCCGCCTCCCTTACCCGCCCGCCGCCCAGAATCGCGCCGGCGATGAGCGCGCCCACCCCCAGCATGATGAGCGCGCCAAGGAAGATGACGAGCGCAAGCAAGCCGCGATAACTTCCCGCTGAAGACGAAGTGCCAGCCAACATGTCCCAATCATCCGTAGAAGGAGAATTCCGCGAGTTCGCTGCGTCACCAGAGCACAAGGGTTGGCGGCTCGATCATTATTTGAGCGTCCAGATCCCGGAGCTTTCGCGCGCGCGCCTTCAGGCCCTCATCAAGGACGGCTACGCGCGCGCGCATGATGCGACGATACGGGACCCGAATTACAGGGTCAAACCGATGGATATTTTCCGCGTCTTCGTGCCGGCGCCCAAAACCGCCGACCCCAAGCCGCAGGCCATCCCGCTCGTCATCGTGCACGAGGACGAGGATCTCATCGTCATCGACAAGCCCGCGGGGCTCGTCGTGCATCCGGCGGCGGGCAATCTCGACGGCACGCTCGTGAATGCGCTCCTCGCCCATTGCGGAGCGACGCTCAAAGGCATCGGCGGGGTGAAGCGCCCTGGCATCGTGCATCGCTTGGACAAGGACACGAGCGGGCTCTTAGTCGTCGCCAAGAACGAGCGCGCGATGCGGAGCTTGGCGAAACAGTTCGCGGCGCACGCGGTCGAGCGCGCATATAACGCCGTTGTCTGGGGATCCCCACGTGCGAAGGAGGGTCTCGTCGAAGGCAATCTCGGTCGCAGCCCGTTCGATCGGAAACGCATGGCGGTGTTGCGCGGCCAGGGCAAGCCCGCACGCACCCGTTATACGGTGCTCGAGAAATTCGGCGCCGATGCGATTTCCGGCAAGGCTTTCGCCAGCCTCCTCGAGTGCCGGCTCGAGACCGGGCGCACGCATCAAATTCGCGTGCATTTGGCCCATCTCGGGCACCCTTTGGTCGGGGATGCGACATATGGCCGGGCGCGTAAAGCGCCCAAGGCCCATTCGCCGGCCGAGCAAACGGCCTTTGCCGCAGCGACGGAATTCCCCCGCCAAGCGCTGCACGCCGGGCTTTTGGGTTTCTTCCACCCAAGCGCGCAGAAGAAGCTCCGCTTCACATCCGCGTGGCCGGCCGACTTTGCCGCCCTCATTAACGCTTTGAGAGGTTTGAACGAGAAAAGCTCACTTTCAGAACCTTGAAAGCCGCCGCCGAATACCCACATTTCCCCACAAATGGGGGACACCGTTTCTTGCCACATGCGTTAGCAGGAATAAGGGCGCGGCTCACAGCGTCCTGATAAGGTGTCCGCAAAAGGGGATTCGTTATGGCAGCAACGAGAGCGCTTCCGGTCGTCGGCGAAGGCGGCCTAGCGCGCTATCTCGCGGAGATACGGAAATTCCCCCTGCTCGATCCGGGCGAGGAATACATGCTCGCCAAGCGCTGGCGCGAGCATCAGGACACCGAAGCAGCGCATCGATTGGTGACGAGTCACTTGCGGCTCGTGGCGAAGATCGCCATGGGCTATCGCGGCTATGGGCTCCCCATCAACGAGGTCATCGCCGAGGGCAACATCGGGCTGATGCAGGCGGTGAAGCGCTTCGAGCCCGAGCGCGGCTTCAGGCTCGCGACCTATGCGATGTGGTGGATCAGGGCCGCGATCCAGGAATACATCTTGCGCTCGTGGAGCCTGGTGAAGCTCGGCACGACTGCGGCTCAGAAGAAGCTGTTCTTCAACCTGCGCCGCGTGAAGGGCCAGATCGAGGCGCTCGAAGAGGGCGATCTTCACCCCGACCAGGTGAAGACCATTGCGCACAAGCTCGGGGTCCCTGAGGACGAGGTCGTCAACATGAACCGGCGGCTCTCCTCGCCGGACTCCTCCCTGAACACGCCCTTGGGCTCGGATTCGGAGTCCGAATGGCAGGATTGGCTCGCCGACGATACGCTCGATCAGGAGACGCGGCTTGCCGAGTCCGAGGAGCTCGAGGAGCGACGCACTCTACTGTCGACCGCGCTCGAGGAGCTCACGCCCAGAGAGCGCGACATCTTGGAAGCGCGGCGGTTGAAGGAGAACCCCGTGACCTTGGAAGAGCTCTCGCTCAAATACGACATCAGCCGCGAACGCGTGCGCCAGATCGAGGTCCGGGCCTTTGAAAAGCTTCAGGAAAAGATGAAAGCGGCGCTCGCGCACAAGCACGCCGAGACCCTCGACGCCCGGTAAGCTCTAGCCTAAACTCTTTGCGGGAAACGGGACTTCTTTCCCCGGGAGGATCGGCATGGGTTTCATCAACCGGATCATCATGGGCATTTGCGCCATCATTGCGGTGGCGGCGACGTGGGGGCTGGCGCAGGAGCTCATCAAGGACAACACGCTCCAGTCCTTGAACAGCAACGACATCTCGGTCGATCAGGCGCTCCTGGTCGCGCAGGGCGCGATCGACGCCTGCAAGAAGGACAATTCGGTGGTTACCGTCGCCGTGGTGGACCGGGACGGCCTCGTGCGCTTTGCTGTCCGTGGCGACGGCGCGACGCCCGACGCGGTCGATACCGCGCGGCGCAAGGCCTATACGGCGCGCACCTTCCGTCAGGCGACCTCGACCTGGATGGAGCGCACCGCGATCGATGCCAAGGACGACAATGGCAAGCCGATCGACTTGAATGGGCAGCAATATCTCGAGAACACGATCGCGCAAAAGGGCGGCTTCCCGATCATCTATCACGGCGATGCCATTGGCGGCGTCGGCGTGACAGGGTCCAAGGGCGGCGGCGAAGCCGACGAGGCTTGCGCCAAAGCGGGCGCGGACGCGATCGCCGATCAGCTGCTCTAGAGAAAAATTCGGGAGGATTCGATGCTTCGCATGTCTCATATCTTCAAGGCAGCGGCGGCGACGGCCGTGCTGTTTGCCATGACGACCCAAGCTTCCGCTCAAGCCGCGAGCGGTATCACCTCGGAGCAGGCCTGGGCCGCGCTGAAAGCGGTGCAGGCTTATGCCGATAAGGACGGCTCGCATCCCGCGACCGTCGTCGTCGATGCCGACGGCAACATCGTCTTGGAGCTCAAAGGCGACTACGCGGCGCCGCATAATCTCGGACTTGCCGAGCGCAAGGCCTACACCGCGAACATGTTCAAGATGAAGTCCATCGAGTGGCGCGACGCGACCAAACCGGGTCAGCCGCGCGAGTCCGAGCGCCAGACACCGAAAGCCATTCCGTTGGGCGGCGGAGTCCCGATCATGGTCGGGAACGAAGTCATCGGTGCGGTGGGCGTGTCGGGCACCAGAGGCGGTCAGGAAGGCGACACCGCGGGCGCGCAGGCGGGAGCCGATGCCGCAGCGGCGCTCGTCAAGAGACTGCAAGCGCAAAATTAATCCCGCTTAGGAGAGACGGATGAGATCGTTCTTCGGCGCGCTTTTCAGCGTGCTCCTGTTGCTTGCCATCGTGGCACCCTTGAAGGCCGGCGAGGCGCCCGATCCCAATCAGGGGCCGATCTATGTGACCACCTATTTCGAGGTCTCGCCAGCGAACGCGCGCCCCGCGATGGCCGCGCTCAAAGGCTATCGGGATGCGGCGCGCAAGGAGCAGGGCGTGGTGTCGTCGAACCTGCTGCAAGAGGCCGCGACGCCCTCTCGTTTCGTGATCAATGAAGTGTGGCAGAACTGGGCGGCTTATGACGCGCACGTCAAAGCCGCTGCGCGGACACAGCTCAACGCGGCGATGGCGCCGATGCAGTACGGACCGCCGGATGCGCGTGCGCATCTCGCTCACTATGTCGCGCCCCAGAAGGGCACGGCGGGCCAGGTCGTCGTTCTCTCCCATCTCGACGTGACGCCGAACCAGCTGCCGGCGCTCTTGGAAGCGATGAAGCCCTTGTCCGAAGGCTCGGCGAACGATGCCGGCATGGTGACCTATCAGATCCTGCGCCAGGCGCCAGGCGTCGGGAACCATT